>CAKSBI010000027.1 GCA_934437985.1 uncultured Lachnospiraceae bacterium
GCTCCGACCGGAGTGGAACGTAGAAACGAGGTCGATGAAGCAGGAAGCCCATTGGCTTAAGACAATGGGTAGTTCACTTTTTGACTGATAATTTAAACCCTGAGTGGGCTCCAGATATTGATAAAATAGAAATAATAAGAGCATGATTTTATGAATTGAGGTGGTAACCATGAAAAAGTTATTAACGTCTTTTACCGCAATATGTGCAGCCATTTTTATTGCAGTCGGCGTGTCACAAAGCGGAAGGTGCGCGGAAACGGAACAGACACATAAGATTGCGGGTCCGGTTTATGACGCCCAAAAGGATTATGCGGTATGGGACTGTATTTATTTTGGGAACTATCCGCAGGACAGCATTTCGCAGGATAATGTGCAGCCTGTAAAATGGCGTGTGCTCTCTGTGGATGGGAATGATGCCATGCTTATTTCTGATAAGATGCTTTTTGCATCGGAGTATATATCGGATATGATGTCAGCTGCGTCCTGGAAAGGAAGCAGGCTGAGAAGTGAACTTATTTTATTTGGACAGAAGGCTTTTACTGAGGAAGAGCATAATAGTATAATTACAGTTAAGGTGAATAATAAATGTAATCCTGATTATCCGGTGTATGGGGATAGTGAGGATACTGAAGAACGTATTTATGTATTGTCCTATGATGAGGCGTGCAATCCCGGGTACGGATTTTGTGCTGATGAAAAGGAACAGTCTAAGACCAGACAGGCAGCCATAACAAAATATGCAATTTCAACCGGCAATGTAACGAGGTCATGGTGGCTGAGGACGCCCGGTGCCGGAAATGTAAATACTGCCAATGTGGATTGTAACGGACAGATTAACAGTAAGGGAACATTGATTATGAATGACGTTGCCGGAAAAGAAAAAGATTATCTTGCGGTAAGACCGGTCCTGCACCTTGATATATCCAATACCGGTGTATGGAGTTATGCAGGAAAAGTAACGTCTGATGATGAGCTTCCTGATGTTGGAAAAGATACAAAGGCTCCAACGCCTGCGGCTGAACCGACAAAATGTCCACAGACAGATGCACCGGCTGCGACATCTGTGCCGGCAGGCTCTCCACAGTCAGATGCTCCGGCCACGCCGACAGGGTACAGGCCTTCTGATAAGGCTGACAGAAAAAATAATGCTGCAAAGAAGCATGTAAAAACATTTGTATCAGGAAAGCTTATATACAGAATAGTTTCCGGTAATAAAAAGGCCGTATATGTATGTGGTATTAAAATGTCAGAAAAGTCCATAAAGCATATTACCATACCCGGTAAAGTTCATTACAAAAAAAGGGCATATAAAGTAACCGGTATAGATAATGGTGCATTTAAAAATATGGCCAGGCTTAAAGCTGTTAAGATTAAAACAAAATATCTGGATTATATTGGCAAAGAAGCGTTTGGAAAAATGAAGAAAAAACTGAGGATAACGGTTCCGAAGGAGAAATCTAAGAGCTATAACAGACTTATCCGGAAAGCGTAATATTTAATTAATAATACAATACAGAAGTCGTAATGCGTTTCACATGGTGCATTATGGCTTCTTTTTGCATACCTGTATGTTTCGCTGTAATGAATGGAACGATACCGGGATGGTTTTGGGAGCTTGTTTACGGAAAAATAATATGATATAATAATATGACTTAATTTTAATGAGGTTTTAAGGAGATAACACATGGACGGATTATATGCTGAGGCAGGCTGTAAGAGAGCCGCTACGATAAAGACAATAGTATTAAAGGTACTTATAATTGTATTGGTAATTATGACATTTGCATTTGCTGCCATGATCAATGCAAAGTATTTATTTGCGCTGGGGATGCTGCTTGGTGCGCTGGCTGTCTGGTACTGGCCAAGATTCTCGGTGGAATGGGAATACATATTTGTTGATGGACAGATTGATTTTGATATGATATCCGGCGGTGAAAAGAGAAAAACAAGACTCAGGATAGATTTTGATGAAGTTGATGTTGTTGCACCAAAGAACTCGCATGCACTTGATGCGTACCGTGATAAAAAGGTATATGATTTTTCATCACTCAGGAAAAATGCTGATGTGTACGTAATAATCGCAAAGATTCCTGAACAGGGATTATGCCGGATATACTTTGAGCCTTCAGAAAAAATGATTGATATGATGAAGACTAAGGCACCGCGTAAGGTGATGAGTGTGTAGATTGGGAAAGTGATTCTGCGCCGCAGATTATAATAATACAATATGCTGCCCCACTGTGGAATATGATTTTATATAATAAGAAATGGAGTGTTCAGATATGACAAAGGTATTTATTGATGGAAGTGCCGGTACTACAGGGCTTAGGATTGATGAGAGGTTTCGTGACCGTGATGATGTTGAGATTCTCCGGATTGATCCTGAATTAAGAAAAGACATTGCAGAGAGAAAAAGACTTATTAATTCTTCTGATATAAGTTTTCTTTGTCTGCCGGATGATGCAGCAAGGGAATCTGTATCCCTCGTTGAAAATGATGATGTTGTAATAATTGACACTTCAACGGCCCACAGAACTGATGATGACTGGGCTTATGGTTTCCCGGAGCTGTCACCCGGGCATCGTAACAGGATTGTTAATGGGAAGAGGATTGCAGTTCCGGGATGTTATGCTTCAGGTTTTATTTCGCTTGTATATCCGCTTGTTGCCGGAGACGTTATTCCAAAGGATTTTCCGGTAAGCTGCTTTGCGTTAAGTGGTTACAGTGGGGCAGGGAAAAAAGGTATTGCAGGTTATGAAGCTGATGACAGGCCAAAAGCATTCGATGGCGGACGTTTGTATGCACTGACGCAGCAGCATAAGCACCTTAAAGAGATGAAGAAGATAACGGGAATAGAACGTACGCCGCTTTTTTCACCGGTAATTGATGATTACTACAGCGGAATGCTTGTATCGGTACCGATGTATACGGATATGATGGCTAAAAGGCATGACCCGTCATCACTTCTTGAATATTATAGGGAATATTACGCAGGACAGAAGTTCATAAGGGTAAGCAGGGAAGATGATGAGGAGGCTGCAACAGGATTTCTGGCTGCCAATGGTCAGTCCGGGTGGGACGGACTTAAGATATACGTTAATGGTAATGATGACAGAATAGTTGTATCTGCACAGTTTGATAACCTTGGCAAGGGTGCATCGGGAGCAGCGATACAGTGCATGAACCTCGTGCTTGGATGTGATGAGGACAAGGGTCTTCATCTGTGATTAATTATCGAATATACATAATTGCTCATTGACTTTTTGTATCGTATTTTGTATACTTGTCTGAAAATACTTTTTGTTAAATATATTGAATATAATTAGGAGGATGTTAATAATGGGACAGATTATTGGCGAAGGAATTACATTTGATGATGTACTTTTGGTACCTGCTTATTCAGAGTACACACCTAATATGATCGATCTTTCGACACAGTTGACTAAGAGCATAAGGCTCAACATTCCTATGATGAGTGCGGGAATGGATACTGTTACTGAGCACAGGATGGCAATTGCCATGGCTCGTCAGGGTGGTATAGGTATTATTCATAAGAATATGAGTATTGAACAGCAGGCAGAAGAGGTTGATCAGGTTAAGCGTTCAGAGAATGGCGTTATAACAGATCCGTTTTTCCTGTCACCTGACAACACTTTGGAAGACGCTAATAATCTTATGGCCAAGTTCAGGATATCAGGCGTTCCTATTACTGAGGGACGTAAGCTGGTTGGTATTATTACTAACAGGGACCTTAAGTTTGAGACTGACTATTCCAGGAAGATTAAGGAGAAGATGACTTCGGAGGGGCTTATAACTGCAAAAGAGGGAATAACTCTTGATGAAGCCAAGGATATTCTTTCACAGGCCAGAAAAGAAAAGCTTCCGATTGTTGATGATGTTGGTAACCTTAAGGGACTTATCACAATTAAGGATATAGAGAAGCAGATTAAGTATCCGCTTTCTGCAAAGGATGCGCAGGGAAGACTTCTGTGTGGTGCTGCAGTTGGCATAACCAATAATATAGAAGAGAGAGTTAAGGCACTTGTTGATGCCAAGGTTGATGTAATCGTGATAGACACTGCCCATGGTCATTCTGCCAATGTCCTTAAGACTGTAAGGATGATAAGGGATAAGTTCACTGACGTTCAGATAATTGCAGGTAATGTTGCAACAGGCGAGGCTGCAAAGGCTCTTATAGAGGCTGGTGTTGATGCAGTTAAGGTTGGTATCGGACCTGGTTCAATCTGTACGACGAGAATAGTTGCAGGTATTGGTGTTCCACAGATTACAGCTATTATGAATTGTTATGATGTCGCTAAGACATATGATATTCCGATCATAGCAGATGGGGGAATTAAGTATTCGGGAGATATGACAAAGGCTATCGCAGCAGGTGCTAATGTATGTATGATGGGAAGCATATTTGCCGGATGTGACGAGAGCCCGGGAAGCTTTGAATTATATCAGGGAAGAAAGTATAAGGTGTACAGGGGAATGGGTTCTATTTCAGCCATGGAGAATGGCAGCAAGGACAGATACTTCCAGTCAGATGCCAAGAAGCTTGTTCCTGAAGGTGTTGAAGGAAGGGTATCATACAAGGGAACTGTTGAAGATACAGTATTCCAGCTTATGGGAGGACTTCGTTCGGGTATGGGTTACTGCGGAACTCCGACAATTGAAGACCTTAAGCTCAATGGTAAGTTTGTTAAGATATCAGCCGCTTCACTTAAAGAGAGTCACCCGCATGACATCCAGATTACGAAGGAAGCTCCGAATTACAGCGTAGAATAATATCAGTTAGAGGGAAAAGCAAAAGATGAAGCAAAGGCGTAACATCAAAAGACATTACAGTAACAAAAATGTATGGTTATTCTTTGTAACAAGTGCAGTTGTATTAGTTGTTATTTATATAATTGTCATTTTGTTAAAGTATGTTTTGCCGGCTTCACAGTCATTATCTGATCAAGCTTCAGTTGAAGTTGCTAAAACAGAGAATGTAAGTATAGTCAGTGATCTGCTTGACCCTAATGAGTATTCAAGGCCACAGACTCCCCTGAAAGAGGTCAGGGGAGTTGTTATTCATTATACGGCTAATCCCGGAACAGATGCAAAGGCCAACAGGGATTATTTTAATGGGCTGCCGGAATCTAATCAGGGCAGGGCCAGACCATTATACGTGAGCAGCCACTATGTAATAGGTCTTGATGGAACAATTATACAGTGTGTTCCGCTTGATGAAGTTGCATATGCCTCCAATGACAGGAATAACGATACAATTTCTATAGAATGCTGCCATCCTGAGAGCAATGGTATGTTTACAGATGAGACGTATGATTCGCTTGTGAGACTTGTAGCATGGCTGTGTGGTGAATATAATATATCATCGGATGGAATAATCAGGCATTATGATGTGACTGGAAAGAATTGTCCAAAATACTTTGTGGAACATGAGAAAAAGTGGAAAAGATTCAAAAAGGATGTGTTCAGTTATATAGATGAACATCCTGTCAACAGCTGATAATAATATAAGAATCGGGTCTGTGTATTACAGACCTAATTCTATATTTTTGCCGGCAGGAATATATGGCGTAAATCTGACACCGGCTGCACGGAGCATTGTTTTTGCGGCAATTGTTGAATCTGTTTCGGAATATTTATCACTAAGATATATTATTTCTGTTATTCCGGACTGGATAATTGCTTTTGTACATTCGTTGCATGGAAACAGGGTGGTATATATCTTTGAATTACGGATATCGGTTCCGGTATAGTTAAGGATAGCATTGAGTTCTGCGTGGCATACATACAGATACTTCGTTGTGAGCGGGTCACCCTCACGGTTCCATGGAAATTCGTCATCACTGCATCCGACAGGCATGCCATTGTATCCAACTGACAGAATTTTATTGTTCTGGCTTACTATACATGCGCCAACAGAAGTGTTAGGGTCTTTGCTTCTTTTGGCTGATAGGAGAGCAATCCCCATAAAATATTCATCCCATTTCAAATAGTTTTGCTTTTTCATTAGAATATCAGACCTTTCCTGTCTTAATATAGTAAAAAAGCTGTTACCGTAAAAGTAACAGCTTATAATAATTAAATATATCGAAAACTATGCCATCTTGTTAACTGCAATAGCTAATCTTGATATCTTTCTAGCAGCAGTATTCTTGTGGAAAATGCCCTTACGCTGAGCTTTGTCGATCTCTGATATTGCATTCTTTAATGCAACTGCAGCCGATTCAGAGTCATTAGCAGCAATAGCAGCATCCACTTTTTTGATAGCTGTCTTAACTTTAGAACGAATTGCCTTGTTTCTATCTGCCCTTGTTCTTGAAACTAAAATTCTTTTCTTTGCAGACTTAATATTTGCCATGATCACACCTCCTATGTATCTGGATTCATAAGCAAGTTGTAGGGAGACACGATGTCCTACATTGCACACTTGTATATTTTATTATATTGGAGAGATTATGTCAAGAAAAAAATAGAAAAATTTGATGTGGTTTATGAACCATTTATGAAAATGTCCTAATGAAGTATAATTAATAGTATTCTGCATACAATGTTTATCAGGAGATGATGCTATGCTTTCAAAAAGGACAGACCTTGCACTGGAGACCAGGGAGAGCTTTCCGGGAGATGGTGGGGAGATCGAGGGTGTCGTTCTTGATAAAAAGACGATTGAAATAAGCAGGGATTTCAGGTTTGATGTATCAACTGTTAAAATCATTAATGAATCCGGTGCGGACAGAATGAAAAAACCGATGGGGACATATATTACAATAGAGATCGGAAATGTGCTTCATATAGAAGATGATGACAGGGAAAAAGTGATTGAACAGATAAGCATGCTCATCGAGGAGCTTACAGGCAGACTTGATAAGCTGAGAGTTCTTGTTGCAGGGCTTGGCAACAGACAGGTTACAGCTGATTCGCTTGGACCGTTAATGGTGGATGAGCTAAATGTATCAAGACACCTTGCACTAGAATATGGGCATTCATTCCTTGATTCACTTGGTATTGGGGAGGTCTGTGCCATAGCTCCCGGTGTAATGGCGCAGACAGGTATGGAAGCTGAAGAGATACTCAGTGCGATTGCTGATGATATAAAGCCGGATATAATACTTGTTATTGATGCGCTTGCAGCACGTTCTGTTAAACGTGTTACTACAACTATCCAGGTAACGGATACTGGGATTAATCCGGGCTCAGGGGTTGGAAACCACCGCCTTGGGATAGACAGGGAAAGCCTTGGGGTTCCTGTAATAGCAATTGGCGTTCCTACAGTTGTAGAAGCAGAAGTTATTGTTGGTGACAGAATAGAGGAATTTATGTACAGGCAGGGCTTTAGTGATGACGAGATACAGGTGTTTCTAAGCAATATGGGTGAGCCTGCGATAAGAGATATGTATGTTACGCCTAAAAATATTGATGAAACCGTAAAAGCAGTTGGAAAGCTGATTGCAGATGTAATAAACCATGCAATGACGATCAGGACTGCATGAGCAGGTGATATGTTTCTTGTTAATAAATGTTATATAAGTAATATGGATATGGGAGTGTATTGTTATCAGAAATATAAAAATTAATCCCGGAATTGTCTGCGGTATTATGCTGATGCTTTTGCTGTCATTTGCTTTTTCGGGATTTTCGTTTGAATCGGAATTATATGGCGGTATTTTATGTGAAATGCTTCTTGAGGAATATCCCGGAGTGTCGGTATTGTCAAAGACATATGATAATACAGGTGAAATGTATGGTGAGTTTATTGCCGGTGACTGTGTTCCTGCATCGGGTTATAATTTTCAGGCAGGGGATACAATGATAATGCCCGGAGAGGTTAATTCTACAATCGGAGGACATACATTTTCACTGTATGACAGGGTAATATACGAAAATGAAGAATACGGCGAAGAGGCTTACATATATAATGAAAATGCAGAACCATCAGGGGCTGTGGACGGTGCCGGAAGCGCAGAGGCCGGAAGCGCAGAGGCCGGAAGCGGGGAGACTGTCGAGGCTGTGGCACTTAATGACAGCACGTCTGAATTAATAAAAAAATTGTATGAATGTAAGGATACAGGATATTTATTGAAGAATTTCTATATAGTTGACAGCACAACATCGATTAAAAAATCCAATTTTAAGGTAAGTAAAATGTTAAAAAAAGATTTTACTATGAAAAAATCGCCTGAGCCTCAGATACTTATCTATCATACACATGGTGCATCGGAGGGATTTAAAGACAGCAGGGCGGATGATGTAAATGATGGGATTATCGGGGTTGGTGATTACCTGACAGATATTCTCACTAATGAATATGGATATAATGTGTATCACGACAGAAATTGTTACGATCTGATTGATGGAAAGATTGACAGAAGCCTTGCATATGCCAAAGCCTTACCTTCAATATCGGCAATTCTGTCTGAGCATCCGTCTATAAAGGTGGTGATAGACCTCCACAGGGATGGGGTTGGGAAAAATGTACGGACGACAACAGATGTCAATGGTGTAAAGACCGCACAGGTTATGCTGTTTAATGGACTTAGCAGAAATAGCCGGGGAGCGATAAAATATCTGAAAAATGATAACCTTAATGATAATCTGGCATTCAGCCTGCAGGTTAAGCTGAAAGCATTGCAATTATATCCGGGGCTTACCAAACCAATATATTTAAAGGGTTACAGGTATAATCTGCATTTGATGGCAAGAAGTCTGCTGATAGAGCTTGGCAGCCAGAATAATACTGTGGAAGAGGCAAAAAATGCTATTCCACCATTAGCTGATGTCCTTAACAGGGTACTGACCGGGGAATAGGAGCCGGCTGCGTATTACGGCCTGTGAACTGATAAAAACAGGCTACTCAATAATGCGAATATGTGTTATAATATTAATAATTGTGAGTTCGTGACTAAGGAGGATTTATTTCATGGCAAATATTGATCAGAGCCATATCAGGAATTTTTGTATTATTGCACATATTGATCATGGTAAGTCGACACTTGCTGACAGAATAATTGAAAAGACAGGTCTTTTAACTGAACGTGAGATGCAGGAGCAGGTCCTTGATAATATGGAACTTGAAAGAGAACGTGGTATTACGATCAAGGCACAGACAGTCAGGATAGTATATACCGCAAAGGATGGGGAGGAGTACATTTTTAATCTGATTGATACACCGGGGCACGTTGATTTTAACTACGAGGTATCAAGAAGCCTTGCGGCCTGTGAGGGTGCAATATTAGTTGTTGACGCAGCACAGGGTATAGAAGCACAGACGCTTGCCAACTGCTATCTGGCTTTGGATCATGACCTTGAGATAATGCCTGTGATCAATAAGATCGACCTTCCGAGTGCAGAGCCTGAAAGAGTTAAGAATGAGATTGAGGACGTAATTGGCCTTGAGGCTGGGGATGCACCACTTATTTCAGCTAAGAATGGAATTAATATTGAAGAAGTACTTGAACAGATAGTCAGGAAGATACCGGCACCGTCAGGTGATGTGGACGGTCCGCTTAAGGCACTTATATTTGATTCTCTGTATGATCCTTATAAAGGTGTTATAGTATTTTGCAGGATTTTTGATGGACAGGTACGCAAGGGAACCAGCATGCGTATGATGGCAACCGGTGCAACTGCTGATGTGGTAGAAGTTGGAACGTTCGGGGCAGGACAGTTTATTCCGTGTGATGAGCTCAGTGCCGGAATGGTAGGCTATATAACAGCCAGCCTTAAGGACGTGTCAGGAACACAGGTGGGTGATACCATTACTGATAATGACAGGCCTTGTGTGGAAGCACTTCCGGGATATAAAAAGGTGCTTCCGATGGTATATTGTGGTCTGTATCCTGCAGATGGGGCACATTATGGAGATCTCAGAGATGCTTTGGAGAAGCTCCAGCTGAATGATGCTTCGCTGCAGTTTGAGGCAGAGACGTCAGTTGCGCTCGGTTTTGGATTCAGATGCGGTTTCCTGGGACTGCTTCATCTTGAGATAATTCAGGAGAGACTTGAGAGAGAGTATAATCTTGATCTTGTTACAACAGCGCCGGGTGTTGTATACAAGGTTTTTAAGACTGATGGAACGATGCTGGAGGTTACCAACCCATCCAACCTTCCTAATCCTTCGGAGATTGACTATATGGAAGAACCGGTTGTGGATGCAGAGATCATGGTTACGACCGAGTATGTTGGTGCTATAATGAAGCTGTGCCAGGAACGCAGAGGCGTGTATATTGGCATGGAGTATATGGAAGAGACAAGGGCACTTCTGAAATACGTCCTGCCGCTTAATGAGATAATTTATGATTTCTTTGATTCGCTCAAGTCACGTTCAAGGGGATATGCATCGTTTGATTATGATATTAAGGGCTATCAGAGGGCAGAGCTTGTGAAGCTTGATATTCTTATCAACAAAGAGGAAGTAGATGCGCTGTCATTTATCGTGCATGCAGATTCGGCATACGAGAGAGGCCGTAAGATGTGTGAAAAGTTAAAGAAGGAGATACCAAGGCATCTGTTTGAGGTGCCGATACAGGCTGCTATCGGAAGCAAGGTTATAGCAAGGGAGACTGTTAAGGCTGTACGTAAGGATGTCCTTGCAAAATGTTATGGAGGAGATATTTCCCGTAAGAAGAAGCTTCTTGAGAAGCAGAAGGAAGGAAAGAAACGTATGCGCCAGGTTGGTAATGTGGAGATTCCACAGAAGGCATTTATGAGTGTACTTAAGCTTGATGAGGAAGACTGATCAATGAAAAAGCTTGCTGTGTATATCCATATTCCATTTTGTGTTAAAAAATGTGCGTACTGTGATTTTAATTCTGCCGCACCTCATGGAAGTGATATAGATGATTATATAGATGCGCTGTTGAATGAGATTATAATAAGAAGCCGTCTTGCGTCCGGGCATGAAGTCAGTACTGTTTTTATCGGTGGTGGAACACCATCGTATATTGATGCATCTTATATTGCAAGGATACTTGATACACTTCGTGATTCATTTGAGGCTGTAAGACCAGGTTCGTATAATCCTGTTGAGGTTACTATAGAATGTAATCCGGGAACAGTTGATATAGGTAAGTTCATTTCGTACAAAAATGCGGGTATTAACAGGGTAAGTCTTGGTCTTCAGTCAGCAGATGAGGTTGAACTTAAGCTGCTTGGGCGTATTCACACCTATGAAGAGTGGCTGTCAGCCGTTAATATGGCAGGGAAGGCCGGATTTATTAATATTAATACAGACCTTATATCGGGGATTCCGGGACAGACCACGGCTTCATTTATGGATACACTTAATAAGGTGATACATACCGGGATTCCGCATATATCGGTATATAGTCTTATTGTTGAACCGGGTACGGAATTATATGGCTTGTATGGACCGGGGGCATTATCGGAGGATGAGCAGGACATAATTGATGAAAATGACCGCCTGATATATGAAGCAACAAAAAAACGGCTGGAAATATATGGATATAAAAGATATGAGATTTCTAATTATTCAAAACCGGGTTATGAATGTGCGCATAATATAGTGTACTGGAGACGTGGTAATTATATTGGTATTGGTTCAGGTGCAGCATCATTAATCGATAACATCAGATTTGCCAATGCTCCTAAGCTGCGCCAATATATCAGTGATTATAGTGAGTGCCATGTCAGATATAAGGAGCAGGAGGGTTCTGTGACCGGTTATATAAGTGGTAAGGAGAAGCAGCTTGAACGGCTTGACGTATATGGACAGATGTCTGAATATATGATACTTGGGCTCAGAATGGCCGGGGGAATCTCAGTGAAGGAATTTGCAGAATGTTTTGGCAGGAATATATATGATGTATATGGTGATGTTATTAGTTCATGGATATCAAAGGGAGGATTAATAACAGAAGGTGACAGGATCCGGTGTACGGAATATGGATTTAATATATGTAATCAGATATTTTATGAATTTATGTAAGGGGGAATTGTGATGGCTGATAATTCATTTGATGGCAAGGTTACTGAGCTTGCGGACATTCTGAGCAACAGTAACAATATTGTTTTCTTCGGTGGAGCAGGTGTATCTACTGCGTCGGGTATCCCGGATTTTCGCAGCTCTGATGGTCTGTACAGCAAGAAGCTTGGACGTAATTTTTCACCTGAACAGGCGGTGTCGCACTCATTTTTTGCTAATCATACGGACGAGTTTTATAATTTTTATAAGAAGAACCTCGTATATCCTGATGCAAAGCCGAATGACTGCCATATTGCGCTTGCGAAGCTTGAAAGGATCAATAAGCTGAAAGCAGTGGTTACACAGAATATAGACGGGCTTCATCAGGCTGCCGGGAGCAAAGTGGTATATGAGCTCCATGGTTCTGTACTCAGGAATTATTGTACAGGCTGCCATGCGTTTTATGATGATAAATATGTTATTAATGCAGAAGGTGTACCGGTTTGTGAAAAATGCGGAGGTGTTGTCAAGCCTGATGTTGTGTTATACGAGGAAAGCCTTGATGATTCTGTTGTCTCGGGCGCGATTAATGCGATATCAGATGCGGACACGCTTATTATCGGAGGTACATCACTTATCGTATATCCGGCGGCAGGACTTATCAATTATTTCAATGGAAGTAATCTTATTCTGATCAATAAGACGCAGACTGCGGCGGACAGAAAGGCTGACCTTGTTATATATGATGACATTGCAGCAACGATGAAGGCTGCTGTTGCAAGGATGGGACTGTAATTATATACTGCAGTCCATGGGTATCCTTTTAATGATAAAAACCCTGTCTGCCCGGCATTGGTTTTGCCGGCAGACAGGGTTTTAACTGTCTCTATACCTCATCTATACCTCAAATAAAAGGTCGCCATAAGTAGGAACAGGCCAGAACTTTTTGTCAACGATCATCTCAAGCGCATCAACAGGTGCACGGAGGGCATTCATTGCACTGCGGATGTTATCCCTGTAGTAGACGGCAAGTTTTTCCCCTTCAGGCTGGTGTTCAGCCTTTGTTATTTTTTCTTTCAGGTCACAAAGAGCTTTGTTTGTCTCTGAAAGAAGTGCGCTTGCTTTGGTAAGCAGGTCATTCTGGACACTTGTATCAGCGGCAATACCTGTTGCCTTAATTGAATTAATGGATTCGGCAAGGCTTGTGCAGTATTTTATAACAGAAGGTATATATAGCTTTGATGCCATTTCAATCATGGTAAGTGCCTCTATATGAAGCATTTTTGCATATATTTCAAAGTTAATCTCTTCACGGGCTTTGAGTTCGACTTCGGAATATACATTCTGCCGTTCAAACATTGCAATGATTGATGGGTCAGCGTAATACCTTGTTGCATCTACCATGGTTTTGATGTTAGGAAGACCTAGCTTTTCGGCTTCCTCTAACCACTCGTCGGAGTAACCATTACCATTAAAAATTATATTTTTATTTTCCTTCAGGGTTTCACAGATAAGCTTCTTAACAGCAGCAGTAAACTTATCTCCGGTGAGTCCCTCAAGCTTATGGTTCATTTTTTCAAGTGTGTCTGCAACAATTGAATTGAGGACAGTGTTAGCACCTGAAATTGACATGGATGAGGCAACCATACGGAACTCAAACTTATTGCCGGTAAATGCAAATGGTGAAGTCCTGTTACGGTCAGTTGCATCTTTTCTGAAGTTAGGAAGTGTAGTAACACCTGTATCCATGCGTTCGCCACGGATGCTGGAGGTTGCCTCGCCGTTTTCTATGATCTGTTCAACTATATCCTCAAGCTGTTCACCAAGGAAGATTGAGATAATCGCCGGAGGGGCTTCGTGTGCGCCAAGTCTGTGGTCATTACCGACATTTGAAGCTGAAAGACGCAGAAGAGGAGCATAATCATTAACTGCTTTAATAACGGCACTAAGTACATATAAGAACAGGAGATTATTGTGCGGCTCCCTGCCCGGGTCTAACATGTTGATTCCGGTATCTGTGACAAGTGACCAGTTGTCGTGCTTTCCTGAACCGTTAACTCCTGCAAATGGTTTTTCGTGGAGAAGACATTCAAGCCCATGACGGCGTGCAACCTTCTTCATAGTCTCCATAATCAGCTGGTTATGGTCGGTTGCGATATTAGCTGTGCAATATATAGGAGCAAGCTCGTGCTGCGCCGGTGCAACCTCATTATGCTGTGTCTTGGCAAGAATACCCAGCTTCCACAGCTCAATATTAAGCTCCTTCATGTAAGAAGCAATCTTTTCCCTGATAGAACCAAAGTAATGATCGCCTAACTCCTGACCCTTTGGAGGCATTGCACCAAACAATGTCCTTCCTGCAAATACAAGGTCATCACGCTGCAGATACTTTTCGCGGTCTATAAGAAAATATTCCTGCTCAGCCCCAATGGAGCATTCAACCTTTTTTACATCATCATATCCAAACAGCTTCATAGTATGTGCTGCCTGCTTGTTGATTGCTTCCATTGAACGTAAGAGCGGTGTTTTTTTGTCAAGAGCCTCACCTGTATATGAGCAGAACGCAGTCGGAATGCATAAGGTTACACCGGCAGCGTCTTCTCTTAAAAATGCAGGTGATGTGATATCCCAGGCTGTATATCCCCTTGCTTCAAAGGTGGCCCTTAAACCACCGGAAGGAAATGAAGAAGCATCAGGTTCACCCTTAATAAGCTCCTTGCCCGAAAACTCAAGTATAGCCTCGCTTTTTGAGGAGGCATTAAGGAATGAATCATGCTTTTCAGCAGTTATTCCGGTCATTGGCTGAAACCAGTGTGAATAATGTGTTGCGCCATGCTCCACAGACCATTCTTTCATTGCGTGCGCAATGACATTGGCAATTGTTATGTCAAGCTCACCGCCGTTTTCAACAATCTCCTTAAATGAAGCGTACACCTTTTTTGGCAGACGCTCCTGCATTACGGCATCGCTGAAAACATCTGTGGCAAATACCTGTTTAAGTACATTCTGTTCCATATACTTACATCCTTTCATCATCAATAAAGTTAGATTTCCCCATTTCATTTCATATTACATTTTCAGCATAAATGTGTCAATGACTATCGAAAAATAATTTAATAAAGTGTATTCCGGAATATCCTCTGCTGCTGTAATGGGATATTTATTAACAACATTATCATTAACAACAAGCCTGGCATATCCGATAGTTTCGTTATTACCGACAGGTGCAGTAAGACACTCCGGCAGTTCCAGTATAAGAGAAGAAGAGTCACCCTCACATACCGGCATGCTGTATGTGGCTGAAAGACTGAGGCTCACCTGCTTTGACGTGCTGTTGCATATATTTCTTGAATCCTTTATCGGTAAAGGGTTCAGTGAGATTTTACCGTTAAGCAGGGTGATGGTTTTATAATTATCAAAGCCATAATCCATCAGCTTACATGTGTCATTCCATTTATAGGTTTTATGTGGCGGCCAGCCGCTTGCAAGCACAGCAGAGATAAGTGTCATATCATTCCTTGTGGCTGCACCGACAAAGCAGTACCCGGCCTTTCCGGTGAAGCCTGTTTTAATGCCTATTGCGCCATTATACATTTTAAGAAATGCATCGTGGTTGTTAACGGTATACTGCTTTGTGCCTGCCATATTTGAAAACGAATGTGACGGTGTCTGTATTATTTTGATGAATTCAGGATTTTTGACTGCATAGGAGGCGATAAGGCACAGGTCAGCGGCAGTTGAATGGTGGTTTTCTGAATCAAGTCCGTTTGGTGTCACGAAGCAGGTGTCACTGCATCCGAGTTCAGAGGCCTTTTTATTCATCATGCCGGCAAATTCTTTGACGCTGCCGCCTATATGCTCTGCAATGGCAGCTGCCGTATCGTTATGTGATTCCAGCATTAATGAATAGAGCAGGTCACTTAACCTGAATTCTTCACCCTCGGTCATATTAAGCTGCACATCCGGCATTCCGGCAGCATATTTTGATGCTTTGACAATTGAATCAGATGCAGCATTTTCAAGGGCAAGGATACAGGTCATGATCTTGGTCGTGCTTGCCATAGGTAAGGGTGTATCAGCCTCTTTGTTATATAATATTCGTCCGCTTGCCTGGTCCATCAGACAGGCTGATTTCGCATATATGTCTTTGGACGGCAGACTGACGCCGGTTCCGGCCCGGCTTTCGAGAATAGTTATATTTTGCGGATTTGCCGTGCATTCAGAGGGAGCAAGCTTATCATGAAGATTGTATGATATTATGCTTTCTGCTGATATGGCAAGCAGGGATAATGATATAAGAACACATATGATACATAATGATTTTCTGAACATATTTTTTACGCTTCTGATATATTTTTTCATATTATAATATGTTGCCGGATGTATGTATATGAAAATTATAGTTGTTAAAAAAATAACAATAAACAGTCAACTCAGCGTAAATGCTGATATTGTCTGACTTCTTTTTTTGTGTTGCCTTTTAGGGTCAAGTGATATAAAATATAGTCTGAGAAATATTAGTATTATTATTAATAAATTTGGAGGGCTGATAATGAGCAATGCAACAAAATTGTCAGCAAGAGACCGTATCAACGCTCTTGTTGACGCAAACAGTTTTGTTGAAATCGGTGCTCTTGTAACAAAGAGAAGCACAGATTTTAACATGCAGGAAAAGTCAGTGCCTGGTGATGGTGTTATCACAGGATACGGCTTGGTTGACGGCAGTGTTGTCTATGTATATAGTCAGGACGCATCTGCTATGGGCGGTTCTATTGGTGAGATGCATGCCAATAAGATCTGCAGAATGTATGATATGGCAATGAAGGCTGGTGCACCGGTTGTTGGAATTATTGACTGTGCAGGTTTCCGTCTTCAGGAGTCAGTTGATGCACTTGCTGCTTTTGGAAGCATATACGCCAAGCAGGCTGAGGCATCAGGCCTTATACCACAGATTTCAGCTGTTGTTGGAACATGTGGCGGTGGAGTGGCAGTATCATCTGTTATGAGTGATTTTACATTCATGGAAGCAGGTGCAAGACTTTTTGTTAATTCACCTAATGCGATTGCAGGTAATTACACAGATAAGTGCGATACCAGCAGTGCGCAGTTCCAGGGCACAGCCAATACAGTTGATTTTGTATGTGACGGTGAGGAAGCTCTTTTTGGGAAGATGAGGGATTTCATTTCCATGATTCCTGCTAATTGCGAGGATATGGCTATCAGTGACTGTGATGATGACCTTAACCGCCTTGTTCCTGAATTTGCTTCAGATATGGCTGATCCGGTTAAGGCACTTGCTGATATTTCAGATAACAATGAATTTGTTGAGGTTAAGGCCGGTTATGCAAAAGAGATGGTAACAGGTTTCATTAAGCTTAATGGCATGACCATAGGAGCCGTTGCCAACAGGGCAGCTGTCATCGGTGAAGATGGCAAGGCTGCAGAGACGTTTGATACTGTACTTACTACAGCAGGTTGTGGAAAAGCTGAAGATTTTGTGGGATATTGTGATTCATTCGGTATTCCTGTACTTACCCTTACTAATGTGACCGGTTATGCTAAGTCAATGGATGAAGAGAAGACTATAGCAGCAGCGGCAGCTAAGCTTACAGCAGCATTTGCATGTGCTGATGTTCCTAAGGTTAACCTTGTAACAGGTAAGGCTTATGGAAGTGCTTATATTACAATGAATTCCAAGCATGTTGGTGCTGATCTTGTGTTCGCACTTGACAATGCTGAGATTGGTACTATGGATCCTGCCCTTATGTCAAAGCTGGTTGATACAGAGGGAGAAGCAGGTATGCAGGCAGCTCCTGCTACAGCAGCTTCAAGAGGATATGTAGATACGATAATTAGTGCAGAGGCAGCTCGTAAGCAGCTTGTTTACGCATTTGAGATGTTATATTAATTAAGTAAGGAGAGGCATTATGAAAAAGAGATTATTAGCAATCCTTTCTCTCGTTGCCTGTATGAGTATCGGTTTTACATCTCCGCTGAATAGCATGAGTGCTATGGCTACAGAAGAGGATGTAGATGTGACTTCCGATGCAGGCGATTCATCTGATGATGCAGATGAAGAAGTATCTGATGATTCTGCTGAGGATGATAGTTCTGATACAGGTTCTGAGGTTGATGAGCAGGAACAGCTTGTTAATTCTTACTCGGGATTAATTGATGAATTTGCTGATGCATGGTTTACAGGCGAGTTTAAGAAGGTCGATACCTATCTGCTGAAGAGTGAGATTATGTATTCAATGTATGGCGGATCATTGACATTTGAATACGGTGATGTGGAAGATGCTTATCAGAAGCTTGTTTCTGAGGCAGGAGCTTATGTTGGAGACGGAGATGCTACAGGTAAGCTTTCTGATGACAACACCTGTGCTACAGTAAGCAAAGTGATTAAGTGTGAGAAGAAGGAGATGCTTTTCACAGTCAGCCACAATATGAATGACGGCAGTGTTGTGTTTACTGTTTCAGCAGCAGATGCAGCAGGTGACACTGATTCAGCAGAATCAGCAGAGAGCGGAGATTTTGCAAAGGCAGGTCTTAATACCTTTTTGGGTATGGGAACTGTATTTATAGTTCTTATATTCATTTCATTTATCATCTCGTTGTTTGTTCTTTTTGAAAAAATCGGAAAGAAGCCTGCCGGTCAGGAAGAGACTAAGGCTGAGCCGGTTGCTGCACCTGTAGCTGATACGGCAGATAATGATGACGAGATTGCAGTTGTTATTGCTGCAGCAATTGCCGCTTATGAGGCAGATGCGGATGTATATGATGTTCCTGCTGATGGACTTTATGTACGTTCAATTAAGAAAAGAGGATTTTGTTAATTTTATTCAGATATTACAAGGAGGATTATTATAATGAAAACTTATACAATTACCGTTAATGGAAATGTTTATGATGTTACAGTAGAAGAGGGTGCTGGAGGAGCAGCTCCGGTAGTAGCACCTAAGGCTGCAGCACCAAAGGCAGCACCAAAGGCAGCACCTGCAGCAGGCGGTGCACAGGGTGGCGTTAAGGTTAATTCACCAATGCCTGGAAAGATTCTTGCTGTTAAGACAAGTGTTGGACAGGCTGTAAAGAAGGGTGATGTTCTTCTTATTCTTGAAGCTATGAAGATGGAGAATGAAGTTGTTGCACCACAGGATGGTACAGTTGCAAGTATTAATGTTTCAGAAGGTGCTTCAGTTGAATCCGGCGATGTTTTAGCTACACTCAACTAATATGGCTGAAAAAAATAACCGGGAGGTAATTATTAATGGAATATGTATCAGATACATTAAATAATCTGCTGCATCAGACAGCTTTCCTTAACCTTGGCTGGGGAAATTATGTCATGATCGTGGTAGCATGTATTTTCTTATACCTTGCCATTAAGAAGGGATATGAGCCGTTGCTTCTTGTACCAATCGCATTTGGTATGCTGCTTGTTAACATCTATCCTGACATTATGGCATCAGGTGAGAATGGTGGAACAGAAGGATTATTCCATTTCTTCTTCAGACTTGATGAGTGGTCAATTCTTCCTTCACTTATTTTCCTTGGGGTTGGAGCAATGACTGACTTCGGTCCGCTTATTGCAAACCCTAAGAGCTTTATTCTTGGAGCAGCAGCTCAGTTTGGTATTTTTGCAGCGTATCTTTTAGCTATGGCTATGAATATCTGGTTCCCAGAGCTTGGTTTTAATGACAAGGCTGCAGCAGCTATATCAATTATCGGTGGTGCCGATGGCCCTACTTCAATTTTCCTTGCAGGTAAGCTTGGACAGACTGCGTTACTTGGACCTATTGCAGTGGCAGCATATTCATATATGTCACTTGTTCCAATTATCCAGCCACCTATTATGAAGTTATTTACAACAGAGAAGGAAAGAAAGATTAAGATGGAGCAGCTTCGTCCTGTATCCAAGCTTGAGAAGATTCTTTTCCCTATCATCGTTACAATTGTTGTTTCAATGATACTCCCAACAACAGCACCACTTATTGGTATGCTTATGCTTGGTAACCTGTTCAAGGAGTCAGGAGTTGTTAAACAGCTTGCAGAGACAGCTTCCAATGCACTTATGTACATCGTTGTAATCCTTCTCGGAACATCAGTTGGTGCTACAACAAGCGCAGAAGCATTTATTAAGCCAACTACTCTTGCAATTGTTGTACTTGGTCTTGTTGCTTTCGCATTTGGTACAGCTGCAGGTGTATTATTTGGTAAGATTATGTGTTATACAACTAAGGGTAAAGTTAACCCGCTTATTGGTTCTGCCGGAGTATCTGCCGTTCCTATGGCAGCCCGTGTATCACAGAAGGTTGGTTCAGAGGCTGATCCTACCAACTTCCTTCTCATGCATGCGATGGGACCTAACGTTGCCGGAGTTATCGGTACTGCAGTAGCAGCCGGTATATTCATGGCTATATTCGGAGTTCAATAAGATCATAACAATATATTCATAGGAGGTAAGAACGATGGCCGAAAAGAGACCAGTAAAAATTACTGAAACAATTCTTCGTGATGCACATCAGTCTCTGATTGCTACTAGAATGTCAACAGAGCAGATGCTGCCAATTATTGATAAGATGGATAAAGTCGGATATCACTCAGTTGAGTGTTGGGGTGGTGCTACATTTGATGCTTCACTTCGTTTCCTTAAAGAAGATCCATGGGATAGACTTCGTAAGCTCCGTGATGGCTTTAAGAATACTAAGCTTCAGATGCTTTTCCGTGGACAGAATATCCTTGGATACAGCCACTATCCTGATGATGTAGTTGAGTACTTCGTACAGAAGTCAATCTCAAATGGTATGGATATTATCCGTATCTTTGACTGCCTTAATGATATCCGTAATCTTGAGACAGCAGTTAAGGCTACTAATAAGTTTAAGGTTCAGGAAGGCAGGGGAGAGGCACAGGTAGCCCTCTGCTATACATTAGGTGATGCCTATACACTTGATTACTGGAGGAATATTGCACGCCAGATCGAAGAGATGGGTGCTGATTCAATCTGTATCAAGGATATGGCAGGACTTTTGGTTCCATATGAAGCAGAGAAGCTTGTTAAGGCTCTTAAGGAAGGAACAAAGCTTCCTATCCAGCTTCATACACATTATACTTCCGGTGTAGCTGCAATGACTTATATGAAAGCTGTTGAGGCCGGATGTGATATTATTGATACAGCTATGTCTCCACTTTCAATGGGTACAAGCCAGCCTGCTACAGAGGTTATGGCTAAGACATTTGAGGGTACACCATATGATCCTGGATTTGATATGGATCTCCTTGCTGAGATAGCTGATTACTTCAAGCCACTTCGTGAAGAGTGGATTAAGAGCGGACGTTACAGTACAAAGGTTATGGGTGTTAACATTAATACACTTCGTTACCAGGTACCTGGTGGTATGCTTAGTAACCTCGTATCACAGCTTGCTGAAATGAAGCAGGAGGACAAGTTTGATGCAGTTCTTGAGGAAGTACCAAGAGTTCGTAAGGATTATGGCGAGCCGCCTCTTGTTACACCATCAAGCCAGATCGTTGGAACACAGGCCGTTCTTAATGTAGTACTTGGTGAGAGATATAAGCAGTTCACTAAGGAAAGCCGTGACCTTCTTGCCGGCAAGTATGGTCAGACTGTTAAGCCTATGAATCCTGAGGTTCAGAAGAAGGCACTTGGTAATGTTAAGCCTATTACACACCGTCCTGCTGACGATCTTAAACCGGGTCTTGCCAAGTTTGAAGAAGAATGCAAGCAGTGGAAGAGGCAGGATGAGGATGTTCTGTCATATGCTCTGTTCCCACAGGTTGCTAAGGAATTCTTCGAGTATCGTGAGACACAGGATAATGGCGTAGATGCATCACTTGCTGACAAAGCAGATAAGGTTTATCCGGTTTAATTATTTGTTAACTTAATACAGATTATTATATGCTTATAAAGCGGACTGGTCAGATATGCTGGTTGGTTCGCTTTTTGCAAAGTGTGATTATGCGGGGTGGGTACCAAGGTCTAAACCCACCTATGAGCGAGCTCATGTGGGTTTAGACCCTGGTACCCTGGCATCATTAAATAATTAATAAATATATATACATTCAGTAATGAACTAAGGAGGTATAAAGGGGTATGAAGAACAGTAAAAAAGTAATTGCATCGGTTTTGTCATTATCAATGGGACTTGGTCTTTTTGCGGGAGCTTCATTAATTGGTAATAAAAAAGCAGAGGCTGTTAATCCTATCGTACAGGATGTGTATACGGCAGATCCTGCACCAATGGTGTGTTCTGATGGAAAAGTATATGTGTATACATCGCATGATGAGGATGTAACAGTTAACAACTTCTTTTCAATGAATGACTGGAAGTGCTATTCAACAACTGATATGGTAAATTGGACAGATCATGGTACAGTGCTCAGCTGGCATGAATTTGATAAGTGGGCAAAGGATAATTCGTCGTGGGCATGTCAGTGCGTAGAACGTAACGGAAAGTTTTATATGTATGTTCCAATCAATGCAAAGAATGGAACTACTGCAATAGGCGTGGCTGTGTCAGATTCACCAACCGGTCCATTTACGGATCCGCTCGGAGAACCATTAGTTGGACCTGCACCAAACTATATTGATCCTACTGTGTGGGTTGATAAAGACGGACAGGCGTATCTGTACTGGGGTAATCCTGATCTTTATTGTGCAAAGCTTAATGAAGATATGATCAGTTATGATAAAGATCTTAATGAGGATGGATTTGTTAAAGGAATTAAAAGATGGGATCTTGAAACTAATGATTTCAAGGAACTTGCCGGAATTACCAATGAAGGTGGCAGGATTGCTGATGGCTCATATGCCGATGATGTAAGTGATGCATGCAGACAGGCGCAGTCTGAATTTGGTGTTGGTGTAAGAGTTGATAATAACAAAGTAAGAAGACCTACATTATATGAAGAGGGACCATGGTTCTACGGACGTAACGGACATTATTATATGGTATATGCTGCTAATGGTATTCCAGAGAGAATAGATTATTCGATGTCAGACAGCCCACTTGGGCCATGGGAGTATAAAGGTATTATACTTGAAGAAAATATGGAAGATGGTAAGGGTACGGGAAGCTTTACTAACCATGCGGGTGTTATAGATTATAAGGGACATTCATACATATTTTACCACACGGGTAAGCTGCCGGGTGGTGGTGGATATAAACGTTCTGTTGCTGTTGAAGAGATTACATATAATGAAGATGGTACAATCAACACAGCTCCGATGACTGCTGATGGTGTTGAGGCTGTTGAAGGTCTCAATCCGTATCAGCGTGTAGAAGCTGAGACAATTGCATATGGTAAGGATGTAGAAAAAGAAGACCGGTATAAAGGGGATGATACCAACAATCAAGACAGGAATCTTTGTGATATAAGTAACGGTGATTATATCCAGATAAAAAATGTTGATTTTACCAATTATGGAGCTGTTGCATTTGAAGCGATGACTTCTTCTGATGTAACAAAGGGTGAAACCGCAGGCCATATTGAACTTCATCTTGATGCTGTTGACGGTGAGATGCTTGCAGATTATGTTGTTAAGGGAAGCGGAAGCTTTGATACATGGACATCTGATAAGGTTGATATTGATAAGTCAAAAGCGACAGGTGAGCATGATCTGTTTATGGTGTTTAAGGGAGATGCCGATAAAGAAGAGCTTTTTAAGTTTGATTATTGGCAGTTTACCCAGATGGAATTACCGGCAACCCCGACACCAACACCGACATCCGTACCGACAGCTACTCCGGTTGTAACGCCTGCAGCTACATCTGCACCGGTACAGACTGCTGCAGCGTCCCCTCAGGCGAAGGCACCAGCTAAGGTGAAGGCACCAGCTAAGGTGAAGCTTAGTAAGGTTAAGGCAGGAAAAGGTAAGATTACATTAAAGCTTAAGAAGATTAAGAGTGCTGCAGGTTACAGGATTGCTTATTCAACTAATAAGAACTTCAGGAAGGCAGTCAAAATGATAGTAACAAAAAAGAACACTGTTACTATTAAGAAACTTAAGCGCAGGAAAACTTATTATGTCAGGGCTCAGGCATACGTGAATAATTCGGGCAGAAAAGTTTATGGAAATTATGGAACAACAGTTAAAGTTAAGGTAAGGTAAGTCTGTGCCCAAATCATCAGATGCATATAAGTATAAATTTGTTAAAAATCTCTTGACACAAGGTAAATGATAATATATACTATCACCTGTAAAGAAAAAAACTTTACAGGTGGTGTTTTATTATGGAGAATTCCGTTTCTGTGTCTCCCGATGTCAGATATGAATATACGTTACTGTTTGATTTTTATGGTGCTTTACTTACAGATAAGAATTATTCTATATTTGAAGAGTATACGTGCAATGATATGTCATTATCTGAGATTGCTTCAGAGTACGGAATTACAAGACAGGGAGTAAGGGATACGATTAACCGCTCTGCTAAGAAGCTTGTTGAATATGAAGAGAGACTCGGCCTGATCAGGAAGTTTGAGGCGGCGAAGCAGTCAGTTACATTTATCCGGGAAGAGATTGCACAGCTGAAGGATAATATTACTGATATGGCAGACTTTAATGAACATTTAGACAATATAGACAGAATTGCAACCGATATACTTGAGGAGTTCTAGCCGGAACTTGAAGGTTTTTGACCGGACGGTAGTAAGAAAAGACATATTGTACCGGTTTATGTAACTTGATTTGGAGGATGTTATGGCATTTGATAATCTTACAGCCAAATTACAGAATGTTTTTAAGAATCTTAAGAGTAAGGGAAGATTAACTGAAGATGATGTTAAGCTTGCACTTAAAGAGGTTAAGATGGCATTACTTGAAGCTGATGTTAACTTTAAGGTGGTTAAGAATTTTATTAAGTCAGTTCAGGAAAAAGCAACCGGGCAGGATGTACTTTCAAGCCTTACCCCGGGACAGACGGTTATCAAGTATGTTAATGAAGAGATGGTTGCCCTCATGGGTGGAGAGACAACTCCACTTGAACTTAAACCGGCTAATGAGATAACTGTTATTATGATGTGTGGCCTTCAGGGTGCAGGCAAGACAACAACTATTGCAAAGCTCGCAGGTCAGCTTAAGTCAAAGGGAAGAACACCTTTGCTTGTTGCATGTGATATTTACAGACCTGCTGCTATAGAACAGCTGCAGAAGAATGGTGAGAAGCAGGGCGTGCCTGTGTTTTCAATGGGTACCGGCAATAAACCGGTTGACATAGCAAAGGCAGCTTATGAGCATGCACGTAAGAATAATAATAATGTCCTTATAATAGATACAGCCGGACGTCTTCATATTGATGAAGATATGATGAACGAGCTTGAGGAGATTAAGGAGAACCTTACAGTTCATCAGACGGTGCTTGTAGTTGATGCAATGACAGGCCAGGATGCAGTTAATGTTGCAACTACATTTAATGAAAAGCTGGATATTGATGGTGTGATACTGACAAAGCTTGATGGTGACGCCAGAGGTGGTGCTGCCCTTTCAATCAGGGCTGTAACAGGCAAGCCTATACTGTATGTAGGTATGGGTGAGAAGCTGTCCGACCTTGAACAGTTTTATCCGGACAGAATGGCATCACGTATCCTTGGAATGGGTGACATACTTACTCTTATTGAAAAAGCCCAGGAAGAGATTGATGAAGAAAAGGCTAAGGAGATGGAGAAGAAGCTCCGTAAGGCTGAATTTAACTTTGAAGATTATCTTGAACAGATGCAGCAGATGAAGAAGATGGGTGGTCTTACAAGTATACTGAGTATGCTTCCGGGAATGGGACTGCCGTCAGATATTGATATTGATGATTCGCAGCTTAACAGAATAGAAGCAATCATATATTCGATGACTAAGGAAGAGAGACTCCGGCCATCTGTACTTAATCCATCCAGGAAGCAGCGTATTGCAAAAGGTGCAGGTGTGGATATAAGTGAAGTTAACAGACTGGTTAAGCAGTTTGACCAGGCTAAGAAGATGATGAAACAGATGAGTGGCATGATGTCAGGCAAGAAGGGCAGAAAAGGCCTGTTTGGGAAATTGCCGTTTGGCATGTAATGTTGGTTCAATCTATACTTTTATATAGATAGATATTATTAAGGAGGTGACAATAGTGGCAGTAAAGATCAGATTAAGAAGAATGGGTAAGAAGAAAGCTCCTTTCTACAGAGTAGTAGTTGCTGATTCACGTTCACCTAGAGATGGCAGATTCATAGCTGAGATTGGTACTTATGACCCTAATCAGGAGCCTGCTGTAATCAAGGTTGATGAAGAAGAGGCTAAAAAGTGGATGTCAAATGGTGCAAAACCTACAGAGACAGTTGCCAGACTGTTTAAGCAGTCAGGATTACTCGGCTAATCTAACTAAGACATTCCGTAGAGTGTCAGCCGGGTCGGAGCTTTTAATTGATGTATAATCTCGGAAAGAGCAGAATCTCTTACCGAGATATCGTCTCTCCGGCTAATGCTTTTACGTGAGATTGGAGGAAAAATGAAAGAGTTGGTTGAGGTGATTGCAAAATCACTTGTTGATAATCCGGATGGAGTTGTTGTAACCGAGACAGATTCACCTAAGGGAACTGTTGTTGAGCTTACAGTTGATGCTTCGGATATGGGTAAGGTTATTGGAAAGCAGGGACGTATTGCTAAGGCTCTTCGTACAGTTGTAAAAGCCGCAGCTTCAAAAGAGGATAAAAAGGTTATTGTAGAGATTCAGCAGTAATTTATGATAATAACATTAAGATGCCTGGTTTTCATAGACACGGGCATCTTATTTTGATTATTCAGCGAAGAAATTATTAATGGTGATATATTCACAATACAGGGAGATTAACATTTGAAAAAAATAGATGAAAAAAACATGTTAAGGGTAGGCACATTTGCGAATACTCATGGAATTAAAGGTGAGATAAAGGTTTATCCGCATACTGATGATATATACAGGTTTAAGGAGCTTGAATACTTTTATATGGATACAAAAAAAGAATTAATCCGATATGAGGTAAGTAATGTAAGATTCTTTAAAAATATGGCAATCATGAAGCTCAAGGGTATTGATAACATTAATGACATTGAGATGTATAAAGGCAGTGATCTTTTGATAGCTAGGGAGCAGGCTGTTCCGCTTGAGGAAGATGAGTATTTTATATGTGATATAATCGGGGCTGAGGTTATTGCTGATGGAGAGAGCTTCGGAACAGTAAAAGATGTCCTGCAGACCGGAGCTAATGATGTATATGTTGTTAATACGCATGAAGGTAGGGAAGTGCTCCTGCCGGTAATTCCGGATTGTATAACAGATATTGATGTTGATAACCGTATTGTAAAAGCACATATTATGCCGGGACTTCTTGATTAGGTTCAGGCTCAGAAGGAATGGAGTCGTCAGATGAACTATTATGTTCTTAGTTTATTTCCGGAAATGATTGAATGTGGTATGAAGACAAGTATAACCGGAAGGGCAATTGATCAGGGTTATATCTCCCTGGAATCTATCAATATAAGGGATTATTCAAGAAGAAAGCATAATCAGGTTGATGATTATCCGTATGGCGGTGGTGCCGGTATGGTTATGCAGGCAGAGCCTATATGTCTTGCGATTAATGATTTGAAGGAAAGAATTGGCAGGAAACCAAGGGTTGTATATATGACACCACAGGGAAAGGTTTTTGACCAGGGTATTGCAAAGGAGCTTGCTTTAGAAGAGAATCTTGTCCTGTTATGTGGTCATTATGAAGGAATTGATGAGAGAGTTATAGAAAGTGAAGTAACTGACTGTATTTCAATAGGCGATTATGTCCTGACAGGTGGGGAGCTTCCGGCAATGGTTGTTATGGATGCAGTATCAAGGATGGTTCCCGGTGTTTTGTCAAATCATGATTCTGGTGTAGATGAATCGTTTGAGGGTAATCTTCTTGAATATCCGCAGTATACAAGGCCTGAGGAATATAATGGGATGAAAGTACCTGATATACTGTTATCGGGACATCATGCCAATATTGAAAAATGGAGGCATGAACAGTCGCTGGTAAGAACAGCAAAATGGAGACCGGATCTGCTTGAAAAAGCAGAACTAAGTGAAAAAGATATCGAATTTTTGAAAAAATACTTGCAGTATGAGGGTTAGTATGTTATACTAGTTAAGCTGTGAATAAGATAGATGGTCCGCTGCTTCAGCTATCAGCTGGTTCAAGAACATCAAAAATAATTAGGAGGTTACACAGATGAACGAAATTATTAAGAAGATTGAAGATGCCCAGCTTAAGGCAGAGGTACCTGAGTTCCGTGTTGGCGACACTGTTAAGGTATATGCTAAGATTAAGGAAGGTAACAGAGAGAGAGTTCAGGTTTTTGAAGGAACTGTGATCAAGAAACAGAATGGTGGAGTAAGAGAGACATTTACTGTCCGTAAGTTCTCTAACGGCGTAGGCGTTGAGAAGTCATGGCCACTCCATTCACCAATCGTTGAGAATATTGAAGTGGTAAGGCTTGGTAAGGTTAGAAGAGCTAAGTTATATTACCTCAGGGACCGTGTTGGTAAGGCTGCTAAGGTAAAAGAAAAGGTTAAGTAATATTGAATATAATTTATACCTGGTAATGTATAGGGGACATATTGATATGTCCCCTATATTTCATATAATGATTTTGCAGGTCAGATAATATGTTTATATAACAGATGGGCGTGATTGATATGAAAAGAAGACGCAGGTTTCTGAATAAAGGCAGACGCTATTCGGGAATTAATAAAGATGATAAAAAGATGAGTAAAAAAACCAGAATAATAATAGAAGCTGCTATATATCTTGTTGAGATACTTCTGGTTATCGGCATTGCATATTTTGGGATTAATCACTGCCTTGTCAAATGTACAATGGTAGGGGATTCCATGCAGCCTGCTCTGGAGAATAATGATAAAGTACTGATCAATAAACTGGTGTATAAGTTAACGGGACCAAAGCGCAATGATGTTGTTGCGTATAATCTGAGTTCGGGACACAGCAATTTTGCTATTAAGAGGGTGATCGGCCTTCCGGGGGAACGCATACAGATTAAGGATGGTAAAGTATATATTAACGGTGAAGTGCTTAAAGAAGATATTGAAGTTGAAGATATGAAGACCGGTGGTCTTGCAGAGGAAGAACTTACACTTGAGGATAATGAATATTTTGTCCTTGGAGATAACCGGAATAACAGCGAGGACAGCCGTTTCTCAGAGATTGGAACTATTGTAAAACAACAGATTATTGGTAAGGTATGGTTGGAGCTTGATTCGTATAATATTGTGAGATGAGGTATAATCTATGAAGATACAGTGGTATCCGGGTCATATGACAAAAGCTATGCGTATGATGCAGGAAAATATAAAACTGGTTGATGTAATTATTGAAGTGACAGATGCAAGAATTCCGCAGTCAAGCAGGAATCCGGACATTGCGAAGCTTGCAGTTAACAAAATAAGGGTGATTCTGCTTAACAAATATGACCTTGCAGATGATAATAAGACAAAAGAGTGGAAGGAATATTATGAGTCTGAGGGTTATCATACTGCACTGGTTAATTCAAAAGCCGGAAAAGGTGTGAGGCAGGTTAATGATGTTATAATGAAAGCCTGTAAGGAAAAGATTGAACGTGACAGAAAAAGAGGGATTATTAACCGCCCTGTCAGGGCAATGATTGTTGGAATACCAAATGTTGGCAAATCTACATTTATTAACAGCTTTGCAGGAAAAGCGTGTGCAAAGACAGGAGATAAACCTGGAATAACGAAGGGTAAGCAGTGGATACGGCTTAATAAGAATGTCGAGCTGCTTGATACACCGGGAGTTTTGTGGCCGAAGTTTGATGATGAAAAGACAGGTACTAATCTTGCGATGATCGGTTCCGTAAATGATGAGATAATACAGCTCCAGGAATTAGCCTGCGAAATGATTCTGACCATGAAGGAATTGTATAATGAACAGCTTGTCCGGTATCTTGGATTTGATACAGACTCAAAGCCGTATGAGATTCTGGAACAGTATGCTGTTAAAAGGGGATGTATTGCAAAAGGGGAGACACCTGATACTGAACGTGCTGCAATACTTTTAATGGATGATTTCAGGGCTGGAAAGCTTGGCAGAATAACATTAGAGATGGTATAAAATAACAACAATTGTCGGGGGATGGTATCGTGTATGATGAGGATAAGATCAATGATAGTCTTGATTTTGTTGAACAGATTAAGATGTATGAAACTATCGACCCGGTAAAGGTAAGTGAATTATACAGCAATGGTTATCCTGCAAAAGATACCACCCTTCCCGGGAAAAGGCCTGTACGTGATATTAATTATACAGTTCCTGATGAATACACAGATAAGACAGAGAGTACATTTAAGGTGATAGCAGGGGATGTCCTGTATGTTATCATTTGTATGCTTGTTTCGGTTATAATTGCATTTTTAACAACCCGCTATATTGTCCATCATACAATAGTTGATGGTAATTCAATGAATAATACACTTATGGATGGGGACTGCCTTATTATTAACAAACTGTCTTATGTGCTTCATGAACCTGAACGCTTTGACATAATTGTCTTTAAGTATTCTGAAGATGTTAATTATATAAAACGTATAATTGGTGTTCCCGGAGATACAGTACAGATAATCGATGGATTTATTTACATTAACGGACGCCGGCTTGATGATGATATATACGGAAAGGAACTGATCGAAGACCCTGGAAATGCATCGGTACCCATAGTTGTAGGCGATGGACAGTACTTTGTTATGGGAGATAACAGAAATTCAAGCAGCGACAGCAGAAAAAGTGATGTCGGACTTATAGATTCTGACAGAATTGACGGAAAGGCGGTATTAAGGATATATCCTTTTGATTCTATAGGGTTTATTGAGTGATATATGCTGCAAAAATGCGTATGTAGAAAATTATACAGGAATTTTATGCATTATGCACAAAATAATATAGATATAAAATTGTAATTCATGAAGAATCAGGTATATTTGCACAAATATATCTGGTTCTTTTCGTAAAACATTCCCCCGGATAATTTGATAAAATGATATTGCGTCACAGCAGAAAGGGGAATGTAGAATGAATTACGAAGAATTTATAATTGAGATACTGAAGATTGTGAAGATGAGGCTCGGAGAGAATTATGATGTTATGTGTAAGGATATTGTCAAGAATAATTCCTGCGTATTTAAAAGTATGTATATAACGGACAGATATGCGGATGGTCACGGCATGGTTACCCCAGCGATATATCTTGAATACTGGTATGAAAGATATCAGCAGGGTGATAAGGTTGAGGATATAGCAGATAAGCTGCTGGATATCTATTATAAGTCGGCTGACCGGGTGAAAGGCTTTGATGTGTCATCAATATCGGGTGATAATGTTGAAGATTCTGTATTTTACAGACTAGTGAATTATGAGGCTAACAGGGAACAACTGAAAAATGTACCGTATATTCCGTTTCTAGATCTTGCGGTTACATTCCATTACTGCTGTTCAGTGGAAGACAGGTCAGTTAACAGCTTCAGGATTAACGACAGGCTGATGAAAGCATGGGGGCTTGTAATAGATGACCTGTTTGGGTATGCAGAGAATAATATGCAGGAGATGTTCCCTGATGTATTAACAACACTGGATTCTGTAATACAGCGGGTTGCAGGGCTTGACAGGGAGCAGCCTGATATTCCGGGGAAGATATATATACTTACTAATACGTATGGAGTTAATGGGGCTGCAGCTTTGTTATATACAACGAGGCTGCATATGTTAGCCGTGAAGCTGGATTCTGATCTTTATATAATTCCATCAAGTGTCCATGAGCTGCTTATTGTTCCGGTGCGATCCGGAATAAATGGTGATGAGATTAAGGAGCTTGTCAAAGAAGTCAATTATTCATATGTTCTTAAGGAAGAAAGATTATCTGATAATGTCTATATATTTCATAAGGATTCCGGGGAGATAGATATATACTGATATTTTCGCAGATATATATTGATATTTTCGTTGTTGATTTAATCCCGTATAAGGTTTATAATAGACAATATGTAATGACCTCCGATTTGTAGCAACGTGGATTTACCTGTATACTATGAATTGGAAAAAACAATGG
>CAKSBI010000028.1 GCA_934437985.1 uncultured Lachnospiraceae bacterium
GCTCCGACCGGAGTGGAACGTAGAAACGAGGTCGATGAAGCAGGAAGCCCATTGGCTTAAGACAATGGGTAGTTCACCAGTGACAGAATAGGACGTGAAAATGCGTAAAGCTGATTGAGGAATACGTTAAGATAAGGTTTAACCTGTAACTTTCATACAACAGAATAATGGTAAGCTAAAAAGGGCAGACCTGTAATTGACAGGGACTGCCCTTTTTTTGGCACTGATGCGGCTCCATACCTGTAATGGCACAGGGTATTTGGCTGTTATTGATAAATATTATCACTAACACTTCTATACATAATCGCTGCAGCGTGCTACAATACAGTTAGTTAAAACTAACTAGCACCAATATGTGAGAGGATGGTGGATATTATGTTATTATTACAGTGCTTTAAGGTTGTAGGAATAATATGTATATTTGTGGGTATATCCAGTCTGGTGAAGGGATTGTGTAAAAAGGTACTGAAAAAGGATATATGATAAATATATGTCAGAATAATATTGAAAAATAAATGGGAGGATTAATGAGATGTCGGATCAGGAAAAAAAATTTTTACAGATTGTAAATTTAAAAAAAGGATTTGGTCAGGGCGAAACCCGTCAGGAGGTTCTTCGAGGAATGAATTTTTTTGTTGCTAAAGGTGAGTTCTGTGTACTGCTTGGACCATCAGGTTCAGGAAAATCAACGCTGCTTAATATAATTGGTGGAATTGATAATGCAGATTCGGGATATATCTCAATCAATGGGGATAAGCTTGAGGACATGGGTGAAAAAAGACTGACACAGTACCGCAGAAAGCATCTTGGCTATGTATTTCAGATGTACAATCTGATAGGGAATCTTAATGTAAAGGAAAATATAGAGGTTGGCGCATATCTTTCTGACAATTCACTTGATATAGATGAGCTTCTGAATACACTTGGTCTGTATGAACACAGGTATAAGCTTCCTAACCAGCTGTCAGGTGGACAGCAGCAGCGTGTATCGATAGGAAGGGCAATTGTAAAGAATCCGGATATTCTGCTTTGTGATGAGCCTACAGGGGCGCTGGATTATAATACATCAAAGGAGATACTGAAGCTTATTGAGGATGTCAATAAAAAGTATGGTAATACAATTATCATGGTCACGCATAATGAAGCAATAAGGAATATGGCAGACCATGTCATTAAGCTGCGTGACGGAATTGTCCGCCACAATGATACGAATGAAAATAAGATATCTGCGGTAGAGCTTGAGTGGTAAGGAGTGTGGCCGGAATGAAGAATAAAGTGAAAAATCCCCTGATAAAACGAATTCCGAGGGAACTGGCAGGTGAATGGAAAAAGTATCTGGTTGTCGGTCTGTTTCTTATACTTACGATTGGGTTTGTGTCAGGAATGTATGTTGCTAACGGAAGTATGATGAGGTCAGCAGACGAGGGCGTTACCAGGTATAAGCTTGAAGATGGACATTTTGAGCTTGATAAAAAAGCAGGCGGAAGCCTGCTCTCGGCAATTGAAACCGGGAAGAGGGCAGATGTTAAGCAATATTACACAGATAAGGCAAAAGATGAGCTGGACAGTAAATTTGAAAAAGAATTTAAAAAAGAATTCGATGGTGAATTTACAAAGGAATTTGATGAAGGTTTTGAAGGACAGATAAGGCAGCAGCTTACAGCCGGTGGAATTCCAGATTCAATGTTAGAGACTGCCGTCAGTGAGGCTGTCAGACAGGCAAAATCAGACGATACATATAAAAAAGCTTATGATAAGGCATATAAAAAAGCATGGAAAGAGGCATACGACAAGGCATATGACAAAGCGTGGGAAAAGCTTCAAAAGGAAATTGATGAGGAGTATGCTGATGCAGAGGAAAAGTACGAATTAGATGATACAGATTTTAAGGTAAATCCTGTAAAAATATATGAAAACTTCTACAAAAATGCAGATGAAGATAATAATAATGACGGTAAGACTGATGGAACAATAAGAGTATTCAAAAAGACAGAGGATATTAACCTGGCATGTGTTATGGAGGGTACACTTCCGGAGAATGAAGATGAGATTGCCATTGACCGGATGCATGCGGACAATGCAGGAATCAGAGTCGGGGATAAGATAACAGTAAGTGGTGAGCCTTATAAGGTTACAGGTACCATTGCATATGTGAATTATGCAACGCTCCATGAAAAGAGTACGGACCTGATGTTTGATGCGCTTAAGTTTGACGTTGCCATGGTAACTGATGAGGGCTTTGGACGTCTGAAAAAGACGGTAAGTTATGTGTATGCATGGGAGTATAATAATAAGCCGGCTGATGAAAAAGAAGAGAAAGCGTTTTCAGATGATTTTATGAAAGCACTTCTTACCCAGTCAGTAGTAAGTGATAATGAACTGAAGGATTACGCACCAAAATATGCCAATCCTGCAATTAACTTTGCAACTGATGATATGGGCTCGGATAAGTCAATGGGTGGGGTACTGCTTGATATACTGATAGTTATAATAGCATTTATATTTGCAGTTACTATATGCAATACAATAACAAAGGAATCCTCTGCGATTGGAACACTTCGTGCTTCAGGTTATTCACGCGGGGAACTGGTTCGCCATTATCTGACGATGCCGGTGATCGTTACGCTCATATCTGCGGTAATTGGTAATCTGCTCGGATATACGTTATTTAAGTACTCGGTAGTTGCGATGTATTACAACAGCTACAGTCTTCCGTCATACAAGACGGTATGGAGTGCTGAAGCATTTGTAAAGACAACATTTATACCGGTAGTGCTGATGCTTGCTGTCAATCTGATAGTAATCACCAAAATGATGCGACATACGCCGCTTCAATTTTTGCGCCATGACCTGAAAAAGACAAAGCGCAGGAAAGCAATGCGTCTTCCGAGATGGAGCTTTATGAAGAGATTTCGTATAAGGATCATACTGCAGAATATCCCTAACTACGCAATTCTTTTTATTGGGATTGTATTTATAGCGGTAATGCTTGCAATGGCTGTCGGAATGCCGGAGTCACTTGATTATTACAATGACAACGCCAAGGATATGATGTTCGCAAAGTATCAGTATGTGCTTAAGTCATATGAGGATGAGGATGGCAAAGAGATACATACAGACAATAAGGATGCTGAAAAGTTCGATATGTGCTCCCTTATTAAAAAAGGAGACTCCCTGGACGAGGAGATATCAGTATACGGAATTGAATCGGAGAGCAGCTATGTAGATATTAAGGGGCTTTCGGGATTAAAGGAGGGAGAGGCATATATTTCAGAATCATTCAGGGACAAATATAATATAGCCATAGGGGATACGGTGGTTCTTGATGAAAAATACGAGAGTATACAGCGCAGGTTCAGGGTTATTGGAACATATGGCAAATGCCAGAGCCTTGCCGTGTTTATGCCAGTAAGCAATTATGAAAAAATGTTTGGTCTTAAGGACGGTGAGTTCAGTGGATTTTTATCGGACTCAGAGCTTAAGGATATTGATGAGGATAATATTGTGACTGTAATTACCAAACGCGATATCACCAAGATCTGTGACCAGCTGAAGCACTCCATGGGTTCATATATGCAGTATTTCCAGGTACTGTGCATCCTGCTGTCGGCAGTGCTTATATATCTGCTCACTAAGATAATTATAGAAAAAAATGAAAATGCGATATCCATGACAAAAATACTTGGATATGAAAACAGGGAGATAGCAGGACTGTATCTTCTCTCAACAACTATCATGGTGGTTGTTATAGATGTGGCGAGTATATTTATAGGTGGAATTATCATGAGCCAGGCGTGGAAAATGATAATGTATGGTTACAGCGGATGGTTCACATTTATTTTAAGTCCGGAGGGATATGCGAAAATGTTTGCATTCATTCTGCTTGGATATCTGCTTGTAATGGCTTTTGACTTCAGGAGAATTAAGAAAGTGCCTATGGATGAAGCGCTTAAGAATGTAGAGTAAATATAATACTGTAAACCTGTAGTACGGCCTGAAAAACCAGCCGGGAATATATGTGGTATATATTCCCGGCTGGTTCTATGCTGTGCCCTTATATGAACTAATTCTTTGAATCCATATAAGCTTTTTTAATTGCCTCAAATGTCTCTTCGCTTATATCATGTTCAACCTTGCATGCATCCTCCAGGGCAGCTTCCACGCTTACCCCGAGGCTTATCAGCCAGTCAGATAAGACCTTGTGGCGTTCCAGGACATTTTCAGCACGGAGCATACCGGATGCCGTAAGTAAAATATGCCCTGTATCAGCCATTGTAATGTATTCCTTCTCACGAAGATTCTTCATGGCAACACTTACACTTGCTTTGGTAAAATTCAGCTCATTTGCAATATCAATAGAACGTACATGGCCGTTCTTTCTCTGTAATAACAGTATAGTCTCAAGATAGTCTTCAAGGGACTCGTCTGCACGATGTTTAATATAATTCATAGCGGTATCTCCATTTGTCTGTAATATACGTCGTTAACCATATTACCTATAATAGCATTATTTCAAAAAAAAGACAAATGTAAATGAAATTAATTGAGAAAAAATATCTGTTTAAAAGGTTGATTTTAATATAAACGTGTGCTATTCTGACTGTGAGTTAGTTATAACTAACTCGATAAAATTTCAGGAGGATTATATCATGGATAAAATATTTGTAGTTTACTGGTCGCAGTCAGGTAATACCAAGGCAATGGCAGAGGCAATCGGAAAAGGAATCAGGGATGCCGGAAAAGAGGCAGAGGTGGTTTTCGTCGGAGATGCACCTGTTAATGAATTAAAGAATGCAAAATGCTTTGCTCTTGGCTGTCCTGCAATGGGAGCTGAGGTGCTGGAAGAGTATGAGATGGAACCGTTTGTTGCGGAGGTTGAAGGTTTTGCGGCAGGTAAGACAATTGGATTATTTGGCTCATATGGATGGGGCGATGGCCAGTGGATGCGTGACTGGGAGGATCGCATGAATGGCTGTGGTGCAACGGTAATGAATGGGGAAGGGCTGATCTGCCAGGAAGCACCGGATGAAAGTATGTTAGCAGAATGCGGGACCTTTGGCAGACAGCTTGCAGGAATATAATATTGATACAGGGAGCGGTATATGAATAAAGAGGGTATGGAAAAGTGTCTGATCGAGCATTGTGCACCAACCCTGGCAGGTATGAAATGTGCCAGTCTGTTCAGTTATTTTCATTCGTCGGAAACGATTGCCGGGGAGGAAGTAAAGCAGCTTAATTATTTACTTAATCCCAAAGGGGTGCATATCGATGTCCTTACATGGAGAAAAGAATCTGCACTGGTTTATGTATATCGGAGGACAATGCTTGAAGAGGAACTGGCAGATACAGGGGTGTCAGAATTATTAAAATTATATGGATATGAAAGCTGTGAAATAGATTCCTGTATCAGGCGCTTAAAGTACAGGATTGAGAATGGTTCGGAATTTCCGCATGAGATAGGTGTTTTCCTTGGATATCCATTAGAGGATGTATATGGCTTTATCCGGAACAAGGGCAGGAATTGTGCGAGCTGTGGGATGTGGAAAGTGTATTGTAATAAGGCAGAAAAAGATAAGCTGTTTAAAAAGTATAAGAAATGCAAGGATATGTATCTTCGGGTATTTCTTGCGGGACGTGAACTTGCCAGAATGACAGTATGTACATGACCTGATATTGATAAATATTCTCAACAACATATTTTATTGAGAAAAAATATTGACAAATGAAGTTAGTTATATTAAACTAACCTCAAAAGTTAGGGTTAACTAACTTAGAAAGAGATATATTTCTTTCCGGGTTATAAATATAGTATTAGAAAGGTCTGGCGATTATATGAATTTAGCAGAGGCAAATATTGGAGAAGAATATACGGTAAAGGCAATTTCCACGGATGATGAGGAGTTGGAGGCTTTCCTTTTTTCACTTGGCTGTTATAGTGGTGAGCCTATCACGGTAGTGTCCCACATTAAGGGTGGATGTGTGGTTTCCATTAAGGATGCCAGGTATAACATTGATACTGATTTAGCAAAGGCTATTTCAATATAATTGGTGAGCTGTTTCATTTTTTGAAATACGGTTAGTTAAGACTAATTGCGATGGTGTTATCAGGAACACAGCCCGGCAGAGTTATTTTTGCGGCTGGGTTAGTCAGAACTAACGAAAGGCTTACATAATTAAAATTACAGTTTTTCAAAATCAAGTTATTTTAAAGGAGGATTCAACATGAGAATCGCATTAACAGGTAATCCGAACAGTGGAAAAACCACCATGTATAATGCACTGACCGGAAGAAATGAAAAGGTTGGTAACTGGGCCGGTGTTACCGTGGAGAAAAAGGAAAGTCATATTAAGAAAGCATACTATGACGGAAATGATGATCTGATCGCAGTAGATCTGCCGGGAGCATATTCGATGTCTCCGTTCACTTCTGAAGAGAGCATCACAAGCGGATATGTTAAGCATGAAAATCCGGATGCTATCATTAATATCGTAGATGCTACTAATCTTAGCAGAAGCTTATTCTTTACTACACAGCTGCTTGAGCTTGGTATTCCTGTTGTTGTTGCACTTAATAAAAGTGATATTAATGAGAAGAAGGATACCGAGATAAATGTGGAGCTTTTGTCTAAGAAGCTTGGATGTCCGGTTATTAAGACCGTGTCTACATCTGCAGGACACAAGGGATTAAAGGAGGTTGTGCAGACGGCTGCCGGATTGAAGGGAGCAGGCCAGAAAGCCCCTTATGATGAAGGTAATGTTAATCTTCACGATAAGGATGAGGTTGAGGCTGCTGACAGAAAGCGTTTTGACTTTGTTAAGACAATAGTTGACTCTGTTGAAAAACGTAAGGTGCTTACAAAAGAGAAGAATGGCCAGGATAAGATTGATGCAGTTCTTACTAACCCATGGCTTGGAATTCCGATCTTTGCAGCTGTCATGTTTTTGGTTTTCCATATATCACAGTCCGAGGGAACGCTTGGACTTGGCAAGATTCTTGAAGGTATATTTACCGGATGGATAGAGAGCTTTCAGGGCTGGGTAGCAGGTCTTGTTGAAAATGCCAATCCATTTTTACAGTCACTCCTTGTAGATGGTATTATCGGCGGTGTTGGTGCGGTAGTTGGTTTCCTGCCACTTGTTATGGTAATGTATTTCCTCATTGCACTTTTAGAGGATTGTGGTTATATGGCAAGGGCAACTGTAGTTCTGGATCCGATCTTCAAAAGAGTTGGTCTTTCAGGAAAGTCTGTAATTCCAATGATTATCGGAACAGGTTGTGCAATTCCCGGAATTATGGCATGCCGTACAATACGTAATGAGAGAGAAAGAAGAGCTACGGCAATGCTCACACCATTTATGCCATGTGGTGCAAAGCTTCCGGTAATCGCATTATTTGTAGGCGCATTCTTCCCGGATCATTCATGGGTTGGAACACTTATGTACTTCGTTGGAATTTTACTGATATTGCTTGGTGCGTTACTTGTTAAGGCAATCAGCGGTTATAAGTATAGAAAGTCATTTTTCATTATTGAGCTTCCGGAATATAAGATTCCAAGCTTAAAGAGAGCAGTAATTTCGATGCTTGGACGTGGTAAGGCTTATATCATCAAAGCTGGAACAATTATTCTTGTATGTAATACGATTGTACAGATCATGCAGTCATTTGACTGGAAACTGCAGGTTGTAGAGGAAGGAATGGAGAGTTCCTCAATACTTGCGGCCATCGCTTCACCTATTGCATATCTGTTAGTTCCAATAGTTGGTGTTGTTGCATGGCAGCTTGCAGCTGCAGCAGTTACAGGCTTCATTGCAAAGGAAAATGTTGTCGGAACACTGGCAGTATGTTATGGGCTCAGTGCATTTATTGATACAGATGAGCTTGCACTTGTTGGAGACGGAAATGTAGTAGCATCTACTATGGCTCTTACAAAGGTAGCAGCACTTGCATATCTGATGTTCAATCTGTATACACCACCATGCTTTGCGGCACTGGGAGCTATGAATTCAGAGATGCAGAGTAAAAAATGGCTGTGGGGTGGAATTGCACTTCAGCTTGGAACAGGATATACTGTAGGTTACCTTGTATACCAGATTGGTACACTTATCACAACCGGAAGTATCGGGGCAGGATTTGTTCCTGGTCTTATCGCAGTAATTGTATTCGTGGCAATTGTGGCAGGTTTGATTATCAGGACTAACAGGGAGTTTGATACTGAATATCAGTTGAAGAATGCAGCGTAGTTTTGGGTTAAATAAAACTATCTATGTCGTTCAGAAAGGAGCAGACCATGGAGAATATAGTTGTTATAGGAATTCTGATGATTATTGTTGGTATAGCTGTCTTTTACATATGGAAGGAAAAGAAAAAAGGCACAAGATGTATCGGATGCCCATCAGCCGGATGCTGCTCCGGTAAAGGCTGTGGAGACCGGGAAGGAACGAAAGCATGGAAAAAGAATTTGTAGAAGATGTAATACGGAGACTGAAAGAAAATGGATGCCGTATTACCAGGCAGAGAAGAATCCTACTGGACATTATATTAAAAGAAGAATGTTCAAGCTGCAAAGAAATATATTATAAGGCATCAAAGAAGGATTCATCCATAGGAATTGCTACGGTGTACCGTATGGTCAATCTGCTTGAAGAGATAGGGGCTATCCGCTGCAAAAGCATAAGTATTGCTGAACCATGTGGGATAAAATAATATAATACGGACTTAAGACATTGTCAGGTACGGCTGGAAAGTATATGCAGATAAGCGTAATAATTCGCTGGGCATGCTTTCAGCCGTACTTTTTTAATTATAATTGTGTAAAAATTAAGGAAACGTTTTGTACTGCCCGGTATTTGAGTTGTCAAATTCAATTTTCCAAAGTATAATTTAACCATAGGGACACATCAATCAGGTATAATATATTACAGGGAGGAAAGGTATGAAGAAAATCAGACAATATCTCAGTATATTTTTAACCCTTGCGGTAACGCTTACATGCTTTGCTGATACCAGCGTGTACGCACAGACAGGGGAGCCGCTTGGGCAGGCAGCAGAGTCGGATTCCGGAACGGTAAGGGAACTGCCGATAGACAGAAGCTTTAAGGTTCCGGTAACAGAGGGGCTGCTATCAGATAACATATCGAAATATGCATATGAAAAATGGACGCATTGTATCACATCTTATATTGAAGAAACAGAAGAGGGAGGCTGCCGTCGTATCGAGGCAGCAGATGATAAAGTTTATATTGAAACATACAGTGCAGATTATAAGCTGCTTTCTACGAAAACGATTGATTTTGAACTGAAAAAGTTTGGTGGTTATTATAAAGGAGAAGATGCACGTTATATCGTGTATGGACAGCCTAACTATGGAGAAGAAGATACAAAAGAAGTTGTACGTGTTGTAAAATATGATAATGACTGGAATAAGCTCGGACAGTGCAGTATCACCGCTGGTAATTCAACATTAGGTGTATATGATCCCTTTGAATTTGGTGCTGTACGTATGACAGAGAATGAGGGTATCCTGTATATTCATACATCGCGTCTGCTCTACTGGGATGCTGTGAATGACCCTACGCCGATACACCATCAGGCGAATATTACCTATGTAGTCGATGAAGAAAGTATGGAATGTGTAATGAATGCAGCAGGCGGTGATTACGTGTCCCATTCCCTTGATCAATATATTCTTACAGATGGGGAAACTGTGTATCGGTTAGATTTAGGAGATGGAGCTCCGAGAGCTGTTGTTTTGGCAAATAATCCTGTGTATAGAAAGTCAGATGACGAGGATCCATGGTGGTCGAGCAATGACAGGATTTGGCTGATGCAGATGATTGGTGGTTATGGTGTTAACTATACAGGTGTATCCTTAGGAGGCTTTGAATTGATGGGGGATACACTGCTTGTGATTGGAAATTCTGTGGTTCAGGATGCAACAGTAACAAATGCCAGTGATGAAACAACCCATAGAAATATATTTGTCATTACGCAGAATAAAAACTGGGAAACCGGCACTCATTTTAAGTTCCTGACCGATTATACAAAAGATGATGGCATTACAGTCAGAACTCCGCATATTGTAAAAGTGGCAGATGGATATTATATTCTGTGGGAAGAAATTCACACTGAACGTGACAGTGAGGTTTATACAACAAGGATTGCAAAAATGACACCGGATGGAACAATCGAGGGAAAGATCCATCGGATCAAAGCAAGACTGTCTGACTGCAAGCCGATTGTGACATCGGATAACCGTTTACTATGGTATGTAACTGCAAATAATAAATCACTGTTATTTTATTCACTTGATCTGAACAGACTTGATGATTATGAATATAGCGGACCTGTTTATGCAGAGGATTTTGACATCAAATTGTCACAGTATACCTTTAAATGTGTCAACAGTAATCATATGCAGCCTTACACACCGAAAGTATCTGTATATTATAATGGGAAAAAATTAGTATACGGAGAGGACTATACTTTCGATTTTAGAGATTATTATACAGAGGGAACTGCTTATGTAGATGTCACAGGTAAAGATTATTTTACGGGAACACAAACCGTTTCATATACGATCCTGCCGGCAGATGAAGAACCTCCATATCAGGAGCCGTCATGGTGGGGTAACGGTGGTTCGTCACAGAATAATAACAAGACCGGCAGCAGTACATCGAATAATAACAGGACTGGCAGCAGTACATCGAATAATAATAAGACCGGAAGCAGTTCAGGCACAGGTAAATACAGCAGTATATCGAATAATAATAAAACAGGAAATACTTCAGGCACTGGTAAAAATACAACCAGCAGTACGGAGACTGTGCAGAAACCCGGAAAAGTAACAGGAGTAAAGGTTTATAATTCATGGGGTAAAAAGCTCAGGGTATCATGGAACAGCAAGCAGAAGATATCCGGCTATCAGATACAGTATGCACGTAATAAGAAATTTACCAAGAGTAAAAAGAGGGTAAATGTCTCGAAGAGTTCGACATTCAGAATAATAAAGGGACTGAAAAAGAAAACATACTACGTCCGTATGCGGGCATATGCAGCTTCCGGTAACAGCAGGCTGTATGGTGCATGGAGCAAAGCTGTCAAGGTAAAGGTAAAGATATAATGATAAATTGAGCTAAAAAGGGAATGGGAAATATGCTTACAAGCGTATTTGGGATTTCTATAAAATATGAGGCATGGAATCATCAGGATTCCATGCCTGTTTATATTGCAGGAAGCCTGCAAAAAGCTGCGTAATTATACTATAACTATAAATCAGATGTCCCTGCAGTATCTGTAGTATCATCGGCAGCCTCGGCAGCCTCCGGCTCCCCTGATGGGGCAGGGGCTGCTTCTGCGTCAGGGTCATCATATACAACCTGATTGGAGCTGCGGAATATTGTATTGGCAGAACCCATCTGATTCACAACTACTGTGTCACCATCATTGATATCGTCAACGCTTATCAACAGTCTTGAACCACTTACATACGTTGTGGAAACCTTTTCGCCGTTAACATAGACCTTGCTCCAGTTGGTAAAATTATCACCATCAATAACCACATGCTCAGAATTTGAAGAAGGCCATATTTTGTGGATTGTAACGTCCTGTACACCCATAACAAGGTCAGTTGCCGGGTAAGGGTTGCTTCCATTGTAAGCATAACGCTTGCCGTAGAGCAGATCATACTGGAGATTTTCAAGCCCATCAAGATAGCCTTCGCTTTCCGTAAGTCCCTTGTCTAAGGCATTCTGTTCATAAGTGAAGATTGTGCCTTCATGGATACCAAGGTCATTAGTTGTCTTAGCGAGTAATTCATGGGCTGTAATATCAGCATCCTTTTTCTCAAGACCAAAATTATTCCAGGTTGCATATTTTGTCTTAAATGTACTGCCTGATTTCATATCAGTATCTTCAAGATCCAGGGTTGGAAGGTGATCCCCAAACATTACAACCATTGTATTTTCATCACGTTTTTCCAATGCATCAGTAAGATTCTTGATAAACTTATCTACTTCGTGAATCATATTAACGTAATATTCCCACTGATAACCGGATGCCTCATCCTTTGCGCCGCTTACGGTAATCTCAGGCTTGTTCAGAACCTTTTCGGTTGGGTAATAACCATGTCCCTGTACTGTGATCGTATATACGAAGTCTGATTTATCCTTTGTGGAATCCAGGGCTTTAAGCGTTTCTTTTATCAATATATCATCCGTTGGCCATGATTCGAGAGGTGTATACTCATATATATTCATCATTTCCTTACTTGTAAATGAATCAAAGCCCATCATTGAAAATGCATTGGTACGGCTGTAGAAGTTACCGCCATTATTGTGTACGGCGTGTGTTCCGTAGCCGATTTTTGAAAGGTCTGATGCGATACTTTCACAATTAGTCTGCTTCAGTATAGTTTTATAAGGATATTCCCCCGTTCCAAAATACTGCATACTCATACCGGTAAGTACTTCAAATTCCGAATTAGCTGTTCCGGCTCCGACAACAGGTACTGTCAGGTAACCTGTGCTGTAATTTTCGGTTAACTTTCTGAAATTAGGTACAGGGTCCTCTGAAAATCTCAGGAAGTTAACCTCAGTAGGGTCAATAAATGATTCGAGAAGAATCACAATTATGTTAGGATTATCCTTGTTGGTGGTCTTATCCTTTTTTGAAATATTCTGTGCCTGTGTAACCTTTGCTTCTGAATAGTCATCTGGCTTTTTCATGCCACGGTCAACTACACTTGTAGAAAAACCATAAACAAATCCGTAATTCTCATATCCTTTTGCGATATTGGCAAAATAGGATGCAAGAATGTTGGAATTCTGCGCTGCCTTTGTAGTTACAGGAAGCATAAGAAAGCAAAGACACACCAAAACCGGGGTAAGGAGCTTTCTGCGTTTTCCATTAAACTTACCGCCTTTAATAAAAAGGTATACACATAATGAAATAAATGCACCCACCGCACAGACTACGAGAAATGCTTCAGTAGCAGAAAAATAATTCGTATTTTTCATAGTCAGAAGGTCAGAGACACATTTCAGGTCTGTATATCCAAACGGAGTTACACGGTTTGAAAGAATACATCCGTTAACTGTACCCAGAAGAAGCCACAGTCCGCTGATAAGTATTCTGAGGAACATTCTGCGGCGGAACAGATACACAATGGCAAAAAATGCAAATATAATAAAAGAATTATACGCAAATGCCAGTGTGTGTCCGGTCACAAATGAAAATGCCTTTATCAGCGAGTGTCTTGAGATTACTTCTATAATAAAGCATATAAACATAGACCACAGTGCATGAAACAGCAGTGAGTAGCGGTTGCCGATCTCTATCATGCGCTCCTTCTTCTCCGGGTCAATGTCCGGTTTTGGAATATTATCTGTAATTTTTTTGACAGTTTTCTTAATTAATCTAAATAATTTTAATGATTTAAGTGATTTCATAGCTCTCTACCTCATAAATTAAATATCAATCTGTGTTGTATAGTAACCATATATAAAATAAGTAAAAATATAGTAAATAGAAATTTTACTTTAAAAAGAATATAACTATTAGGCAAAAAAATCAATAGTTAACTTGGTGAATTTTTTTTGAACACGAGTAATACAATAAAAAGTGTGGGGATTTTGACGGAAATGCCGCATGATGATATAATATAACGATGTCGGGGTCAAAAGCCTCCGACTTTGATATAAGCAGAGACAGGAGGAGCAATAGGTTATGGATAAGATTGCAAGTTTTTCTGTGAACCACACAGACCTGTATCCGGGTCTTTATGTTTCACGAAGAGATAAAAGAGAGAATTGTGTTGTCACAACATTTGACATGCGTTTTACTGCACCTAACAGGGAGCCTGTAATGGATATGCCGGCAATTCACACAATTGAACATCTGGGTGCAACATATCTGAGAAATTGTAATGCAAAGGATGATGTTGTATATTTTGGACCAATGGGCTGCAGGACAGGCTTTTATCTTGTAATGTTCGGTGAATTGGAGTCAGAGGATGTATATTCACTGGTTCTTGATATGTGCGGGTTCATTGCCGGTTTTGAAGGAGAGATACCGGGGGCGAAGCCGGAGGAATGCGGTAACTATTCAGAGCAGAACCTGAACATGGCTAAGTACTATGTAAAACGTTATAAGGCTGAGCTTGAAGATAATAAGAGATTCATATATCCACAGTAGGACAGGCCCGGCAATATATAATATTATATAATAAGAAGGCCGGAAGCGGCTGATTTCAGGGGTGGGTATATGAAATTATTACACACATCAGACTGGCACCTTGGTATGACATTCAGGGGAGGGATGTCATACCGGGAGGATCAGCGATATGTAATTGACGGGCTGTGCAGGATTGCAGCAGCCGAGAATATTGATGGGATACTGCTTGCAGGTGATGTGTTTGATAAGAGTATTGCATCAAGGGAGGCAATACAGGAATATGATGAGATAATGACACATATCTGTACAACGCTGGATATTCCGGTATATATGATTGCCGGAAACCATGATGGTGCAGAGCGTATATCACAATGTAATGAGCTTCTCAAAAAAAGCGGTCTGTATATCGCCGGTTCGCTTGGGAGAAAACCGCAGGTAGTGAGGACTGGTGATACAGATATATATCTTCTTCCGTGGATATCAACTGATAAGGTTAAGGCTGTATATCCTGAATGGGCAGAAGATATAGTGTCATTAGAAGATGCATATAAGGTCGTGCTTGATGACTACCGCAGGGGCTTTGTACCGGGACGTAAAAATATACTTGTATCCCACGCATATATTGTTAATGCCGAGACATCCGTAAGTGATAAGGCTGCCGTTATCGGACAGGCTGCAATGGTCAGTTCAGATGTATTTGGGGGCTTTGATTATGTTGCGCTTGGACATCTCCATGGACCGCAGCAGATCAGTCAGCATATCAGATACAGCGGAAGCCCGATGGCATATTCATTTGGCAGGGAAGAAAAGCAGGAAAAAAGTGTAACAATTATTGATACGGATACCATGGGACAAAAGGTAGTTTTGCTGCCACAGCTTCGCCGGCGGACTACACTCAGGGGAACATTTGAAGAGCTTATGAAAGCTGATTATGATGAAGATATTCTGAATGGATATGTAAGGCTTGAGGTGACTGACAGTTATGTCGGACTTGATTCGATGACAGCATTCAGGGAGAGATATAAGAATCTGCTTGAAGTATCAGGCAGGAGCTTTGACCGGGAGGATGCGAAGATAACGATGACTGTTGAGGAGCTTGAAAGTGCAGATAATGATCCTGTATCTGTATTTACAAGGTACTGCATGGATATTCTTGAACAGGAGCCGGACGGACATATGATAGAGCTGTTTACTAAGGCAGTAACCGATTATGCTAAGGGGGTATCTGCAGAATGAGACCGGTTAAGGTTGAATTTCAGGCATTTGGACCATATGCCGGTTATGAAATGGTCGATTTTGATGCAGTAGCGTCTATGGGTCTGTTTTTAATATGTGGTAAGACAGGTATTGGCAAGACAATGATACTTGATGCCATGACCTTTGCACTCTATGGAAAGAGCAGTGGGCATGGGAGAGATGATTTTACAGCAATGCGCTGTACTAATGCAGCTTTTGGAGATACAACATTTGTAAAATTTGAATTTGAAAATAATGGAAAATACTATATTTTTGAACGGCGTCTTGAACGTAAAAGAAAGAATCTGGCACAATCATATAATGTTATGTCCAGGGATGATAATGGAGTGTGGCAGCCCTTGCTTGAGAATGCAAAGGAGCGTGCACTCAATGAGCTTGCTGTACAGATAATAGGTCTTGAATATGACCAGTTCAGGCAGGTAATAGTATTGCCACAGGGGCAGTTTGAGAGACTTTTAACATCAAACTCTGATGAAAAGGAGAAGATACTCACCAATATATTTGGTGAAGGGAAATGGCAGGGAATTGCTGAACAGCTCTATAATAATGTTACTGAAAAAAAAGACAGATTAAAGAGTATAAAGGACAGGATAGCTAACAGTCTTGCGGAAGAACAGTGTGAATCGGTTTCGCAGCTTGCCGCTGCTGTCGGACAGAAAAAAAGGCAGCTGGAAGAGCTTGACAGAGAGTATGCCGGTGCAGATTACGACAGGCTCATAAAAGAAAAACAGAATGAGCTTGCAATAGCGAAGCGTTTTGAGGATAAGCACAGGGCAGCTGGGCGTCTTAAGGAGCTTATGGATGAGGGTGGGCTTAGAAGCTCATTAGGGGTAAAAGCAGAGAATGCGAAGCGTGCCGGGAAGGTAAGGATATTATTTGAGGAAGTAAATACCTGTACCCTCGAAGTACAAAAGAGAGAAAAAGAGGAGGCCCTTCTGGTACAGAAGGCTGAAAAGGCGCAGGAGAACGCTGCGGAGGCACTTAAGAGGCTGCACACACATATTGGGCAGGAGGCAGAGATTGAGGATAAGAAAAGGCTTGTAGTCCGGTATGAGGATAAAAGAGAAGGCTATGAAGGGCTTGCTTCAGTAAGAGAAGGGCTTGAAGCATATATAAGAGAAGAAAAGAAAGCAATAGCCGGGGCAGAACGGGCCAGGCTCAGGTACGAAGAATATGCACTTGGGGCAGTTAATCTTCAGAAGCAGTACGAGACACTTCTTAAGGAACATGAAGAGCTTCTTAGTGCTTATATTGCAGGTATAGCAGGTGACCTCGCAAAGAATCTGGATGAGGGAATGCCGTGTCCGGTGTGCGGAAGCAGGACGCATCCGGATAAGGCAAGGCTTTCATCTGAAAGCGTAGCAAAAGAGCATGTAGATAAAAAGAAGCGGGAAGCTGATAACGTATACAGGCTTTTACAGGATGAGATATCACGTCAGGAAAAAGCTAAGGAAGATCTTGATAAAATCAGCGAAAAGGCAGGGGCAGCCCATACACAGGTGGCACTGACCAGGGCTAAGCTTGATGAAATGTATGGTAAGCTTGTACCTGGAATCGGGTCGCTTGATGAGCTTGATATCAGAATCAATGAACTTAACTCATACATCCGGAAGTATAACAGTGACAGAGCGGTGTTTGAAGCTGATGAAAAGCTGGCAAGGGATACGGCAACAGAGGCATTTGCAAGAATAGAATCCGCAAAAAAAGAGATACTGGATGCAAGGTTAAAGCTTGATAGGGCAAAGGCGGCGCTTACAGATGGAATTACAGAAAATGGATTTGCATCAGAAGCTGAGGCCAGGGGATGCCTTCTTGAGGAGGATGAGCTTGGGAAGCTGATAAAAAGGATAACAGATTATGATTCTGCACTTAAGTCCGCAAAAGAGGCTGTTGAATATTATATGGAAGAGCTAAAGGATGTTGATGAGCCAGATGCTGAGGAATGTAATGAGGTGCTTGATGAGCTCACACAGGTAAAGTCACAATACGCTGAGAACAGGGGTATTATTATCAGTGAATTTACACGCCTTTCCAACAAGTTAAAAAGCCTTAAAGCAGAAGGTGAAGGCATTGAAGAAAAGATACGTGAGGCAGAGGAGGATTTTGCATTTGCAAAGAAGCTGAGGGGAGATTCGGGAACCGGACTTCAGAGATATGTGCTCGGAATTATGTTTTCATCGGTAATTAAGGCTGCTAACAGTATGCTTGAGATGGTGCATGACGGAAGATACAGGCTGTTCCGCTCTGATGCTAAGGCACAGGGCAGCAATAAGCGGGGGCTTGAGCTTGCTGTATTTGACAGGAATAGTGATGAGCATGGCGGCAGGCCGGTAAGTACATTATCAGGTGGTGAGAAGTTCCTTGTATCACTTGCGTTATCGATTGGTATGTCAAATGTGGCACAGAAAAGCGGAATACGGATTGAAGCATTATTTATTGATGAAGGATTTGGCTCGCTTGATGAGAACTCGATAAATGATGCGATGAATGTCCTTGAGAGTATCAGAAGGGCTAATGGAATGGTAGGGATTATTTCACATGTGCAGCTTTTGCAGGACAGGGTCGCATGTAAGCTTCAGGTCGGGGAGACTGACAGGGGCAGCCATATAGTCAGTACAATAGGATAGTATATCGACAACTTATAAAAACAGGAGAGGAAAAAAATGCGGTTACATGAATTGATCAAAAGATTATCAGACATTATTACACCAAAGTCAGGAAAGTTTAACGAATATGTCCTTCATACTTCAGATGACAATGCTGATTTTCTGAGGACGCGTGAATGCTGGAGTGATGAGACAGTACCTGACAAGAAGATACAGGATGCATATAAGGGAGTGATCGTAACGGCAGCGGAACCACTTGAAGTGTCCGGGTTAGTTAAGACTGACGACTTGGTTAATCCTATCCATATGCAGATATCATATGGCGATACAGAAGCACGGCTTGAGAATGCGATCTGGGATATTACAATGGGATATAAGTACATTTATATATTCGACCTGGAAAGCAATACTTATTCACAGGTAATGCTGTAGTAGGAATGTACAGTGATTCAGGATATATACCCACATTATATAATCATATCCTGGCAGGGTTTTACTGCGAGGTTGATGGTGATGATAACATACATATGGACAAAATGGAATTAAAATATTCGGAATGGGTTGAACGTAGTGAGATAGTTCTTCAACCGGATGATTCCAGCCTTACCAATGAGATGATGAAAATGTTCAGGGAAGGAAAGATAACGGAACAGAGACAATAAATGATATATAAAAAATGAGCCATATACCTGCTCACGCTTCACAATAGCGGTCTGAACAGGTATGTGGCTCAAATGGCATTATCGCAGGATGGCATTGTTATTAGAGGTTGAACACATTAATAAGCAGACACCATGTAAGTCCGTAATAAGTAACGACTGCTATAAGGTCGTTAAATGTTGAGATCAGTGGGCCGGAAGCAACAGCAGGGTCGATATTGATCTTGTGAAAGAACAATGGGATAATTGTTCCGACCAGGCTTGATATTACCATTGCTATCAGCATTGAGCAGCCAACGCAGCCGGATATAAGAAATGCTTCCGGTGCTGCAAAGCCTTTGAAAAAGTGTATATAAAGCCCAATAAATATCAATGCCATAATTCCAAGGAAAGAGCCGTTACACAACCCGACCTTCATTTCCTTTAATATAAGGTGGAGCTTCTGGCTTGACTTAAGATTCTCATCCATAAGCACACGGATGGTAACGGCAAGAGACTGTGTACCTACATTACCTGCCATACCAAGTATAAGTGACTGGAAGCATATTACAATTGAAAGCCGGGCAATCACGCCTTCAAATATACCGACAACGCTGGAAATGATCATGCCAAGGAATAGAAGTATAATAAGCCAGGGTAATCTTTTGCGCATACTGTCGAAGGTTTTTTCATCAAGGTCTTCCTCAGCGGTAAGACCTGCGAGCATGGCGTAGTCTTCACCCATCTCATCATCGACAACTTCTACAATATCCTGTGCGGTTATGATACCGAGTATCTCGTTTTTGTCATTAAGTACCGGAAGCGAATCCTCCGCATAGTCCTTAATCCTTTCGATGCAGTCACTTATTATCTCGTGGTCATTGAGGTAAGGATATGATGTTGAAATAAGTGATTCAAGGTCATCATATTCTCTTGCAATAATAAGGTCCTTGAGATCGATAGCACCATAAAACTTATCATGTTTATCAACAACGTATATGGTAGAAATATTATCATTCTTACCTGCCTGCGTTATAAGCTCACGCATAGCCTGCCTGATGGTAAGGGTATTCTTAATCTCAATAAAATTGGTAGTCATTGCGCTGCCTATCTCATCCTCATCATAAGAACGGATAAGCTCAATGTCCTGGCTGTCTTCGGTATCCATGAGCTTTACAATCTGCTCGGACACATTTTCATCCATATTTTCAAGGACATCAACAGCGTCATCAGAATCCATGAAACCGAGAACCCTGGCGGCTCTCTGTATACCAAGCTCCTTAAGGTATTCATGTGCATCATCAATATAAGTAAAAATCTCTGAAACTGCCTCCGCACCAAGAACAGGATACAGCTTAATACGTTCTTCACGTGTTAACTGTTCAAATGCACCTGCAATATCATTTTCATGGTAGTCTGAAAGAATATCGGGAAGTCTGGGGTCGGAAATGTGTTCTCGTATGACCTGTAGTATCTCCTGCACGTAATCATGTTCTAAAGTCTTGTTTTCTTCCATGGACCCATCCCTCCTTCTTCCTATTAAATAGTATATAAAATATATATAAAAAAATCAAATAAAAAGCAAATGTAAAATCTGCAAAATTCACCTCTTGTTATTTTCAAATAAGTAGTGTAAAATACGAAAATGTGGATTAAGAAAGACAAATAAGGAAAGAGGAGATTGGAAATGGAATTAGCATCTGTTTTGGCAGTAATTATTTTTATTGCGATGTTCATTCTTATTGTTACTGAGGTTGTTGAAAAACAATGGATTACATTAGCATGCGGATTATTGACAATACTGCTTGTATTTGGTGTTGGATTTGGATTTGGGGCAAAGTCATTTGAAGCAATTAAAGAGACTCTTAATATCCATAACGTATTTACCGCGGGATTCTGGTATACTCCGCTTGGTGAGGGTGAATCCTCAAGTGGAATTAACTGGGCAACTATAATATTCCTGTTTGGTATGATGATTATGGTTGAGGGAATGGCCAGGGTAGGTTTCTTCCGCTGGTTATGTATGGAAATAGCTAAGATGGTTAAGTACAAGGTAATACCTATCTTTATTACATTTATGGTATTATCATTTGTGCTTGCAATGTTTATTGACAGTATCACGGTAATTCTTTTCCTTGCTGCTGTTACACTTGAGCTTGCACAGCTGTTGAAGTTTACGCCGGTGCCTATGATACTGGCAGAGATATTCTGTGCCAATCTTGGTGGTTCTGCAACAATGTGCGGAGACCCGCCTAACATCATCATTGGTACATCACTTGGATATTCATTTGCTGATTTTGTACTCAACACAGGTCTGATCTCAGTTATATGCCTTGTAGTAGTACTTATATACTTCTATCTGATATTCAGGAAGAAGCTTGTATCAGAGGGTGGAATTGATTATTCAGCACTTCCAAGCCCTAAGTCAGCAATTAAGGATAAGAACGGATTTATCGTAAGCTGCATTATATTTGGTATTGCAATCATACTTCTTGTGACACATGCACAGACAGGTCTTTCTGTAGCAACCATAGGTGTATTTGTTTCGATCATAACCCTGATAACTGCACCTAAGCATGTAGGTGAGATTCTTAAGGGTGTTGACTATAAGACACTTGCCTTTTTCGTAGGATTGTTCATCGTAGTAGGCGGACTTGAGCAGACAGGAATTCTCGTTATGATAGCTAACCTTATCGGTAAGATATCAGCAGGTAATTTCTATGTAATGGTAGCGATCATCATATGGATATCCGCAGTATGTTCTGCATTTGTAGACAATATACCATTTGCTGCAACAATGATCCCTATTATAGAGTCACTTGCATCTACCCAGGGAATTCCGATAAATACCCTTGCATGGACTCTTGCGATCGGAACGGATATCGGTGGTTCAGCAACACCGATCGGGGCATCTGCGAATGTAGTTGGAGTTGCTAAGGCAACAGAGGCCGGACATCCTATTAAGTGGGGCAGATACTGTCTTGCAATGGCACCGGCGACAATCCTTGTTGTTGCAATATCTATGGTTATGATTTTTGTAAGATATCTGTAATAACATAGATGAAGAATATACAAAGCTGCCTGTCAGATAAGGAGACTATACATGGTTACAAGAATAATTGCAGATTCCACGATAGACAAGGTTGTAATGGATGGACACGAATTTAAAGCTGTTCCACTTACAATATACACTGATGAACGATCGTTTACGGATGATGGGAAGCTGGATGTTAATGAAATGCTTGAATATCTGGCATCATATAAAGGACGCTCATACACATCCTGCCCGAATATTGAAGAATGGCTTGAATGTTATGAAGGTGCGGATATTATCTATGTTGTTTCGCTTACGAGTGGATTATCGGGTACATATAATGCTGCGGTTAATGCAGCTAATATCTACATGGAGGATAATCCCGGAACAAAGGTTTATGTATTTGATACATTAAGTGCCGGACCGGAGGTAAGGCTTATTGCGGATTATGTTGGAAGGCTTGTCAGTGAAGGCAAGGAATTTGATAATGTAGTTGGCAGTGTCAATGAATACATGAAGCATACACGTGTATTTTTTGCACTTGAATCATTTCATAATTTTGCTGAAAATGGCCGTGTCAGCAAAGCTGTTGCTGCAGCGGCGGGAGTTCTGAATATAAGGATAATTGCTACTGCAAACGATGAAGGGCAGATTGAGATTGCAGCAAAATGCCGTGGTGAAAAGGGAGAGATTGCCAGATTTCTCAGTATTATGAATGAAGCCGGATATAATGGTGGACGTGTTTACATAGGACAGTGCCATGCGTCTGCGCTTGCAGAAAAGATTGCAGCCCATATCAGGGAAAGCTACCCTGATGCCCCTATTGAAGTATATGGAACTAAAGGCTTATGCAGTTATTATGCAGAAAAGGGTGGAATACTGCTTTCATGCGAATGTAACATGTAGGATATATGGTAAAATATAATACAATGCGGATATATTATAAAGCCGGCACACTGAATATAAGGTATTTGGTGTGCCGTTTTTTTCATAAAATCCTTTGGGAAACTGCTAATGTACAGCTGTATTACGTCCGATATAACACATAAGGAGCTGGAACATCTTTTGCAGATTGTGACAGCAGGAAGTATTAGCAGGATTATGCCTGATCAGGCAGATGGGAGAATCTAATATGAATGTTGCGGAGCTTAATGCTGCGGTATCAGCACAGGGTATATATCCTGATGCAGGGTACGGCGTCAGTTCCCTTGGTAATAAAGGAGATATTATTGAGGGGGTTGTCCGTAAGGTTTCAGATAAGGTTTCCATCGACTTTAATAGCAGGGAATTAGAATTCCCCAGAACAGCAGTACAGGATGCCAGGGAAGGCAAAACTATCAAATTTCAGATCATGGATGTGTCAGATGACCGTATTGTATTAAAGGCTTTGGAAAGTCCGGGGGCTGCAGCCACAGAGCTGTCAGCAGGAATTGTGGGTACACAGCTTGAGACCGGAGTGACAGTCACAGACGCAGATAATCCATCGTCAGGGGATATCGCAGAGAATATTTATTCCAATATTGACAATATGACCGGTGAAGATGCCAGGGCGGCAGATCACGCACTTGATGGTTCGCATGCTGAGCTTGAGGAGTACCGTGCCGAAGCTTTTGACAGACTGATTGAAGCAGTTAAAAGCATGAATGAGCTTAAGGATGCTGCAATTGAAGGATGGCAGGAGCGTGCAGGGGAGATTACAAAGGCAATTGAAAGGGCTTCTGTTAAGAACAGGCTTCCGGATGGCATCAGCGGGGTGCTTGCCGAGTATTTTCTGAAATATGACATACCGGTTACAGATGAAAAGCTTGAACAGCTGGGCAATGCCTGTAACCAGCTTTCGGGAATAGGTAATGTGGATGACAGAACAATCAAATATATGCTGCAGTCAGAGCTTGCAATATCAATTTCCAACCTGTATAATGCCTCATTTATGGGCAGCAGTATAACAGTTAATTCGCAGGCTGATGAAGAAGTATTTGATGAGTTAAGGCCACAGGTTGAAAATATAATAAGCTGCTCAGGTTATACAGTAAGTAATGAGAGTATTGCACGAGCCAGATGGCTGTTTGCTAACAATATCCCAATCAATAAGGAGAACCTTGACAGGCAGAATGCTTTACTCGGACTTAAAGAAAACGGACCGGAAAGTCTTGATATATATGACAGGATGGTAAGCGCACTTGCTGTGGGGGCTGACCCGGCAGAAGTTGATCTGTTTGATACACCGGATGCCGGCATCAGACAGCTGGTACAGGACATAAGGTCACTGGATGCGCAGACCATAGAGCTTGCCGTTGGTACGGATAGAATCATTAATATCAGCACATTGAAGAGCATTTGCACAGAATATAGTACTGCGGATGAGGAACAGAAGAAGCAGTATGACAATATAATGGATACAATGTCGGAAGATGTGAGGGTTATAACGGCAAGAAGGCAGTTAGAAGAGATAAGGCTCAGGATGACAATTGACAGTGCCAGAAGCCTTACTGCCAGGGGAATTGACATTGATACCACAAGGCTTTCTGATATAGTGGAAGAACTTAAGGCAATTGAGCGTGAAGCAATAAAGGATACATTGGCTGCACAGGGAATGCAGGCAGACGAACAGGAAACGTCCATCATATCAACAGCAATGGAATACAGACGGTGTATTGCAGGGGCACCGGCATATGCAGCCGTGATGGCAAGGCAGCTTGATATCCGGGGTGAAGGTAATCTTACAGCTTACGCTGACATGTCAGTTGTGGAGACCGCAAGGGTACAAAGGGCAGAGAATGCATATGAGACTATGATGACAGTTCCGAGAAGTGATCTGGGAGATTCCATTCAGAAAGCATTTGCTAATGTGGACAGCCTTATCAGTGCGAATGGACTTGAGGTTAATGATGTCAACAGAAGAATCGTAAGAATGCTTGCCCATAATAATATGGCAATCAGCTCTGATAATATACAGATGATGCAGGATTATGATGCCAGGATGCAGTACATGCTTAAGGGCTTAACACCGGAGACCACATTTGAGATGATAAAGTCAGGTCATAATCCGCTTACAATGTCACTTGATGAACTTAATACAGTTATTAATGATATTAACAGCAGTATGGGTGAGGAGCGCCGTGATGACGGTGAAAGCAGTTACAGCAGGTTTCTGTGGAAGCTCCAGAAGGAGAACCGTATAAGTGAAGAAGAGCGTAAGTCATATATCGGAATATGCAGGCTTGTCAGGCATGTTTCAAAAAATGATTCCGCAGCACTTGGGGCGGTAGTTAATTCGGGAATGGAGCTTACACTTAAGAATCTGATGACCGTAGTCCGGAGCAGAAGAGATGCCGGAATGGATGAGTATATTGATGATTCATATACCGGGCGCAGGAGGTCCGGGGATGCGCAGACTATCGACAGTCAGGTTGCAAGTGCATTTGAATACAATGCTGCTATGCTGACGGAGGATGAGATATATGATATGATATCACCAACGGCACTTTATGATGCTGCAGGTGGTGATATTGACAATCTGCTTAATATGCCGTTAGATGAGCTTGCATCTAAGTTAAAAGAACAATCTTCAGGTGATGGCAGGATAGACAGGGAGTATTACGATAATCTTGCAAGAGAGATATCAGACGGAGTAAAAGAGCATGATGTAATGGAGTTTATAAAAGCATATGATCTTGAACCTTCAGTATTTACCCTTACGGTAGTAAGACAGATAATGGGCTCCGGCCAGACTGTATTTTCAGATATGCTTGGAATTGCAAAAGAGCAGGATGATAATACATATGGCAGTAAGGCTTATGAATATGAGGAAGCGGTGGAAGGTCTTTTAGACGCCCTTACTGATGATGAATCAATGAGGAAGCAGAACGAAAAGGCGGCAGCCGCAGCAAAGAGCCTGTTAGAATCAGGTGAGAGCGGAGTTCTTAAGGATGAGGATCTGTACAGGTTAAGAACTCTGAACTCAGGAATAAGGCTGAACAGGCTGCTGTCAGACAGAAGGACGTATGAGATACCTATTGCAACGGACTCCGGAATAACTAATATTAATCTGACACTTGTGTCAGGCGGTACGTCAGAAAAGGGAATGGTTAATATCCGGATGAATTCTGAAAAGTATGGCAATATGATGGTAGAATACAGAATCCAGGGGAACAGGCTCCAGGGGCTTATACTTACACAAAGCAGGGCTGAGGGAATAGAAGACCTGTATAATGATGTCAGTGAAGCAGCGAAGGAATGTGGATATGAAGTTGTTTCCATAAACAGGGCAGTACACAATGTTACAGGTTCATTTACACCGGATTCAGTAATACAGAGGGACACAGGTGGCATGACAGCAGATACATCCGGATTATACCGGCTGTCAAAGAATATAATACATAAAATAAGCAGCAGATTATAGAACTAGAAAGGACGAGGACATATGAAAATTAATCATAACATATCAGCATTATCAACTAACACACATCTTGCATCAGTTAACGACAGACTTTCAGCAAGTCTTGAAAAGTTAAGTTCAGGTTACAGGATTAATAAGGCGGCTGATGACTCTGCAGGAATGGCTATATCCCAGAAAATGAAGTCGCAGATCAGGGGTCTTGACCAGGCTTCACGTAACGCTGCGGATGGTATATCACTTATCCAGACGGCAGAGGGAGCCCTTAGTGAGACAGAATCGATACTCCAGAGGATGAGGGAGCTGTCAGTCCAGGCATCTAATGATACTAATACGATTGAAGACAGAAAAGCCATCCAGAAGGAGATAGACCAGCTTAGGGATGAGATTAACAGAATATCTGAGACAACTGAATTTAACACGAAAACCCTATTGGACGGAAGCTGTGAGCGTAAGACATATTCCAATAATACCAAGGTTAATATTATCTCAATGTCAGATGAGGTTGAGGTAAAAGACTATAAGATAACCGGTGTTGTTGCGGGAACACAGGCAAGTGTTACAAGTGGAAGCCTCGGAACTGCGCTGGCAGGCGGTGGAACAGTAACAAAAGACATGGCAGGAGTTATTAACATCAATGGTGAGGATGTTAAGATAAATGAGGGTGATTCACTTGCTGACGTATACGAGAAGCTTCGTAACAAGTGTGATGATCTTAACATAGAGCTTCAGCCAATGAAGGCAGGAGCCGAGGCATCGATCGATGATGCGGATTCATTGATGTTTACAACAAAGAGATACGGGGTGAGCCAGCACATTGATATATATTCCAATAACACAGAGCTTTCTGCTGCACTTGGTATCGGAAGCTCACTAAGCTCAAGGGGTACAGATGCCACAATAACACTTGGTGACGGATTTTCAACAACAGCTACATACAGGGCTGATGGAAATGATGTGTATGTGTCAGATAATAGCGGATTTGAAATGAAGATTAATCTTTTAGAGGGAGCAGGGGATGCAACCCTTACAGTTCTTGATGCAGGATATATAACTCTCCAGATTGGGGCTAATGAAGGCCAGACGGTAGATGTTAATATCCCGGAGGTTTCAACTGCTACACTTGGGATAGATCTTTTAAATGTATGTACAAGGGATGGTGCAGGCGAAGCAATAACATTACTTGATGCTGCAATAAGTGAGGTATCTAATATAAGAGCCAAGCTCGGTGCATACCAGAACAGACTTGAATCTGCTATCCGGAGCCTGGACATTTCATCAATGAATCTTACGGAAGCCGAGTCGAGAATTGAAGATGTTGACATGGCTGAGGAAATGACCCAGCTTACGCAGCTCCAGGTGCTTTCCCAGGCAGGAACTTCAATGCTTTCAGAGGCTAATAACAAGCCGCAGATGATTTTATCATTACTTCAGTCATAATGAAAAAGGAGGCGGCATAAATGACAGATGAGGAAGTACAGGCATTTTCGCTCAGGGTTACCCAGGCTAACCAGTCTGAACTTACAGTCATTACTTATGAGATTATATTAAAGTACATAGCAGATGCAATAAGCTCAATTAGTGAAAATGATATTGACAGTTATGTTATATACAATACAAAAGCCAGGGAATTCTTAAGAGAGCTTATGGCGGCATTAACATATACGGATGAGGTATCATATAATCTTATAAGGATATATAGTTATGTACACGGTCTGCTTGTTAAAGCCGGGTATGATAAAGATAAAAGCAAGCTTGAGACAGCATCCGGGATGCTTAATACATTACTGGTGGCATTCAGGAAGGTTGCAGAAAATGATACTTCTTCACCGGTGATGATGAATACCCAGCAGGTATATGCAGGCCTTACGTATGGTAAAGGATATCTGAATGAGACAACACTTGATAATAATATAACAGGAAGGGGCTTCCAGGCATAAGGGAGCTTAGAAGTCACATAACCAGAATAAAAGCAAAGCCTTGGAGGATGGGTATATGAGTAAATATAACTGGCAGAGGGCAGCAGGTGTTTTAATGCCCATAAGCAGTCTGCCATCACCATATGGAATTGGAACACTTGGAAAGAAAGCCTATGAATTTGCTGACTGGCTTAAAAAGGCCGGACAGACTTACTGGCAGGTACTCCCGGTTGGACCGACGGGACTTGGAGACAGCCCCTATCAGTCATTTTCGGCATTTGCCGGTAATCCGTATTTTATCGACCTGGATATACTTATTGAAGAGGGACTGCTCACAAAAGCAGATGTTGATGGCGTTACGTGGGGTATCAGTGACGACCAGACAGATTATGGACTTGTATATTCAGGACGTTTTGATGTGTTAAAGAAGGCTTATTCTAAAAGTCATCACAGAAGCAACGTCAGATACCATGAATTTATAAGCAGACAGAAGTTCTGGATTGAAGAATATGCCTTGTATATGGCCCTTAAGGCTCATTTTGACAACAGCTCCTGGCTTGAATGGGATGAAGATATCAGATTCAGGGAGAAGGATGCCCTGAACAGATACAGGAATGAGCTTCGTGAAGAGACAGACTTCTGGAAGTTCTGTCAGTTCAAGTTTTATGAGCAGTGGGAAAAGCTTAAGACATATGTCAATAATCTTGGTATTAAGATAATAGGTGACATCCCGCTGTATATGTCATTAGACAGTGCGGATGTGTGGGCATATAATGACTTGTTTCAGATGGATGATGAGAGAAGACCGCTATGTGTGGCAGGTGTTCCGCCGGATTGCTTTTCAGCTGACGGACAGCTCTGGGGTAATCCGATATATGACTGGGATGTCATGGAAAAAGAGAATTTTAACTGGTGGCGCAAAAGGATAGAAGGCTGTGCTGCGTTGTATGATATTATACGTATAGATCATTTTATTGGAATTGTCAGGTATTATTCGATACCGGCAGGAATGAAGGATGCTAAGATCGGTGACTGGCGTGAGGGTCCCGGTGAGAAGCTTACCGGACTTATTGAAGAGGCATCAGGCGGTGCGGGTATTATAGCGGAGGACCTTGGTGTTATCGTTCCGGAGGTAAGGGCGCTTATTGATAAAATGGAATGGCCGGGAATGAAGATTCTTGAATTTGCATTTGAGGAAAATCCGGCTAACGAATACCTTCCGCATAATTTTAAGAACAGTAACTGTGTGCTTTATGGTGGAACTCATGATAATGATACAATCAGGGGATATGTTGATAAAGTACCGTCATGGCAGCTGAGGCATATATATGATTATCTTGGAGTGGATAACATCCATGCTGTACATAAGGCAATGATAAAATGCGGTTATGCAAGTATTGCGGCAACTGCCATATATCAGATGCAGGATATACTGGGACTTGGCGGGGATGCGCGTATGAATGAGCCTTCAACTGTAGGCCATAACTGGAAATGGAGGCTTAAGGCTGAGGAATTAAAGGACAGCGATGCCGTGTGGCTTATGAGACAGACACAGATATATGGCAGGCTTACATATTAGTCTGGTTTTTATGATACTGACTGGCTCTGGCTGGCGGCATCGGCAGTCATAAGCTGGCGCATCTGGTTAATGAGGTATTTATACCTGTGATCCGCTGAATTAATTTCGTATATATAACAATCTATGAGATCAGGATCAGACACATACTGGAATTTGCTGTATGCATTTTCGAGAGTTTGTCTGGTTCTTTTTATATCCTCAAGCAGCATTCGTTTCTGGCGTATGATATCCGGGTTATTTTTTGATTTTCTCATAATTGGCATCTCCTTCTGAGTTCAGATCCTTAAGGGTTATACAATAATAGTTTCCATATATTGTGATTAATATTCTTTGATAAATATTTTTTCTTAAAAATAGAGTGTTTTTTGTCTGGATTGAACAACAGGTAATACCGGATTTTGTGCAAACTAACATAATAAATTATATTTTTGGCATAAAGGAGGGAATATTTTTGTGCAGGACAGCTATATTATTGTAAGTAATTTTGGTTATATTTTTTGTCCGACATATATTGACTTGCA
>CAKSBI010000029.1 GCA_934437985.1 uncultured Lachnospiraceae bacterium
CAGAGGCATAAGATTAGCGGCATGCCATCAATCATGGACATGCCGCCTCCCCTTTTCAATGCAATTATTATTTTTCTTTTACCCAGCCTGTCATGTTAGCGGATCGGTTCAAATATCCACTGCTGGTTGGTTCCCGCTGCGTAAGCCCACTGACATACATTCACTCCGTCCGACGTTCCGAAATTATATACATCAAGCGCCTTCTTTCCACCCGAAACCTTAGTTGTGATTCCAAACACTCCTGACTTTACCTGTTCTAACCTGAACTTCTGGGCATCCGCCCCATTGGCTGAATATGTCTGGATGTTGGTTCCATTGTCGTTAGCCCCATACTGGACATCAAGCATATATCCATTACCGTTTTTGAGCGTAATATATCCGTCACCGGTATTGGTTACATACCATCTCTGCCCCTGGACCCCTGTACCGGTTCCAATCTCAACATTAACACCATTACCGCCTTGGTTATTGGCAGCCTGCAGATATTTCTGTGCATGAACACTCTTGATATAGTACCAGCCATTGCTGACTGTCTGTGCTGCCTCCTGCTGAACCGCCTCGAATGTCCATGTCTGGTTTGAACCGGCTGCATATGACCACTGGCATACATTTACTCCGTCCGATGTTCCAAAGTTATATACATCAAGTGCCTTTTTATCACCTGAAACCTTAGTTGTAATTCCATAAACACCCGATTTTGATGTCTTTACGATCTTGAACTTCTGGGCATCCGCTCCATTGGCTGAATATGTCTGGATATTGGTTCCATTATCGTTTGCCCCATACTGGACATCAAGCATATATCCAAGGCCGTTTTTAAGTGTTACATATCCGTTACCTGTGTTGGTTACGTACCATTTCTGTGCATCTGCACTTCTTCCTGTTCCAATCTCGACATTAACGCCATTGGCACCTGTGTTGCCGGCAGCCTGAAGATACTTCTGAGAATTGGTATTCTTTATATAATACCATCCATCATTAATTGATGCGGCCTCCAAGGTTGATGAAGAGCCACCTCCGGAGGATGTACCCCCACCTGTTGTAATTCCGGCATCTGAATACGCCTGAAGCACTGCATAATAAGCCTGCTTAGGGTTGCCAAGTGTTGAGAAAAGCAATGGCTTCTCACCTTTTATCCACGTTACCGCATCTGATATTCCCCAAAATGTTAATCCTGTAATCTTAGCACCATTTTTCTTAAGGTTAAGTATATTCTTCATGAGCGAATACATATAGTCGGCAAGATCCGTGTCACCCTTATTAGTTACATCAAGCTCTGTAATCTGTACTTCAAAGCCTGCATTAAGGAATGACTTTAATGCTGATGTGTAGTAATCAACTGATGGGAATGATGTACCAAGATGTGACTGCATTCCAACACCATTACATATCTTACCGCCCGAATTAATGTAATTGATCATAGTTATTACATCATTTACTTCCATGTATGTGTTAAAGTCATTATAGAAAAGGCTTACCTTATCTGTCAGCTTAAAATAGCTTAAGCAGTCGTATGCATACTGGAACGCCTTTTTCACGAAAGCAGGCGTTGTCCCGCATTTGCCATAAACAGCCTCCCAGCCTGAATTAGTAGCGTGGAGATATTCATTAACAACATCCCAGCAGTATACAACGCTTCCGTACCGGCTCTGGTATACATGGTTCATAACTGTCTTAATGTAGTATTCCATACGTACATCCATAACACTCTGTGACACATAACCATAATTAGTTGAGTACCCTGTCCTGAAGAACCACGAAGGTGTCTGTGAATGCCATACAAGCGTATGCGCCCTTACACCTATTCCATTCTCATAGCATATCTTAAGAACCTTATCAATCGTATCAAAATTGATTTTAGGAAGATAGGATTCTGTACAGCCTGATGGCACGTAGTACCCAAGACTCTTTGCCTGATCCTTTGATATAAGTGTCGGGGAATATCCAAGAAGTGCATCCGGCTTCATCTCATTTTCAAGTGTAATACTGTTATACTGTGATTTTACATGCTTCATTGTATTGGAATCAATCATCTGTGAATAATTGATGCATGTTCCTGAACGCCCGAACAGTGAACCATAAGTATCAAGCAGCGTTCCGGCTGCTTCAGTTTTCTGTGACGGAACAATAACTGAGCCAAGCACCATAGCTCCTACCGCTAATGTGCTGACAACCTTTTTCAATAATTTTTTAATCATACTAACAAAATAACCTCCTGACTTTTCTCATTTTAATAAACCCATTTGCCAATATTGCACTTTGCACATATTATTCTTAATTACATTATATGTTTTAGTGGTTTTGCTGCCCTCCTTTGCATTATAATAATTATTTTATTGTGATATCGCACAATATTATGTATCTATTTTACATGCTTTTGTACATATTGCACAATTCACAATATGAATTATATCAATACACAATATTGTGGTCAATTGTTTTTTCATAAAATAAAATAAACCACATGAATTTTGACAGGAGATATATATTTTACATTCAGGAATGAAGATTAAAAACGAAGATTGGATTAATAGACTTGCATAAAACAGACCACCTATATTATAATATGTAGATAATTATTTATGATTAATATGTACGAGGTAATAGAGGATATATATGAAACACGTAAAAAACAGAGTTGAATTCACCAAAGACATGAAAAAAGATCATGTTATACTGGCACCGGATATCTTTCCAATGCACATGAAGCTGCTTGAGAAGATATTCGGCCTGTACGGATACAGGGTTGAGGTTCTTCATTACCAGGGCAAACACGTCCTGGACACCGGCCTCCAATACGTACACAATGATATGTGCTATCCTGCCATATGTTCTATCGGGCAGCAGCTGTATGCCCTTCAATGTGGTGACTACGACCCACACAAGGTCGCCCTTATCCAGTTTCAGACCGGCGGCGGATGCCGTGCATCCAATTACATTAAGCTTCTGCGTAAAGCACTCAGGAATATGGATATGGAATATGTTCCCGTTATTTCACTGAGCTTTACAGGTCTTGAGAAAAACAGCGGTTTTAAGCTTACACCGCTTATGCTGTTCAAAGGTATCATGGCAATTGTATACGGAGATATGCTTATGCTACTGCGCAATCAGACCAAGCCATACGAATGCAATGCCGGAGATACAGAGGCGCTTGTTAACACATGGGTTGACAGGCTTATTGCACAGTTTGAACACAACAAAGGTCTTGCAGGCAAATCAGTTGAACGGAATCTGAGTGCAATTGCAAGTGATTTTAATAACATTAAGCGTTCATCAGAAACCAAAACCCGCGTTGGAATTGTCGGAGAGATATATGTCAAATATTCTCCATTTGGCAATAACAATCTGGAACGTTTTCTTGAAGAGCAGGACTGTGAGGTTATGGTTCCGGGCGTTCTGGGTTTTCTTCAGTATTGTTTCCACAATATGGTAATGGATTATAAGTTATATGACATGGGGCCGGTAGTGCATCACATAAGCAGCCTGGCTGAAAAGATCATGGCTAAGATGGAACGCCGCATGATAAATGTTCTCTCAGAATATCCGAATTTTGTTAAACCTTCATCATTTAAAGAACTGACAGCACTTGCTGACAGTATTATCGACCGTGGTGTTAAGATGGGTGAAGGCTGGCTTCTTCCTGCAGAGATGGTTGAGCTTATTGAAAAAGGATACAATAACATTGTATGCGCCCAGCCTTTTGGCTGCCTTCCTAACCATATTGTCGGAAAGGGAGTTATCCGCACACTTAAGGAGATGTATCCATATTCCAATGTATGCCCGATTGATTACGATGCCGGCGCTACCAAAGTTAATCAGGAAAACCGTATTAAGCTTATGATAGCTGTCGCTAGAGAACAGAATTAGTGTCTGGAAAGGTTTGGTAACATAAAATGAAACGAATTGGACTTGACGTAGGTTCAACTACAATAAAATGTGTTGTTCTTGATGAGCAGAATAATATAATATATTCAGATTATAAAAGACATCTGTCGCGTATTGCATCAATGTCGCAGCAGCTGTTGTCAGAGATATCGTCTGAATTCCCCGGCGAGGATATGTCTATCGTAATATCCGGTTCCGCAGGTATGGGTATAGCCAACGATATGAATATCCCTTTTGTCCAGGAGGTATATGCTACAAGAACCTCAGTTAAGAATCTTCTGCCTGAAACTGATACTGTTATAGAACTCGGAGGCGAGGATGCAAAGATTCTTTTCCTGTCAAACGGACTTGAAGTACGTATGAACGGAAGCTGCGCCGGTGGTACCGGTGCGTTTATTGACCAGATGGCTACACTTATGAATGTGAGCCCGGATGACCTTAACGGGCTTGCCGCTTCACACGAAAAGCTATATACAATTGCCTCAAGATGCGGGGTATTTGCCAAGACAGATATACAGCCGCTTATTAACCAGGGTGCAAAGAAAGAAGACATTGCAGCAAGTATTCTGTACGCTGTAGTTAACCAGACTATCGGCGGACTTGCACAGGGCCGTGACATTGAGGGCAATGTTTTGTACCTCGGAGGACCCCTTACGTTCTTTACGGAGCTTCGCAAGGCATTCAACAAAGTACTCGGGCTTGAAGGAATCTGTCCTGACAATTCACTGTATTTTGTCGCACTTGGTGCAGCAATGTCCCCTACAGACAATGTTTACAATCTGGAGGATATGCAGAAAACGATAGCAGGCTATACTTCCAGCACAGGATATATCAGCTGTAAACCATTATTTGAATCAGATAACGAATATGATGGGTTTATAAAAAGGCACTCACATGATTCAGATAATATCCATGAAATAGATTCCCCGGCAGCCGGGATGTATCTTGGTATTGACGCCGGATCAACAACAGTAAAGGCTGTTCTTTGTGATGATGACGGCAATATATTTTTCCCAAGCTATCAGTCAAACAGCGGCAATCCTGTTCCGCTTATTAAGAAGTATCTTGACTCATTATATGAAAAATATCCGGATATCAACATCATATCCGCTGCCGTAACAGGATATGGTGAAGACATCATCCGCAACGCTTTCCACGTTGACTACGGAATTGTAGAGACTATTGCGCATTATACTGCTGCCAGGAAGTTTAAGCCGGATGTTGACTTTATTATTGATATCGGAGGACAGGATATCAAATGCTTTAAAATACACAACGGAGCAATTGACAACATTTTCCTTAACGAAGCCTGTTCTTCCGGCTGTGGTTCATTTCTTCAGACATTTGCCGGGGCACTCGGTTATGAAATGAGCGACTTTGCGAAGCTTGCGATCAACGCCGACTCTCCGGTAGACCTTGGTTCCCGCTGTACCGTGTTCATGAACAGCTCGGTCAAGCAGGCACAGAAGGATGGGGCATCAATTAACAACATATCTGCCGGTCTTTCAATCAGCGTTGTAAAGAATGCCCTATATAAGGTCATACGATGTGCCAATACAGATTCCCTTGGCAAAAATATTGTCGTACAGGGCGGAACATTCCTTAATGATTCTGTACTGCGTGCTTTTGAACAGGAAATCGGGCGTGATGTAATCCGTCCACACATCTCGGGGCTTATGGGTGCCTACGGTGCCGCATTGTATGCAAAGGAACGCTGTAAGGGTGAAGGTCACAGCAGCATATCTACAGCCGATGACCTTAAGGTTTTCTCTCATGAAGTAAAGGCTGTTACATGCAATGGCTGTAACAATCATTGCCGGCTGACGATCAACACCTTTGACGGTGGAAGGAAGTTCATTGCCGGTAACCGCTGTGAAAAACCCCTGAACCTTCCAAAGGCAACGGTTCACTACGACCTGTATGAATATAAAAATGAATTATTGTCACAATACAGGCATAATGATATAGACCCTTCAAAACCAACGGTCGGAATTCCAATGGCTCTTAATATGTACGAGCTGCTGCCATTCTGGTATACAATGTTCAGAGGCCTTGGATTTAACGTGGTAGTATCGCCACCTTCCAACAGGCAGCTTTATCTGGATGGCCAGCACACAATTCCGTCAGATACGATATGTTTCCCTGCAAAGCTTGTACATGGACATATCGAAGCACTTGTGAGGGAAAATGTTGATGCTGTCTTCTATCCATGCATGAGCTACAATCTGGATGAAGACCTTGGCGACAACCATTACAATTGCCCTGTAGTTGCTTACTACCCTGTAGTCATCAACGCCAATGTCAAAAGCATTAAAGACAGGGTTTTCATAAAGGACTTCATTGGCATACACAATAAGAAAGCATTCTGTAAGCATTTCCGTGAGATTATGTCAAAGCATGGTTACAGCTTTTCTGCTTCAGAGATTAAAGCTGCTGCAAAGGCTGCTTACGCTGAATATGACAAACACATGCAAAGCATCAGAAGCAAGGCTGAAGAATATATGGATATAGCCCGCAAAGAAAGCCTTCCTGTAATCGTACTTGCAGGCAGACCTTATCACATTGACCCTGAAGTTAATCATGGCATTAACAAAATGATCTGCAACCTTGGAGCAGTTGTTCTTACTGAAGACAGCATAAGCTGGCGTGAGTCAAGATTTGAGACAAAGGTTCTTAATCAGTGGACTTATCATGCCAGAATGTACGCAGCGGCAAAATATATAGCAGACACCAAGGATGAACCGCTTAACATGAACCTTGTGCAGCTTGTTTCATTTGGCTGCGGTGTCGATGCAGTAACTACTGATGAAACACGTTCGATCATCGAAAGCTCAGGCAAGATATACACACAGATTAAAATAGACGAAGTATCAAACATGGGCGCAATCAGAATAAGACTAAGAAGCCTGTTCTCAGCTGCAGGAATCGTATAACATGCCTGCGGATTGTTCCGTGCTTCACACTCCCACAATCCTACCCAATATTCGCATATCTTGGGATTATCATCCCACTTTTATGCTCATATCGGGGCGGTTCAAAAGGTCTAAACCCACCTATGAGCGAGCTCATGTGGGTTTAGACCTTTTGAACCTGGCATCATTATATTCATTAATATCACATTCAACATCCCAAAACTTAGTTTCTGTCACTTATATAAATTCCCTTGATAATATTACCAGTATTGTCATGTGCTATTTTGCACATCATATTACAATAAAGTCAAATACCTCGCATCAGGCAGGCCTGCAATTGGCTTACCGCTTTTGCGAGAATGAAAACCGGGAGTTGTTTGAATATGAAAGATAAAATATTTGGTGTTTTGCAGCGTATCGGCCGTAGTTTTATGCTGCCAATCGCAATTCTGCCTGTTGCCGGGCTGCTTCTAGGTATCGGCAGCTCATTTACCAATCCCACAACAATTGATGCTTATGGGCTGACCAGGATACTCGGTGAGGGCACTATTTTGCACTCTCTGCTTATTGTAATGAAGGAAGTAGGCAGCGTAATATTTGATAATCTGCCGCTTATATTTGCTGTAGGTGTTACAATAGGTATGGCAAAACGTGAAAAAGATGTTGCTGCCCTGTCAGCAGTCATAGCATTTTTTGTTATGAATATTTCAATAAATGCGTTACTTAATATTAACGGATTAATCCTTGATGATGGTTCCGTATCCAACCAGGTTCTTGAAGGAACAATCACTAATACATGCGGCATCCTTTCCCTGCAGATGGGAGTATTCGGCGGAATAATCGTCGGGCTTGGTGTCTCGGCACTTCACAACCGTTTCTACCGCATACAATTTCCTAATGCACTCTCTTTTTTCGGTGGAACAAGATTTGTTCCAATTATATCTACATTAGTATATCTGCTTGTAGGTATTCTTATGTATTTTGTGTGGCCGGTTGTACAGAATGGAATATACGCCCTTGGTGGTCTTGTCACCGGAAGCGGTTATGCAGGCACACTTATATTCGGACTCATAAAACGTGCCCTTATTCCTTTTGGTCTCCATCATGTCTTCTATCTTCCTTTCTGGCAGACAGCTGTAGGAGGCACAATGAATGTTGCAGGACAGATGGTGCAGGGAGGGCAGAATATATTCTTTGCCGAGCTTGCCAATTCAAACCTGATATCACATTTTAGTTCTGATGCAACAAGATACTTTTCAGGAGAATTTATATTCATGATATTCGGGCTTCCGGGCGGCGCACTTGCAATGTACAGACAGGCAAAGCCCGAAAAAAAGAAAGCTGCCGGCGGGTTATTACTATCAGCGGCACTCACATCAATGCTCACCGGAATAACTGAGCCACTTGAATTTTCTTTTCTTTTTGTAGCCCCTCTTTTATTTGTTGTACAGGTCATACTTGCCGGAACCGCATATATGATCGCCCATATGCTTAATATTGCAGTTGGCCTTACATTTTCCGGCGGACTTCTTGACTTATTTTTATTCGGAATACTTCAGGGCAATGAAAAGACAAGCTGGATGCTTATCATTCCTGTAGGAATAATATATTTCTTCCTTTATTATTTTATATTTTCATTTTTGATAAAGCGGTTTAACATGAAAACACCGGGGCGTGAGGATGACGATACGGAAACAAGGCTGTACACAAAAGCTGATGTACGTGCGCGCCAGGAACAGACCGGCAGCTCCCAGACCGGCAGTACACAGGGCGGACCGGCACAGGCAGGTACAGAATGTTCAATAAGCGAGCTTATCACCAAATGTCTTGGCGGCAAAGAAAATATTAATGATGTAGACTGCTGTGCCACAAGACTTCGTATAACCGTCAAGGATTCCTCCCTTGTCGATGACGACACCCTAAAATCCACGGGTGCCAAAGGTGTTATCCACAAAGGACAGGGCATTCAGGTTGTATATGGCCCTCATGTTACGGTTATCAAATCCGACCTTGAAGACTATCTTGATATTTGATATTCTATTATTATACAGGAGGCCTGACATCCAGGTCTTCCTGTATCTATTTTACACAGGGGGACAGGACGTTATGACACTAGATGACGTACGTATACATATTGATTCCGTTGACCGCGAGCTTCGCAGGCTTATAGAAAAGAGAATGGATCTTGCACATAACGTTGCTGACGCAAAGCTTGTCACAGGTGATAAGATCTACAAACCGGACAGGGAGAAGATTGTCATATCAAGACTTACAGACAATACCCGCCCTGATATTATCAGACAATATACGGCACTGATCAAAAAGATTATGCTTGTAAGCCGTGAATACCAGTACAGCCTTACACTTAATCACCTCACAAAAAAGCCTGTAAGTTATACAGATACTTCAGAGGTCATCAAAGCTATTGATGTAAATGGACGTGACAGCTTAGAAGATATTTTTTTTGAGTGTATTACATCTCCTGCCTATATCAGCTCATTTATAAAAAACGATGATACATTCACTCTTTCATTGTCATCAGAGCTTATAGGCAATAATACAGCCAGACATATGCTGTTATGCATCAACACTCCCGAATACACATCCTGTATCCCACAGATACTTAATATAATTGCCGATTTTGACATACCGGTAACATGGATGAATACAGGCAAAAGAATGTGCTGCATTGAGCTTGGCGCATCTATCACCAACATCCAGGTTATGGTTATGCTGTTCATGCTCACTGCTGAGCATGAATATCTGAAAGTAATCGGTTCTTATTAGATATTCTGTATACTATATTTTATTTGGATTACATTACGTAATTATTAAAAGGAGGCAGACGATTATGAAACGTGTTTTTTTAATTGTGCTCGACAGTGTCGGCATTGGTGAGATGCCTGATGCCGCAGAATATGGTGATGAAGGCAGTAATACACTTAAGACGGCTTCCACAAGTCCAAGATTTAACGGAATGCCTAATATGCGTAAGCTTGGCTGCTTTAATATCGACTCTGTAGACATCGGCGAACCATGCAGTAATCCCATTGGTTCATACGCAAGACTGGGCGAAGCTTCAAAAGGCAAGGATACCACTATCGGTCATTGGGAGATTGCCGGTATCATTTCTCCTTCACCGCTTCCAACTTACCCTGATGGATTTCCTGACGAAATAATTAATGCCATAAAGAAAGCAACCGGCCGTGATATATTATGCAATAAGCCTTATTCAGGAACCGAGGTTATCAAAAAATATGGCAGGGAACACATGGAAACCGGAAGTCTTATCGTATACACTTCCGCAGATTCAGTTCTTCAGATTGCTGCACACGAAGACATCATACCGGTTGAACAATTATATGAATACTGTCAGGCTGCAAGAGATATACTTACGGGCAGACATGGTGTAGGAAGGGTCATTGCCCGTCCATTCACCGGTGAACCGGGTAACTTCACACGTACAAGCCGGAGACATGACTTCTCCCTTACCCCTCCGGGTACTACAATGCTGGATGTACTTAGCTCCGACGGATTTGATGTATTATCAGTCGGTAAGATTATTGACATATTTGCCGGACGAGGAATCACGGATTTCGTAAGGACATCAGGCAATGAAGATGGTATCAATAAAACTATTGAATATATGAAACGTGACTTTAACGGCCTGTGCTTCACCAATCTTGTTGACTACGACATGCTTTACGGTCACAGGAATGATGTTGATGGATATGCTGCCGCCCTGTCATACTTTGATGACAGACTGCCTGAACTCATATCACTAATGAGGGATGATGATATATTAATGATTACAGCTGACCACGGCTGCGACCCCGGAACGCCTTCTACTGACCATTCAAGAGAATATATTCCTCTTGTAATGTACGGAAAAAATATCACCCCGGGCATCAATTATCATACGCGCAGCTGCTTCTCAGATATTGCTGCAACAATTTTGGAATACTTTGGCGTTAATGGTGATATTAAAGGAACTTCCATATTAAGCTGATTTAATATATTCTATATTTTGATGTATTGCATTGTGTTATATTGCATTGCATTTTACTGCATTATGTTATATCATATTACATTATATTTTATACTAAATATAATTGATTAGTTATTGTCTTTATTACAGACTTCAAATATTGAGATTGGAGGATAGAAATGAGAATAGGACACGGATATGATGTTCACAGATTAGTTTCTGACAGACAGCTTATACTCGGCGGCGTTGACATTCCATACGAGTATGGTCTTCTCGGACATTCTGATGCGGATGTTATTGTACATGCAATTATGGACGCCCTCTTAGGTGCGGCTGCCCTTGGAGATATCGGAAAACACTTTCCCGACACAGATCCTGCATACAAAGGGGCATCAAGCATAAAGCTTCTTAATGAAGTAGGTAATATGCTTGAGGATAACCTGTACGCAGTCAGCAATATAGATGCTACAATAATTGCACAAAAGCCAAAGCTTCTGCCACATATTATGGACATGCGTAAAAACATTGCAGATGCGCTTTCAATAGATGTATCTAAAGTAAATATAAAAGCAACAACCGAGGAACAGCTCGGATTTACAGGGAGAAAAGAGGGCATATCAGCCCATGCAGTATGTCTGTTAGATGAACTGCTCTCTGAAACCTATACCGTTGCCGATTATGCCACCGCAGGCAGATGTCCAGGCTGTGGCGGCTGTCCAAGGTCTTAAGACCGGCATTAATACACTACCCCCGGCTTTGTATATAATTAATGCCGGGGGTACAGTAGTCTTCAAGCATATTATGGCACATGTATCCCGCATTCTGCCACATATTTTATAATATTCTGCTACAATATACTGTTAATCAGTCAGCCCTAAAACTTGTCGACCTTATCAAAGTTGATCTGTGTGATCCTGCCTGATTCGTCCCCAAGGTATTCCTTCATATATACGGCATTCTCAAGAACAGCATACAACTTTTCGCCATCATTGGATGAGTACCTGACACCCTGAACCTGCACGGGAATTCCGTACTTTTCAGCCATATCAATCTCGTTACTTATCCATTCGTATACAAATCTTTTCATTAGATTAATCGTAAACATTCCTATATGTAACTCCCTGTGGCAAGGTACATATTCGTGGTGTATGTTCCGCAGACAGCTACACTACCTTCTCCTTTCCGTAAAAATATATGAGACAGCAAATGAACACCTTAATAAAACGTATGATTTCACAGCAAATAAATTAAAAACACCGGATAAAAATTATGAAATAAATCATATGATAATACAGTAACCAATCTGTATTAAAGTTTTCCAGAGACTGTAATAACAGTCTGTATGATACTCAACGATAAATACTTAGAATATATTAATATATTATTCTTAACGCCCCCTTTCTATGGGGCTCACTATGTGTCTCACAAAATATATTATACAATCACTGTACAATAAAATCAATTGTAAAATTATACAAAAATTCTGCGATTTTTTGTGCAATTAGTACAGTTTTTTTTGCAATTTATTATAAACCGGCGAGAAATTCCAGCAATACGCCTATTGACTTATTACATTAAATAAACTATACTTTAGTTTACTATATTTTTATATCATTTTAGATACAGTTGGGAGTGGGTCTATGAAAATTGAAAAGATAAATGATAATCAGATTAGATGCACGCTAAGCCACCAGGATCTGGAAGAACGTGAGCTTAAGATCAGCGAACTTGCATATGGCACAGATAAGGCTAAGGAGCTATTTCGTGATATGATGCAACAGGCCTCTTATCAATTTGGCTTTGAAGCTGAAGATATTCCTCTTATGATAGAGGCAATTCCGATCTCCAGGGAGACTCTTATCCTTGTGATTACCAAGGTGGAAGATCCTGACGAACTAGATACAAGATTTTCCAAGTTCTCTCCGGATCAGTCATCTTCAGATGATGATAATTATTACCAGGATGAAAATGATTCTGTTACAGACCAGTTATTCAGCACATTTGATCATATAACCGATCTTTTGAATACAAAGGGTTCTGATGTCAATGATATTGAAGATACTGACGATTATGGCGAAGATAATCCTGATGATGATTTGGTTATCTCCTCTGACGATAATACGAAAGACTTTGTACCATTATCCAAAACCTTAGGATTTGGCCACAGCAAGCCTGAAGACAGTTCCGAGACCAACCCGGACATAATAAGAATTTTTTCATTTAATTCATTAGATGAAGCAACCCGTCTTGGTGTACACATTTCGGAATTATATAACGGCAGCAACACTATATATAAGAATTGCGGCAATTCCCGCTACTATCTTGTAATGCACAGATCAGAGCATACACCTGAGGACTTCAATAAGGTCTGCAACCTCGCCTCTGAATACGGTCACATAGAGCGTTCAACTTATGCTACTGAATCTCATTTTAAAGAGCATTTTGAAGCAATTGTCAGGAACAAAGCCCTGCAGGTGCTTGCAGGATTATAACACCGTTTATTATTTTCATAATAAATCCTTTATCTATACAAATAAGGCCGCAGTGTTCAACACTCTGCGACCTTATTTGTTATATTCTAATACATTCTTCAGAATTACTGTGCTTTCTTTTCAAGATACTCGTTAATTGTATTAACTAACTTATCTGAATCAAGTCCGTGAACCATTGCTGCCTGCTCAAGACTCTCACCCTGGGCTGAAGGACAACCTATGCAATGCATTCCGGCCGCCATAAGAATCGGTGCAACAGTTGCATCAATTCTTAATATATCACCAATAATCATACTCTTATCAACCTTTGTCATATTTTCACCTCCTATATTGTTGTACTAGTATAAATCATTGTAAATTTATCGTCAAGACTGTTTCACTGTAAAATACTTCCTTATCGTCACAATAAATAACACTATTGCCATTATCAACGCCAAATAATCAGTTACCGGTTGTGTAAGCACAAGCATATGTGGCGAATCAAACACCGTCCTGAACACAAATAATATAGGCAGATACACAAGCCCCTGGCGGCTTACCGAAAGAATAAGTGACGGAATAGCAGCTCCTGTCGCCTGTATTGCATTAACAAATACAAACAACAGACCAAGTACAGGACCTGAAATGATAAGTATTCTTGAAAACTCAAATCCATAAGTAAATGCATCGGGATTATCAAGAAATGCATTTACAAGACCGGCAGCCCCAAAATAACAGACCGCAGTCATGACAAGACTTATACATAATGCAAGAACACATGAAAACTTAAGCACATCCATATAACGCTTTCTGTTACCTGCACCGTAACAATATCCAAGCAGCGGCTGTATTCCTGTTCCTACCCCTATAAGAAGCATTGCCACTATCATATTAACCTTCATGGCAACACCCAGACCCGCAACCGCCATATCATTATATGTACTCATCATGTTATTAATTATAATATTAGAAGAACTCAGCAGGATACTGTTAAGCGAAGCCGGTACACCAATAGCAAACACACCCAGGACAATCTTCTTGCTGAGTGTAAAATCTGACAGCCTGATCGACAGCATAGTATTGGGAGACAGTAAATGCGACATATATACTATCATCGAAACAACATTACCAATTACCGTAGCGATTGCCGCACCCACAACATTCCATCCAAATACAAGTATCATAAGCGGATCCAGAACGATATTAGTTATATTTCCCAATACCATGCCCGTCATTGCTTTCCTTGCATTACCGTCAGCACGGATAATATTACTGAAAGTATTACTGATTATAAGAAATGGTATTCCAAAAGCAAGTATCTGAAGATATTGCCTGGAATAATCTATTGTATCCTTACTTGCTCCAACCAGCCTGCATACCGGATCAGCAAAAATCAGTATCATAATCATCGCAATTATACCGATTACAGCACCACTCCAGAAACAAAATGATGAAGTATTCTTTGCAAACTTATTTTTTCCTTCTCCCAGCATTCTTGATATAAGTGATGTTCCACCTATACCAAACAGCATACCAACTGCCATAAATATCAGAAATACCGGCGTTGCCAGTGATACTGCAGCAACCATATATGGATTCTTTGTCTGTCCGATAAAGAATGTATCTGCAAGATTATAGACAAGAACCATGATCATACTTATAACAGATGGAATAATGTTACTTAGAACGGCTTTTGGCACAGGCGCATCCCTAAAAATTTCAGTTGACTTTGTATTACTCATAATAATTTCCTTTCCTTTTTTCTCCCCAAAGTACATATTATACTATTAATAAAATTAAAAAACAATACCCTTTACTTTTATCGAATAGTGTATTAAAATAATAACTATTATTAAATGAGGAGGATATAACAATGGCTTTTACAATTAATGATTCATGCATCAGCTGTGGTACATGTGCAGGCGAGTGTCCTGTAGGTGCTATTTCAGAAGGTGATGCACATTTCGAGATTGACGAGACAGCTTGCATCGATTGTGGTACATGTGCAGGTGCATGTCCTGTAGGCGCTATCGAGAATTAATCTTATTATTTTACTATTATACGTAAAATGGCAGTTAAGCTTCATGCCCAACTGCCATTTTATTTTCGCTAAAGTAGTAAGTTATTACAATTCAAGTAAGCTTATTCATCAGGTAATCTTTTGAGCATCTCTTCCCTCTGCTTCTCATATCCCGGTTTTCCAAGCAAAGCAAACATATTTTTCTTATAGAATTCTACCCCGGGCTGATTAAATGGGTTAATTCCAAGCATGTACCCGCTCACACCGCACGCAAATTCAAAGAAATAGAACAGCTGGCCTAAGGTGTATTCAGTTCTGTCAGGCACCTTAATATAAATGTTAGGTACTCCTCCGTCAGTATGCGCAAGGGTTGTCCCCCTCATCGCACATTTATTAACGTAATCCACAGACTTTCCTGCAAGATAATTAAGTCCGTCAGGATCGTCCTCCTCTTCCTTTATTGTGATATCACAGCCCGGCACCTCCATTTCAAGCACTGTCTCAAACATAATTCTTGACCCATCCTGGATAAACTGTCCCATTGAATGAAGATCTGTTGTGAGATCAACGGCGGCAGGGAAAATCCCTTTACCATCTTTACCTTCACTCTCTCCATATAGCTGCTTCCACCACTCTGCAATATAATGAAATGAAGGCTCATAATTAGCAAGTATCTCTACAGACTTACCTTTATTATAAAATGCATTACGTATAACTGCATACTTAACTGCATCATTATCAGCAATCGGTGTGTTAAGACACTTTTCACGCATATCTGCTGCGCCCTTCATCAGCATACCTATATTGGCTCCGCTAACTGCAATAGGCAGAAGACCTACTGCGGTCAATACCGAATATCTGCCTCCAATATTATCCGGCACAACAAAGCTTTCATATCCTTCTTCATCTGCCAGCTTCTTAAGTGCTCCCTTTCTTCTGTCGGTTGTAGCATATATTCTTTTCCTCGCCCCATCCATTCCGTATCTGCTTATAAGCTTCTGCTTAAATATACGAAAAGCAATAGCAGGCTCCGTTGTTGTTCCTGATTTACTTATCATATTAATCGAAAAATCCCTGTCACCTATTACCTCAAGCAGGTGTGCGATATAAGTTGAACTGATATTATTGCCTGCATAATATATCTCCGGTGTTTTACGCACCTTCTCAGATACACTGTTATAAAATGAATGTCTTAAAAACTCTATCGCAGCACGCGCGCCAAGATAGGAGCCTCCAATTCCAATAACTAAAAGAACCTCCGAATCGTTCTTAATCTTATCGGCTGCTTTAATGATTCTATCGAATTCTTCTCTGTCATAATCAGTCGGAAGATTAATCCACCCTATATAATCATTACCTTCCCCCGTTCCGGAAATAAGCTTATTATAAGCCGCTTTTGCAGCTTCATCATAAGACCTTATCTCCTCTTGTGTGATAAACCCCTGTGCCAAAGAATGATCAAAACATACAAATCTGTCCATATTACCACCCCTTCACTACGCTTTAGTTTTTATTATTAGTTATATCAGGTCAAATATTCTCTTATAACATCTTCAAGTATTCTCTCGTCCTCGTCTGACGACTCTATTACGGCCTCTTTCTGTCCGGAATCCTCACATTCTGCCCCACTCTGCATATTGTTCAGGCTATTCATCAATTCTATCATGCCTTCATCAATATCATCAAGCAATCTGGCCTTTTCGATTACTGAGGAATCATATTCACCACATTCCAGCCTTGGTTTCATATAATTTTCAATATGATCACATATATTCGTATGAAGCTGCGACCTTAAGACAGTCAGGTCAAATAATGCATCTGATACAGTAATAATACCGGCAGACAGAAGTCCTTCCAGTACGTACCTGATAAGCTCACTTTGCTGCTCGCTATGATAATAGGCACGAAACGCACATAATGTACAAGACACAAGACACAGAATCACTGAAACAATCTCCATGGTTTCCCATGTAGACGACCTGATTCCAAACAACTTTACTTCATACATATATTTATCTACAAAAACGCTTACATTATTCACAGGATATGATTTTTCATACTCATATATAAACTTATCCGTGATGCGGCGTATGAATCTTCTGCTGTAACCATTACCCTTTTCCTTATCCGGAGAAGATGCTGCTTTTATAAGTCTTCTATATAACAGTAATAAAGCAATCCTTACCAGTACACTTACACCGCAGATTACAACAACTATATTAAAGATTACATTTCCCTCAAATAATTTATCTATCATATTAACCCCTCCTCATCATGATACTCTAATTTTAATACCACGAGCGGAGGATTTCCAGTATTTTCCATCGATAAAATACTGCTTTATATGACACATTTCTTATTTTTGTTTTATATTCTGATCAATTATATCAGCAATCAGTTTAACAGCATCGTCCCCGGCATTATCTGACATAGCTGCTATATACTGCTGCCTGTTATCATATAGTTCATCAACAGCTGTAATAAGGCTGTATGTTGACAGTTCTTCTTCACTAAGCACAACACTATATCCCTGGTTCTCAAAGGAACGCGCATTAAGCACCTGGTCACCACGGCTGACTGCTGCTGACAACGGAATGAGAATATTCGGCTTCTTCAATGCCAGAAGCTCGCATATTGCATTAGCCCCTGCCCTTGATACAACAATATCAGCTGCCGCAAACATATCACTAAGCTCGCTCTTAACATACTCATACTGTACATAGCCTTCCGTATCATTAAGTGAAGGGTCAAGCTTGCCTGCCCCACACAGGTGAATTACCTGATATCTGGTAAGTAACTGTGGCAACGCCTCTCTTACCGCAGTATTAACAGAGGCAGCACCAAGGCTTCCCCCAATTACAAGCAGTACAGGCTTATTAGCTGTAAATCCACAATAATCAAGCCCTGCAATCTTATTACCTGCAAATAATTCCTTCCTTATAGGCGTTCCTGTTATTATGGCTTTACCACCAGGTATTGATTTGGCTGCCTCCGGAAAATTAGTGCATACCTTTTTAGCATGTGGAATACATATACGGTTTGCAAGTCCCGGAGTCATATCGGACTCATGTATTACACACGGAACATGCCTCTTATCTGCTGCCAGGACAACCGGCACAGTAACAAATCCACCTTTTGAAAAAACAATATCCGGCTTTAACTTCCTGATAATAGCCTTTGCTTCGGAATAACCTTTAACAATTCTGACCGGATCAGTAAAATTTTTCAGGTCAAAATATCTTCTGAGTTTACCTGAAGATATACCGTAATAAGGAATTCCACATTCTTCAATCAGTTTTTTCTCAATTCCATTCTTAGAACCAATATAGTATATTGAATAATCTCTCTTCTGAAGCTCCGGAATAAGTGCTATATTAGGAGTAACATGTCCGGCCGTTCCTCCCCCTGTCAAAATTATCTTTTTCAATATTCTCTACCCCTGCATTTACTTACTTAATTCGTTATATACACTATCTATATCAATATCCTCATGCTGAGTCCACTTAATCCTGATATTATCATTCTCATATCTCGGAATTACATGGACATGAAAGTGGAACACAGTCTGACCGGCAGCCTCTCCATTATTCTGTAAAATATTAACTCCATCACATCCAAACACATTCTTAACCTTAGATGCGATCTTTTTTGCAACAAGCATTATTCCTGAAGCATCCTCATCACTTATCTCAAATATGTTATCAGCGTGATTCTTAGGCAGGATTATCACATGTCCCTTTGAAGCTGGCGATATATCAAGAATTGCTCTGAAATCATCATCCTCATATACCGTTTTTGAAGGAATCTCCCCGGCAGCTATCTTGCAAAATACACACCCCTCGACAACCTTTTTACTCATATCAGTATACCCTCCTGTTATTAAAATCTAAAGCAGGCATCCAGAAGCCTTAGAATATTGAAATTACCCTTTGCAGTTAATTCCCCTGTCATAAATGCCTCCTGGAATGAATGCCCATTTTCAATTATTTTATCAAAAACAGCCGATGTCATCTTAACAATTACATCAACATCCGCCGCATTCCCATACACACATTCAAGTCTGCCATCTGATATCTTTACATGAAGCTCCTTAGAAAGATCAGTCAGTACAATAAGATAATCTGCATTATTAACATCCGCTGAACCTATGTATGCATTCTTCAGCCTGTCAATATAGTTCCCTTCCTCAGTATCTTCACCAAGCATTCCCTTAAACATCATTGTCAGTTCTTCAATATCTTCCTTTTGTTTTTTTACATATTGGTCATTCGATACATATTCTGACAGCTGTTCGCTCTCCTGCGGTGTCAGCTTTAAAGCCTTTGCCTTAGATACTTTCTTACTGACTTCGTCAGCACTGTTAGGCATTGCTGCAGATCTCTGGCTTATGCTGCGGTAAAAATTTTCCGTCATCTTTTCTATCTGCCTGCTTATACCTGAATTAGTCTCAAATGCCACATGGTCTTCAACATATGCACATAAACCGGTAACAGGTATTCCTCCAAGCAGTTCCCATGCTTTGATCAATGTACATTCAGCATCACGTTCACCATATGTAGAAGCAATTACTATCGGCATCATATACTTCGTACTGATCTCCTCTTTGTCACCATATAACCAGCATGCATCAAGAAATTGCTGCATTAGTCCACCTATACCAAACCATTCAACATGCGCTGCAAGAATGACCCCATCAACCCCTTTAGCTGTCTTAGGTAATGAAGCTATGCTTTTTTTCTGCTCATACAGGTTATATACCTCAACATCAACCCTTAACTCTTTAAGAACCTCTGCTGCTTTATTAATGACATATATAGTTGAATCCTCTATCAAGCCACGTCCACCATAATATATATTAACACGCATACCTACATGTCTCCCTTCAAAGACTGTTCCATTCTTTTTCTACCAAATATATATATAACAAGCATTAATGCCGAGCCAATAATAAATCCCGATACATGTGCCACATTATCGACTTCCGGGTTCTGTGCCCCGCTATATAACGTTAATATGAGAAAAATTATTATTCTTCTATAGCTTATGTCCTTAAGCCTACCCTTAAAAATAACTATCAACGTAAACAAGGCCCCTATAATCCCAAAGATTGCCCCGGAAGCACCTGCAGAAACACATTGCTCACCTAATATATTATACCATATAACCGATACTATTCCTGATGCAAAACCTGAAATCATATATATAATCAAATACTGTAATTTACCAATAATGTTCTCAAGATGGTATCCAAGCACGATAAACACAAACATATTATTTACCAGATGCTCCACTCCAAAATGCATAAAAAAATGTGTAAACAGTCTGTAATACTGTCCTTCGGCAAATACCTCTGAATACTCAAGTGCACCATGATCCAACATATACCCTGAATCCAGTGTAGAACCTCCAGCCTCCAGAATTATAAATACAAGTATATTAATAAATACAATAACGGCAGTAATAACAGGAAAGCACTTCTTTTCTCTGTTCATCATACGGCTGCCTTCAGCAACAGAAAAGTCACGACCATCAAGCGAATTCTCCACAATATCACGTACATTAAGAAATCCGACCGGCTGCGACTCATACACCATAAGCCTGCTCTCACACATATCAATAATCCAATATGGGAAAAGCGTATTAATTACCCCTTGTGCGTCACCGCCATATGTTACTATAAGCTGCAATACATATACGCTGACAACTTCAGGATTGACCGATAACAGCTTCTGCCTGACAGTATCTGCTGCCTGCATTGTAAGCTCAGCAGTAATCCCACTTTCCACTGCAACAATCGGAATCAGGTATAATTCATTATTAATGATCATATTCATTACATCGATAAATCCACCCTCAGTACTAACACGTACGGTATTGTATCCCATCATATGAAAGTTGCCATATAGTAACGATAAAGTTCTGTCCAAATCCGGTAACCTCTTCTTAATATTATCGTTTTATTATAACAAAATTTGTATAGGATTGCAACTTGACTTCTCCATTTTGATTAATAAAAGCATATTCCATACATCCTGTAATACATCAGAACAATAAAAAATACAACTACAACAAACAATGCATTCCAGATTGTAACAAATCTGTGTGATTTTTCTATTCTTTTTTTGTAGTTTTTTACCATATTAAGACATTCCCTGCTTCCATTATTCCTGTACATATATATAACATTCTCTGCAAGTGCTTTCTCATCACTTCCGGCATATCGAAGCGATGCCCTCATACATTCAAATAACCACCACGGTGTATAAGCTGTATTCATGGCACGGCCTACAGGCAGATATACTTTTTCACTGCGGATGTCATATTTTATATATTCCATATGAAATATGACACCTTCATCCCGGCTATTTTCAATACATTCAAGCACTGCAATATATATATTAAGCAGGTCCGTTATTAAAGGTCTGTTGTTTTCCATATATACGCTAAGGGGAAACACCTTATCCATCTTGCAACACAATTCTCCTTACATTCTTACAAGCGTCTATCTTACTTTGTTTAAAGCTGATATGGCAGTTACTTAGCTGCTTTGGGCCAACTCTACTCGTCAGCATCCCTTTTATTATTACTTTTTTCCTTTTATTCTCAACATCAATATAGTCAATATGGCAGATAAGCATCTTCCTCTGCAGGCTTTTTACGTCAACGCCGTATCCATCTGCTTCTCCATCCGAAAAAATGTCACTGCAAAGTTTTTCTGAATATCTGCGAAGCTCTATATACACGACTCCCCGGTCATGCCCAACCATTATCGCGCACAGCAAAGCTATTGTAATCATAAGTATAACCGGAACAATATATGCTGCCTCAACAGTGACTGTTCCTTTCCTGTAAAAAGCATTTATAAAAACCACCCCCCCGCACATACACATAACCACGCCGGTATTACACATGGAATAAATGGTATTGCAAGCCTGCCTGCACTGTATCTCTTAATTATAAGCTTATACAGTATGGCAATCCATGCTATAACAAAGCTGAAAAGAACAATCACAGCATTTGCATAAAATCCTTCACATACACCGACAAAACATACTATAATTCCATCAGCAAAACCTAATACTCCTTTTCTAATTACTGATATGCACAGCATTACAATTCCGGGAGATATTGAAAGCGCAATACCGGCAATGGTTTCTTCATGGCACAGCAGCTTTACAGCAACGATAATTACCATAGCAATTAACGGAACGATAACATTGATCATCCTAAACCTCAAATCCTGTATTGCACAAATAAGCAATAACATTCCACATATTACACTTATAATATGCTGCATTTCTCCTCACCTGCCTTTACCACATTTACTGCATGCCCTCATATGCCCTGATTCTGATATTCTTATTGACAGAATTTCATGGTCTATGCGTGTACAATCCGCACGGCTGTGAAATCTTTCACCATAATCAGTTATATAAACACTGTTACCGATATTTTCAATGTTACGGCAGCACACTTCACATGCCTTATACCTGCTGCCCGACTTATTCCGTCTGTAAGTGATGTCGCTATAGTTTACTTTGTCAGTAGTGACACTAATGTAACTGCATGCAATGTCATAATGGTATACTTTTCCACTTTTAGTGACATATACAATAGGATCTTCATTCTCATCTGTCAGGCCTGTCACACCCACAAATGGTCTTATCACAACCTTTTGGACTATATTCACCGGTATAAAATCCGCCTTATATATCCTGGGTATTACAATATCATTTACAGAGTCATCACCTTTACCGCAGTCAACAACCGGATACCCCGCAGCAGCCATTCGTGCCTTAGACACAATATCCGACTGAACAAGAGCAGCACGTTGAAACCACATAATAACGTATATAAAAAACAATATTGCAATTATAAATACAGGACAGATCAATGCTGCTTCAACAGTCAGAGACCCCTGGCTTCGTCTTCTCATATGCACCTCTCTTTCAAATCCGGACACATGCAGACAGGAACTATTCTCTTTTCTATGGCTGGTTTAATGGTTGAAAATTCTACAAATTTGTCCCTCATCTGGATATGTCTTTCTAATTCATTGTCAACAGTTACTATTACAGTTCCTGCCTGAATGTATCCGGATTCCGTCTTCTTGTCTTCCCACTATTTGTACATGTATCCACTTTTTGCAACATAATAAAATGGTTTTTCACATATGAGCTCCATATCCGCCCCACAGACTGCGTTTTGAAATGAAAACAGACTGTCATGATTCTTTTTCATATTGTATTGGATAATATCCATACTCCTATATACTCTTTTTTTCACGGATGTTCCCAGGAGGAAAAAATTGATATATTCATCATACGACATTCCCTTTTTACTTTTATAATCATTAATCTTATTGCGCATATTCTCCTTACTGAACAAAACCAGTTCGTTAAATTCTACGTTCAGGTTGTTTCTGTTTTTTACCATGGGGATGCTTTTTCCTGACAGTACGGCACCTGTATCAATACATGCATCCTGATACGCCCATGCTGCAAGGATAAGATACTGGACACACCTCACTACAGCATCAAGTCCTGTAAATCCAACAATTGATGCTGCTGCCACATATGCCTTTTGCCGTGAAGCATCATCCGCTGCAAGATATACAAATGAAGTTCCCATTCTGATCATCAGAATCCTGTAAACCACAGCTTTAAGGTTATCCCTGTCTGATACACCTGCATTAATGATGTACTCTTTTTCATAATCAAGCACATGTGCATTTTTCTTATCATTCTCCCTGTTATCTGCATTATCACTGCAGACATACTCCGAAAAAAATCTGTCAATATACATTTGTATATATAGGCTGTCTGCCGAATCATTTTTATCCTGGTCAGGTAAACATTTATCTAACGTTCCGGCTAACCCTTCAATATCTTCAAAATCAATACCTGATATTTTCTTTTCCTTTTCCGGGGCAAGCTGTTCATACACACCGGCGACCACAATATGCTTTTTTGAAATACTATCTTTATTCTGAATTAAATATGTAATTATATCATTGACATCGCCATCTGTTTCAGTTGCCGGATTATCAGTCCTTTTCAGATTAAGTGTGCTGTAATCAAAAGCCATATCTTTCACATGATATCTTTTAAGAAGCTTAATATATTCCGTTGTAAGTGCATATATATCCTGCCAGTCACTAACACTCTCCGGTTTTTTTATATCCTTAAGGCGTAACACGGCTTCAAGTATGGGGATATTAGCTGCAAGTCCCTTTTCAATAGCCTGTGGATTACATATGCCGCCTTTAAGTTTTCCTATTGTGCCGGCAGTATTCTTTGCCTTTACCGTGATTTCATACACCCTTTTAACCCTGTTACACCACTGCATGGTTTTTCTTTCGGAATACGTTACCTTTTTCCCCGCAATTGCTTTTTTAGCCCTGCTATTAAGCCTGACCAGGTACTCTGTCATATCAAATGAGTTATCCTTAACAGCATTCCATATATCCGGATTATCAATTCCTGCATTGGCAGAAGTAACCTTTCCAGCCAGTCCACACTTGGCATATTCCCTGCTGCACTTTATCTTTCCACCGGACACCGTTACTCCCTCAACAAGCCTTAACAGTTCAAGCACTTTCTTTTCCTGCTTAGCTTCATCAATATCTTCCTTAACCCTTTTCCTGCATTCATTAATCTTGTCATTATTGCCGGAAACATTCGTATTTTTATATTCTTCCGTAAATTTATTAACCTTATCCTGTGCAAATGTATCCTTAATAACAGCACGCATCTGATGCCTGACATTAGCCGCTTCATCATCAGTTGCATAATACATTTTTGTAATATCAAGTCCTCCCGTTTCAAAGCTTAATAATCTTGTTATTCCGCTTTGATTCTTAGTAACATAACCCATAATATCCGCACTAAGCTTTTCTTCACTGTCTGCAATGTAATAATACATCCCATATTCATTAAGCAGAGGCCTGTAATATTTTCCAAACACAGACTCCTGTGATACATTTAATGAAATAAGCGAATTCATCTTTTCGGATTCATACCTTAAAACTGATATAACAGATGTAACAAGAATTATTAACACAGAAAATATAAGAACAAAATATACCGAAACGCTGCCTCTGTTATTCACCCATTATCTCTCCACTATTTTCATCAATATCTGACAAAGCATTATTAACAATATCCGTTATCTTTCCCTTAAATACTAATACAAGTGCAATTAATATAACCATAATCAGAATTATCTCCACAACACCTACAGCATCTTCTTCATTCCAAAACTCTTTAACCATTCAGATTACCCCTTTCTTCTACATCGCCCTGATTGCAGGAACCATAACTATAATCAATATAAGCATAAACTGCAGCATCATTGGCAGCAGTAATTTTGATGAAGCTTCTTCACCAAGCTGCTTCATTGTCTCGCGCCTTTGCACTAATGCATCTATAGAGGTCAGCCTTAGCTGTTCAATCAACCTCTTATTGCCCTTTTTGAGATTCTGGCTTAACATTGCACTTAGCTTCATATACGGAAGCAGCTGCAGTCTTCTGCCAAACCGTTCATATGCCTCTGCTTCCGGTATCCCCCTTGCCATATCATTTCCCGTCTGTATCATTTCCTCATATATATAACGCACTTTTCCATTCTGTTTCTTTTTTATTAAATAATCAGAACACATCCTGTCCCACGCACCACGCATATTGATACCAGAGCCAAGCAGCAGTATGAATCTGTTAACCATCTCCGGATAGTCAAGCATCAATTGTTCGTTTCTCCTCTTCAACTGATTATTAAGCCTGCTAACCATCATGTAGGGCACCCCAATTATAACAGCAATGGTTATTATCAAAATATACATTATCGATTCGTTTGCATACAGATACACATATACTGACAGGGCAGCACATGCAGGAACTACAGCCAGCATTGTATTACACAGCTTATGAAACCATTTGCAAAACATGGATTCTGCCTTGTTGCCATACAACGTTACACACTTGGATTTAATCCCATATAATGCCTTTTTTAATCCGGCTGCCATAAGGAATCTGTATAACCACATACCATTTACCGTCCGGTTCCTTTTACAGCTGTCATGTATACCCTCCTTTGATATCACCATATCTGAATATAAGTCAATATTCATAATCCTGTTACCAATAAGCCATGAGCTGCCATATATTAAAAGGCATCCTGACATCACACAGATTCCAAACAGATTATTATACAAAATGTCCAGATAACCTTTAGAAAAAACAGACATAAACACAATAATTGCAACAGGCATAAGATTCATTATTTTATTTTCATATTTTTTTGCTGCAATCATAGTTGTAATCTCGTTGTTAACCTCATGCCTGCTATGTATCACATCAATTGTCTGACTGGCAATTGCCACCATATCCCCACCACTTCTTTTAGATATACTAATCATCTCAGCAAAGGTAATGATATCAGATATACCACTCTTTACTGCCAGCTCCCTGAATAACATCTCTACAGGCCTGTTCATCTCAATGCCACGGCACATCAGATTCAGTTCGCCAATTATAATTGCATTACTATCATATATAAGCAGCAGCTCTTTTTTTGCCTCAAATATTGCATTTTCAAGCGAATATCCGGCTGAAAGCAATGAAGACAGGCAGCTGAGCAGTTCCTCAAATTCACATTCCAGGGTTTTCTTGCGTTTTGATATCATATTATTTGTATAGGTTCTATAAGATATATACAGACATACAGGCATGGCTGCCAGACATATCCACAGATTTTTATAGAAAACATAAACAATAATTAAATCAATCAATACTGCCGTGACCATTATATAAAATATATCTCTCATCCCCGGACTGTAGCGATTATAGTTAACCTTCCCAGTCATATGCGCTCACCAACCCATTCTCCAGTTTTTTTCATAGCTCCGGCACTGCCAAGCTCATAGAGCGGATTAATAATAATCTCATCATTCTCACAATATACCTGTGATATTTCAAGCACTTTTCTTGATCTGTCAGGCATTCTGCCAAGCTGGACAATTATATCTATAGCCGCACCGATCATCCGCCTTATTGCCTGCATGGAAAATGCATTTTCAAGAAGCACAAGCGTTTCAAGACGCGTTATCATATCCTTTGCACTATTGGCATGACAGGTAGACAGGCTGCCCCTATGCCCTGTGTTCATTGCCTGCAGCATATCAATAGCCTCTTTTCCCCTGACCTCTCCAACTATAATCCTGTCCGGTCTCATTCTGAGGCTTGCTTTAATAAGCATCCGTATATCTACCTCATTTTCCCCTTCAATATTGGCATTTCTCGTTTCCAGACGGACAAGATTGCTTATACTCTGAAGTCTTAATTCTGCTGAATCCTCTATCGTGATTACACGCTCATCAGCAGGGATACAGCCGGACAACACATTAAGAAATGTTGTCTTACCGGATCCCGTGCCACCTGATACGATCATGCTGTACTTCCCGGCTACAAGGTCTCTGAGAAATTCTGCCACTTCCTCCGTTACTACCCCCATCTTTATGTACTTTTCCATCGTAAAGTCCATCTTTGGAAACTTCCGTATCGTAACAACCGGTCCTTCAATCGCAATGGGAGGCATTACAATATTAACCCTCGAACCATCCGCAAGTCTTACATCAGCAATAGGGGCTGATTCATTAACAATCCTATTGTGGCCCGCAACAATTGTCTGTACTACATCCTCAAGCTTTTTTCTGCTGTCAAAGCCACAATGGTACTTCTCTAACCTGCCATTACGCTCAATAAATATATTGCCAGCTCCATTAATCATAATGTCACTTATACTGTCATCCTCAAGCAGATCTGACAGGACATCGTATCTCCTGAGGGAATTATAGACATCATTTCTAAGCCTTATTTTATCACTGACTGATATGTACTGCGGTATCGCCATTATATGTTCATCAATGCGCTGCAGAATCAATTGGTCATCTGTAAGCTCCCCTGCCATAGTATCTGACAGAACCTCATTTTTGATCTTCTCCTTAATACTGTTCATACGTTTCCCTTATCCATCCCATTCTTCCGGCAGGGTCATTCTGCCACCAATCGGGTAGCCTTATCCATTTTGCCCTGTCCATTACATCTGATCCCATACCATTATTGTAATCCCTCTTCAGATGATTGATCCGCTCCCCATCCGCATTATACGGCACCGGCATGAGTATACTTTTACAATATTCTAAAATAGTTGCTGACACATCCCCGGCCACACCCAGGTCTACTATCACATACTTGTACTCTGAAAGCTCTGCAAGCTTATCAAACAGCTGCCCTGCCTGTTCTTTGTCCAGACTATACAGATCCAGATAATTCTTCACGCCGGGCAGTGATTCATATGCACCTATATGCTTACTAAGCGCAGGCAGACGATATGAAAGTATATCCTCCTCGCCATTTGACAGATAATACAGCAATTCACTCAGCCCATCCTCACCCTCACCATCATATGTCGTAAACATTGCCATATTAATGAATAATGTTCTTCCTCTCTCTCCGGTATACCCGGCTAATGCTCTTGCATACTGCTCACGCTCCTGCTCATAACATGGCGAAAAGCACCCGATCATATCCGGCCCTTCCACCCTGATACTACATTTTTTCCCATCATCACCAATCTCCTCAGCAAGGAATTCATACAGCTGTCTTAAAATTATATCCATTCGCTGATACTTGTATATTGATGGATAACCTGTATCCTTTACGTATCTGGTTTCTGACAGCAAAACAACCCTTTTGCAATGCATGTCAGCTGCGGCAGACTCCGGTACTTCCTCTGTAAGCAGAACATCAGTGCTTTCATTTGATACACAGTTTTCAAGACTTTCCTCATTAGTAAATGTCTTTACTGTTATTCTCTCCCTTTCATGTCTCCCACAGTATTCTGAAAATGCATCTGCATACCGTGAATCATGTGAAAATAATACAATCCTAGCTCTCCCCATTAAAACCTCCATATAAATCCGACATTGCTTAATACTCCACTGTAAACTGCCATAAACCCTGCTCCAATTGCAACACTGAAAGGTATAACCACCATATCCCCATCTCTTTTCTTAACATAATAAGGCTGCGGACTCTTCCTGCATGATAACTCTGAAACATACTGCCTGAAATAAGACAAACGACTGACCAGATACCCATAACGGATACATTTGATAATAGAGAATACACCTCCGATAATAACTGCCACTTCAAATACTTCAATAGCGTGACTTACCCCGGTAAAACCACTTATAACTGATAGCAGCTTAATATCCCCTGCTCCGATCATCTTAAACCTGAATAAAAATAATAAAAGAAATATAGATACTATAACGTTCAGACACCAGCATATAAACCCTGCTAATCCATGAGCACAGACCGAAAACAGCCCTCCTGCCATCCAGCCTGTAATTATCAGTTCATTGCTGATACGGTAACCCCTGACATCTTCCAATGCTGCCAGAACCAGAATTGCGGTCAGACAACATTCTTTTATAATTCCCCTCACTTCCTTTCCCTGTTGTATTTTGTATGATATCACTCAGTATAATGCAAGTCAATATATGTCGGACAAAAAATATAACCAAAATTACTTACAATAATATAGCTGTCCTGCACAAAAATATT
>CAKSBI010000030.1 GCA_934437985.1 uncultured Lachnospiraceae bacterium
AGATTCGAGATGCTTATCCGAAAATGATTATTGCCAGAACCAAACATCCCCAATATAGCTATGAAGGAATCGAAATTTACGATATAGCGGATTGGTTACTACAAAAATAAGCAAGGTGAAATATCTCCATCATTTTCTTTTGAAATGATACCTTTTTGGTAAGTCTCTTGATGGGGATTCCGATTCCCCATACCCTCGTTACGACATCAAAGATATCTGTTGGCTTTCTATCATAGATAGACGCAGCACTTTACACAACCGGAGGGGACAGCCGGTTGCAAAGTGTGACATTGCATCAGAGATGTCAATTCAAAAAAAAGGAGGACTATGGCGCCGAAGAAGAGAGATTGTTTCTTTTCCTGCCTTTTCTCTGATTTACATCCCCAAATAAGGGGTGACAACAGAGCGGAACCCAAATGTTAGCTGGACTTCTAAAAAAACCATGTTTGCAAACCGGTAATTTTGATTAGCTGTCAGCTAACAAAAATCGGATTGTGTTAGCTGGAAATTGATCATTTTGAATGGGAATTCATGCCACGAACGTGATTAGAAAATAACAAAAGCGTTCGCTGTCAGCTAATCCAGCTAACATTTTCGAACGCTTTGAAGCCCGTCGCCAAGAGGATTTGAACCTCCGACCCCTCGCTTAGGAGGCGAGTGCTCTATCCAGCTGAGCTATGACGACACATGCCGCAAACCCTTGATTTTACTGGGTTTCTGGGATTTTTCCCGACGGCCATATATAAGATTATCAACTCTTTTTCGAGTTGTCAATCTACAGATTTTTTCGCTTTGGTAACATCAGAACGCTCCCCAAATTGGGAAATGCTTTGTTATCACCATTGACATTTTTCAGAATAGATTCAAACTGAAAGTTGTTTTTCATTTTTCCCTCAGGGGAATGCCTCGGCTTTCTCTTAGGAGACGCTTGTTATATCCATTTTACTAAGGAAATAATATGTGTCAAGTATTATTAACCAACACAACAATATATATTCTACCATTATAATTCCGTAAAGTCAATAGTACCTTGAAGCCAAACATTTCCCTTGAATCTGCGGCCGATCATTGGCTCGCCGAGCAGGTCGTCACTGTTAATGTATACAGGAAAGATGAGATTGTTACAGTTAACAGTCATGCAGTATACCTTTTCACCGGTGTGGTAGTTGGTGAACTTATTCCAGTTGATTATTGTTCCAAGGATTGTGTAGTTATCGGATTCGGAGCCAAATGGAATAAATGAGCTGTTAACAATCGTATATATGTCTTCCTGTTTGGAACGCCTTGTAACCATGGCATATTCATCAAGTTCTTCAATAGTCAGGCTGTCAATCGCATCCTGGTTGCCGTTCTTTGCTTCTGAAATGAGCTTATTGCGTCTGGCTGTATCAGCTTTGTTTTTTCTTATCATATCCTTGTCGGACTTGAATCCAAGGATTACAGTTCCCTTGATAGATAAGGCAGAAAGACTGATGTTTACAATGCGTCCGGTAGAGTCAGATACATTACTCTGCAGGTAATCACTGATGTTCTGCAGATAAAATATTAATGATACGCCAAGGCGCATGTCATCACACATTCCGGTATATGTTTCGGAATCAATACGGCGGTTGATCATGACGGATTCCTGTGAGCTTATCATGCCGCCTGAACAGTATGGAAAATAGTGTTCAAGGTGGAAGAATCCCTTTTCATCATATATTCCTGTTATTGCAATGCCGCATGAATCAATATACTGTTTGGAAAATTGGGCAAATGTGGCATTGGAATTAAGCGTAACCTTATTAAGACTATTAGGTGTAGTCATGACTACACCTAATAATTGTTCAAGTTCATTATGATCTTTGATATTACTGAATCCAACTGCTCTTAAAAAACTATGCATTTTATAAATATCCTTTTAAAGTGTCAATCTTATCAGTACGTTCCCATGGAAGATCAATATCTGTTCTTCCGAAGTGACCATAAGCCGCAGTGTTCTTGTAGAGCGGGCGTCTGAGGTCAAGCATATTGATAATACCTGCAGGTCGGAGGTCAAATTCCTTTTTGATAATATCTGTTATCTTTTCTTCAGATATCTTACCTGTTCCAAATGTGTCAACCATGACTGATGTTGGCTCAGCAACACCAATTGCGTATGAAAGCTGAATCTCACATCTGTCAGCAAGTCCGGCAGCAACGATATTCTTGGCAACGTAACGTGCAGCATAAGCTGCGGAACGGTCAACCTTAGTACAGTCTTTACCGGAGAAAGCGCCACCGCCGTGGCGTGCATAACCACCATAAGTATCAACAATGATCTTACGTCCAGTAAGTCCGCTGTCACCGTTAGGGCCGCCAATTACAAATCTTCCGGTTGGATTAATGTAATACTTGGTGGTATCATTAACAAGTTCATGAGGAAGAACCTCATCTATAACATATCTACGAATGTCTTCATGAATCTGTTCCTGTGATATATGCTCGTCATGCTGTGTTGATATAACAACTGCATTAAGATGGATTGGTCTGCCATTCTCATCATACTCAACCGTTACCTGACTTTTGCCGTCAGGTCTCAGATATGGAAGTGTTCCGTTCTTACGAACCTCTGCAAGCTTTTTTGTAAGACTGTGTGCAAGCGAAATTGGATAAGGCATATACTCAGGTGTCTCATTAGTTGCATAACCGAACATCATACCCTGGTCACCTGCACCGATTGCGCCGATATATTCTTCCGTATTAGCCTTGGATTCAAGTGAATTGTCAACACCCATTGCGATATCTGCTGACTGCTTGTCAAGTGCGATCATAACACCGCATGTATTACAGTCAAAGCCATAATCTGAATTATTGTAACCAATCTCATTAATAGTATCACGGACAATTCTCTGAAAATCAACATTAGCCTTAGTAGTAATCTCACCCATAACAAGTACGAGACCTGTTGTAATTGCTGTCTCACAGGCAACCCGGCTCATTGGATCCTGCTCATATAATGCATCAAGAATTGCGTCAGATATCTGATCGCATATTTTATCAGGATGTCCTTCTGTGACTGATTCAGAAGTGAATAGTCTCTTTTCCATAAAAATCAATACCTCCTTAGTACTCTCATTTTGTGAATTATACCCATATAACTGTATTGAGAATACATTATTTTAATATAATCGTCAAGTAAAAGCAAGTCTTAATTTAATTCATATTATAAACTTATTAATTATAATAAATTTAGATAATATAGAACATATAATATTTGATTTTACAAATTATATATTATATTAATAAACATTTGATATTTTTGACATTGTATATTATAATTAATTTAATGATGTCGGTAATGTGATAATTGTCAATAAAAGGATAACTTTAAGATAGGTGGGAATGTTATGAATCGAATATTAATTATTGAAGATGAGATCACAATGGCAGAGTTAGAGAAAGACTATCTTGAACTCAGTGATTTTGTAGTTGACATTGAGACAGATGGAGAGACCGGTGCCAGGAGGGTATTAGAAGAGGATTATGATATGCTCATACTTGACCTTCTTCTTCCTGGAATAGACGGCTTTGATATATGCAGGAGAGTACGTGAGGAAAAAGACATGCCTATCATTATGGTATCCTCTAAGAATGATGATATTGACAAGATTCGCGGACTTGGTATGGGTGCTGATGATTATATAACCAAGCCATTCAGTCCGAGTGAGCTTGTTGCGAGAGTTAAAGCACACCTTTCAAGATATTCAAGGCTTGTAGGAAGTAATTCTAATGATAATGAATGTATTGAGATAAGAGGGATCAGGATTGACAAGACCGCAAGAAGGGTATTTGTTAATGATGCAGAGAAGATATTTACAACTAAGGAGTTTGACCTGCTTACATTTCTTGCACAGAATCCTAATCATGTATTTACGAAGGAAGAGCTTTTCCAGAAGATATGGGGAATGGAATCAGTCGGCGAGGTTGCAACCGTAACCGTACATATCAAGAAGATTCGTGAGAAGATCGAGACTGATACATCTAAGCCACAGTATATTGAGACAATATGGGGAGTTGGTTACAGATTTAAGGTATAACGGCCATCGCAGCCGGGTTCAGATGCCCGGGTTTATGATGTCTGAGGATTGTTCAGTGATGCAAACTTCCGCAATTGTGCATTATATATGTATTTTATGGGCTTTCATTGCAGATACTAACTTTATTATGATGAGTATCTGTAAGGGGAGCTTTTTATTATGCCTGAAAAGAAGTTAATTAGAAAAATAGCATATATAGCAGCAGTATTTTTTGTGGTATATCTGGGATTAAAATACCTGTTGCCGCTTGTTGCCCCATTTTTGTTAGCATATATTGTGTCAGGCTGGCTGATACCTGTTGTAAAGTGGATATCTGAGAAGACAGTGCTCTCGTATAAGCTTAGTGCAGCATTAACACTGATTATTGTAATAGCTGTAACCTGTGGGTTGTTCGTATGGCTCGGAAGTGTGCTTGCAGGGCAGGTCCGTGGTCTTTCGGGTAATATGCCGGTTATTAAAAGTGGATTATGCAAGGGACTCCGGAATGCCTGCAATTGCTGTGAAGAATGGTTTGGCATAAAGAGTGGGAGTATGTACAGCATGCTTCAGCTTGGGGTCGATTATCTTGGTGATAATTATATTGATAAACTGATGCCGTTTGTTACGGAGAAGGCCCTGGGTATATGTATCAGGGCGGTCTCATTTTTTATCGTGCTGATGTTCTTTATACTGGGAACATGGCTGCTTCTGGAGGAATATGATAAAATAAAAAATGAATGGAAAAATATGTCGTTGATTAAAAGCTTTTTTCCGGTCATATCTGAGGTGAGGCATACGGTAGGGGAGTATCTGAAAACACAGGGGATAATAATATGCACCGTTGCAGTTATATGCAGCATAGGTCTGTTTTTTATAGGAAATGAGTATGCATTGCTAATAGGAATAATAATTGCATTACTGGACGCACTTCCAATAATAGGGAGCGGAAGCGTTCTCATCCCATGGGCAGCATTGTACGTAATATATGGAGACTTGAAAGGTGCGGCAATACTTGCAGCCACATACATGTTCAGTATGATAAGCAGAGAGGTACTTGAATCAAAGATAATGGGACACCGCACAGGACTCAGGCCCATCTACATGCTGATGTCGTTCTATGTAGGTGTGCAGCTGTTCGGCATTGCCGGGGTACTGCTGGGCCCGGTCGGTATGGTTTTGTCACTGTCCCTGTGCAGGATGTTAATCTAATGCTGGCTTTTATATGCTTCTTTAACTGCGCGGGCAAGCTGGTCTGCGCATGAAGTGTTTTTGAATCCGCATATAACGCCACTGCATTTTTGGTCGATATAATCAACGGTCATTCCGTCAACGAGACGGGGAATTGCTTTCAGGTTACCGTTGCATCCACCGGTGAAAACAACATTAGTAATAACATCGCCATTAATATCAAAATCAATCTGTGTACTGCAGGTGCCTTTTGTTTTATAAGAGTATCTCATAGTGTATCTTCCTTTCTGTTATAATAATCTGTTGTATGGTGATTATATTATACATAATTATGACCATCCGGTAAATATAATAATGAATATGTTATCCGAACCGCAGTTGGAGATTAACTATAATTTGAGCACAATTCCGATTACAGCTGAAGCCGCAATATATACAACCGGATGTTTTTTAAATATCCTGATACATATGAACAATATGACACCTATAACCAGTGCCTCCCAGTTGATTGCATATAATATATCCGGAAAACTGAATAATAATGGGGCATCGGTGATCACTGCTGTTTTTGCAACTCCAAGTCCTGCGGAGGATATAAGGGCGGTTGATGCAGGACGGAGACCATAAAATATACTATTTACAAGCTTTGATTCCTTAAAACGCTTTAAAAATTCTGATATTATCTCAATAATTATGATCGAAGGTGTAACAAGTGCGAGTGTTGTTACGATTCCGCCAAGAACGGCACCTAAAAATCCATAATATGAATATGCGGTATGAAATCCGACATAAGTACTCATATTGATACCAATTGCACCAGGCGTAGACTCTGATATAGCTATCATATTGGATATGTCCTGTGCGGTGAACCATCCGGTTTTATTAGAGACTTCATATAAAAAAGGAAGCGTTGCAAGACCACCGCCAATGGCAAATAATCCTGTTTTAAAAAATTCATATATTAATCTGAGATATATTAACATTTTAAGCCTTCTCCTTTCCGTGTGTAAATCTGTTAATTACAATTCCAAGTATTCCCGAAGCAATAATAAGCAGTATAGTTGAAAAATCTGTAAGCAGTGATATGAAGAATACACCAAGGAAAATCAACAGACAATATCTGTCAATAATTGATTTTTTTCCAAGCTTAAGTACTGCATCAAAAATAAGCGCACAGACACATATCTTAATTCCGTTAAATGCGTGTGTGACAACCTCAAGGTCGGCAAAGTTACGGATAAATGTTGCTATTATTGTAATGATAATAAGTGATGGGAATACAAGACCTAATGTTGCAAATATACCACCAATTATCCCACGTCGTTTGTATCCGATAAATGTTGCAGTATTTACGGCAATGATACCGGGCGTACACTGTCCTATCGCAAAATAGTCCATAAGGTCATCTTCAGTGCACCAGTGATTCTTGTCGACTATCTCACGCTGAAGTATGGGAAGCATTGCATATCCACCGCCAAAAGTGATACTGCCTATCTTGGCAAATGTCCAAAACAGAAAAAAAAGCTCTTTCATAATACATAACCTCCTGTAAAACATTTGTTAAGTGTATATAAAATATCTCATAGTTTAACACTTAAGTCTGAATTTGTCATGTGTATTGAAAAGAAAATTAATTATGTGGTACAATGATAGTTGGAATATATTATGTATGATTGCTGCCTGGTCATGCATTAATTTTTGATTAATATGCTTGGAGGTTATCTCATGAGAATTGATATACCGGCAGATGCTGAGACTATTATAAATACTCTTAATAATAATGGATATGAAGCTTATGTTGTAGGCGGATGCGTAAGGGATTCGCTGTTAAACAGGGTGCCGGGGGACTGGGATATAACTACATCTGCTAAGCCCGAAGAGGTTAAGGGGCTGTTCCATAAAACCATAGATACAGGAATACAGCATGGTACGGTAACCGTGCGTATGCATGGCTGCAGTTATGAGGTGACGACATACAGGATTGATGGGGAATATGAAGATAACAGACATCCAAAAAATGTAACATATACATCCGAGCTCAGTGAAGACCTGATGCGGAGGGATTTTACTATCAACGCGATGGCATACTGTCCATCACAGGGACTTATTGATATATATGGGGGTGTGGAGGATCTTAACAATAAGATAATCCGGTGTGTAGGTAATCCTTCTGAAAGATTTGATGAAGATGCACTCAGAACACTGCGTGCGATAAGATTTGCAGGGCAGCTGGGGTTTGATATTGAGCAGGGAACTTATGATGCGATATGTTCGCATGCCGGCAATATTGCCAATGTGAGCGCTGAGCGTATCAGGGTTGAGGTGACCAAGCTTATTGAATCTTCAGGCCCTGACAGAATAAGACTTATATCGGAGACAGGACTTGCCGAAGCATTCTTTCCGGAGCTGACTACAATGTTTAATACCGGCCAGAACAATCCGCATCACATATATACTGTAGGTGAACATGCAGTTAAGGTACTTGAGGGTGTGCATAATAATTATAATGGAAATGATGAAAGGGACTACAGGATTCTGTGCTGGAGTGCACTTTTGCATGATGTGGCAAAGCCGGTGTGTAAAGAAACCGGGGAAGATGGTACAGACCATTTTTACGGACATCCGCAGACCGGGGCCGGAATGGCAGAAAGCATTCTTAAAAGGCTTAAGTTTGATAATTATACAATAGGAATGGTTAAGAGACTGGTTCAGTACCATGATTACAGATTTGATGACTCACTGAAGAATCTCAGGAGATTTTTAAGTAAGGCGGGAGCTGATATTATGCCGCTGCTTTTTGTGTTGATGCGTGCTGATATATATGGACAGAGCAGTTACCTGTATGAGGATAAACTTGAGAGGCTTGCTGTTGCACAGAGTAATTATAAAAAAATACTGGAAGAGAAGCCGGCAGTTACGATAAAGGATATGAAGATTAATGGCAATGACCTGATCAATGCCGGTATTGGGCGTGGAAAGATTATGGGGGATGTGTTAAAAAAACTGCTTGATGTGGTTATAGATGACCCTTCACTCAATGAGCACGAAACGCTTATGTCAATGGCAGGAAGCATATACAGAGAAATTTCTGAAAAAAATATGTAAGATTATATTAAAGTTATCGAAGTATATAATACAGGGGGAGGATATGTGACATGCAGGACAACGAATTAGTACTGCTCATTAAGACAGAGCCCGACAGGGGATTGGGCATATTAATGAGTGAATATATGGGTCTTGTCTGTACAATTGTTCGTGAAAAACTGGGTACTGTGTGTGATGAATTTGAGATGGAATCATGTGCGGGGGATATATTTATTGAGTTCTATAATGGAATTGATAAGTATTCGGAGGACAAAGGTTCGGTCAAATCATACATATGTGTAATGGCTAAAAGGAGGGCCATCGATATATTCCGTAAGAAAGCAAAGGAATTCGGTAATGTATCGATTGATGATGAAGAGGCAGGACTGGTCATTAAGGACAGACAGAATGTTGAACAGGAGTGTATTGATAGGGAACAGAAGAAGGAATTGATGGTGGCAGTTGACGGTTTAGGTGAACCGGACCGCGAGATAATAGTCAGAAAGTATTATCTTGGCGAGAGTACGAAGCAGATTGCAGACAGACTTGCGATGACGGTCAGTGCTGTTGATACAAGAAGCTCAAGAGCACTTAAGAAGCTCCGTAAGGTGCTGCAGGGAATGGCCATAGCATAAGGTAGAGGTGATGATAATGGAAGAAAAGTTGAAAAAAGCCTTTGATGCCCTTGATGAAAAAGAGACTGATAAGCTCCTTAAAGGCATTGACGTAAAGCAATTGAATGAACACGGGCTTAATACTGAAAGGATTATGAAACGTGTCTACGAGCAGACCGGTGCAGACCCCGGGTCCGGTAATGAACATAGGAAAGCAGTAGTGATTCCATGGAAAAATGTGGCTAAGATATCAGCGGCAGCGGCATGCTTCCTGCTTGTATTTATAGGTGGATATCTGGCAGGCGGCATTGGAAAGGATAAGCCGCAGCCACCGACCGGGAATAATGGAAGTATTGCCGGTACTGATAATGATAATAATAAAGGTACTATTGATAACCCGGTTACAGGAGATGGTTATTCTGATGATATGACTGAGCGGGATGGAGAGCCTGATGAGGCTGCTGATGGGAAAGACGGAGCCGGTGATAAGGACGCTGAGGACAAAGGCAGGTCAAAGGATAATAAAAAGGATGACAAGGCATCCGGCAGCAGGAATAACGGCAGCACGAAAAAGGATAAGAAGAATAATTACGGATTAGACAACAGTATTATGATGGGAATAGATGAAGACAGCAGGTATCTTGGAATGTCGACAGATGATATTGAAGAGCTTATTACTGCATCCGACAGTGTAACAGATATGGAAGCTCTTAACACATCTTATGTATCCGTTAATGATATGGTTACTGATTCTGACTATGTTGTGAAGGCTGTCAAGACATCTTCTTTCTTTAAAAAGAGTGACACCAGTCATATATACAGGCTTGCATCGAAGGTAACGGTTAAGAGTGTACTTGTTAATAATATTGAGGAAGAGCTTAACGATACAATTAAGGTTAACGAGGGAATAAGGTATAATGCTGATGACAGCTGCTATACCCAGCTTGCAGGATATACGAGAATGAAGCTTGGATATGAATATATCCTGTTCCTTAAGAGATCGGCGTCTGGTAAGTCATTCGATATTGTGGGTGTAGTATATGGAAAAGTACCGATGGATAAGTCTGAGGCTGTCATAAGTGCAGATCCGGGTTATGCTGATGCAGATAAGATCAATGATGTGAAATACATAATTGAGAGTGCGCGTAAGAAGTATAGTGACTATAATCCTGACGGTCAGGCTGCTGCTACCCCTGACAGGAATGATAAGCATGACAAGGCGGACAAAACAGATAAAAACGATAATACAGGCAGCACGAATAATTCAAACAACTCAAATAATTCAACCAATACAAACAATTCAGGCAGTACCCAAGATTCAGACAAAAAGGGTACTATTGAGAAAACCACACCAACTGTGGCACCGTCAGATAGTGAATCCGGAGGTGTGTCAGTACAGTCTGAGGGTATTTGATTAATATGTTCTAAATGAATGTTCCTTCGCATACATTGTATTAGGTGTGCTTAATACAATGTATGGGGAGGTTTTTTATTATGTCAGATTATAAAAGATGGATATCTTATATGTATATCTATGAAAGTAATGTAAAGAAAAATAATGTTGGTTATATCCGTGTGGAGCAAAGGGGCAGCAAGGCGAGAATAGCAGTACATATTAAGGTAATGAGCATCAGTGATTCCATGAAGGTATATCTGTATTCACGACGTGATGGAATAATGAATGGAATATATGTTGGAGATATAACAATGGACAAGAATGGCTCGCAGCAGGCATACCATCTTGAAACAGAGATACCGGTAGATGTAGTTAATATATCAGACACAGGTGGTGTTATTGTATATTATAGTGACGATAAGTTTTTTGGTTCTGAATGGGATGATGTAAATATATCTATTACAGATTTTAGGATAGATGAACCTGATAACATGGAAACACAGACTGATAAGGATGCTGAAAGTGATGATACCGTTGAATCTGAAATTATTCAGGAAGATTCAGATTCAACGGATCTTATTGCAACAAGCCTTGAGGGGGATATGCAGGATATGTCTGATTATCAGGATGTGCCGGCTGCTGTTGCAGAAGAAGTATTTGTGCCGGAAGACGCTGTCATACCGGAGAATATGCCTGCGTCAGAAGACACAACTCCTGCCACGGAAAAAGTGTCAGCATCGGAGGAAGCACCTTCGCCGGAGGGTATGCCTGCGTCAGAAGGTATGCATAGTGCACGGATAATGTCAGCATCGGAGGAAGCACCTTCGCCGGAGAGAACACCTTTACAGAAGGAAGCTGCGCCTGAATTAAGGGATACATCACTGCAGAAAGAATATGATGTATCAGAAAGAATGCAGAGGGCAGAGGAAAAGCCGGAGGATTATATCAGAAGAAATGAGATTGAAGAGGCTGCAAAAAAGATGCTTTCAAGCTATCCTAAAATGTTCCCATTTGAAAATGATGACAGAATCATATGCGTAAGGATAGAACCACAGGATATAGGGCAGCTTCCGATTGATACATGGATTCTTGCTAATAACAGCTTCCTGCTGCAGGGGTATTACAGCTACAGACATCTGATGCTTATGTGTACAGGTGATGATGTACGGCCTGCTTATCTGATAGGTGTGCCGGGAATATACCGTGGCAGGGATGAATATATGGCACAGATGTTTGGGTTTGGCCTGTTCAAGCCAATGAGGGAATGTGACGGCCTGCGCGGGGAATTTGGTTACTGGTGTATATCACTGACTGATATACCAGAATCAAGAAAATATAGATGATGAAGTATTCTGCCGCCGGGTGTGTTACGGTATATGCTGTCATCAGGCGACCACATAAATCCGAGCTTACGCAGTAAGCTTACAGATGCCTTATTATCCGGGTTGACAAGGGCTTCAAGTCTGTCTGTCAGTCCGGATAAAAATATGCGTGGTATCAGGTATGAAAGAGCTTCATAAGCGTAACCCTGCCGCCACATCGCATGGTCTATCTTATAACCGATAAGCATGGAAGATGTTCTGTTGTGGACATACTTTTTCAGGGATATAGTCCCAATAATATATGAAGTATCATAGGCAGGTGATAGATAATATCTGAAAAAAGAATCATCAGAAAGTGCACATTTTTCAGCAATCAGGATTCTCTGCTGTACAACTGTGGTATAAAAATCATCTGACTTTGGCTCTTCGTATTGTTCAAAATATAATCTGTTGCGTTTCTGGAAATCAAGCACCTGCCTGATGTCTTCGCTGCTTACCATGCGTATATGCAGCCGCCTGGTGTAATAATCGTACTCCATATTGTCACCCTCAAATAATAATGTTACTATATAATAGCATAATTCAGTAATGATAACAATGAATCGAAATTGGAGGCTGTATATGGGTTATCCGGAAGACGAAAAATATATGAAGCAGGCTCTTAAGCAGGCACAAAAAGCGTATGCACTAAATGAGGTGCCTATCGGCTGTGTTATTGTATATGATAATAAAATAATCGCAAGAGGGTATAATAAAAGAAACTCTGTTAAGAGTACTTTGGGACATGCAGAGCTTGCGGCAATAAAAAAAGCAGGCAGGGTTCTCGGTGACTGGAGGCTTGAAGGGTGTACCATGTATATCACCCTTGAACCATGTCCGATGTGTGCAGGCGCGATAGTCCAGGCAAGAATTCCGCGCGTTGTAATTGGCAGTATGAATCCAAAGGCCGGATGTGCAGGTTCAGTAATTAATCTTCTGGATATGGAGGGCTTTAACCACCGGGTGGAAGTGGAGTATAATGTGCTCAATGAAGAATGCAGCAATATGCTTAAGGACTTTTTCAGGGAACTCAGAAAGTCAAAAATTAAAGAAAAAGAGGTTAAAAAGTAAATAAACTGAGCAGGAAACAAAAATAAGTAAGTTGACAGTATATATAAAAAACAGTATACTAACTTTACAACTATGTCATAATATTTCCGTGCAGCCGGGGAGTTAGCGGTGCCCTGTACCTGCAATCCGCTATAGCAGGGGTGATATCCGGTCTAGGGTTTATTATTGCGGAGCTGCCCTTTGTAAGAGGTGTTGACGTCCGGGTCTTGCGCAACAGATATTTGTGAACCGTGTCAGGTCAGGAATGAAGCAGCACTAAGCAAACGCATCTGTGTGCCGCAAGGGCGCCTGGGCTGAGTCGATTGCAGAGGTAACGTCCGGGGTAGTAGATTCAAAACCGGATGCACGGATTTTTTTAGTCTTAACTGGTAATTGTCTTTTTTTTATAATAAAAGGGTGGAGAATGGATATATGGCAGAGAATAATCTTAAAGAAACATCAGGACAGATAACAAAAGGGACAGTAATATACTGCCAGAATGATGTTGTGGATTCTATCAGCGTAGTGGTCAGGGGAAAAGTGCTGATACAGAATGAAAAGTCACGCTCTGTTGCCGGCGTGGGAAGCTTTCTTGGTGTGCATGACCTGTTCAGGGGCAGCTATCAGGCTACATATACTGCTATGGAAGATAGTATGATTGTTAATATATCTATTGATTCTGCGGATGATATTGGAAGGATTGGTGAAAGGCATCCCGGATATGGAGGATTGCTTGTTGCATATTTTGGAAGAAGAATCAAGCAGCTTTATTCTATATATCAGCGTCTGAAGTTTGAGACAATAACACTTGGTCAGAATATCATAGAGCTATATAATTCATATGGTGAATGCTGTAGAACTAATAACATAGAGCCGGAAGTGCTTGGACATATCAGGCAATTCTGCCCTACAGATGCACTTGCACTTTCTTATATGAAGGACGTCGATTATTATATTGACAGTACGGCCATAGACCCGGAAGTGCTTAAGAGCTATTATAATGCAAGCAGGAACATTTATATGCATCATATAGATGAACAGCAGCTTATTATAGATAATCTTATGCATGATATTGAATTTGTAGTTGACGAATACAATACAAGGGTCCGTACATATGTGGCAGACCATACAAGCCTGTATTCAATAGTTGCGAGACTTGCAGAGGAGCTTGGCAGACGTGGAATGGATAACTCTGACTGGGTTACTAAGCTTGAATTTATGCGTGAAAAGGTTTCTGCAATTGAGGATCTGTACAGAATGTATATATCTGACATGCCGTCAATTGACAAGGCAAGGCTTGAAAAGCTGTATGCAGGATTATCCGGAGAAGCAGGTGATGGGACGGACAGGGAATCCATGGAGATGCTTGACGACTCTTATCATACAATTATGGATTATGCAGAAGTTGATGATAAGGTAAGGGAAGCCTTTTTAGGACTTCTGATGGAATACGATAAGCTTCAGGATAAGGTGTCTGTTGATAAAGAACTGATACGTATAAGAGATGGCATTAACAGGTATTTTTATAAAATATATGGGACAATCTTCGGGAAAGCGAAGACTGACAGTGAGCAGCCTCTCTGTGTAAGGCTGTTTTTGAAATATGGTTTTATAAGTGAAAAGTTTTTAAGTGATAACCAGCTACAGGATATTATCAGACTTGATGAAGATACGGATTCCGGCAATGGTGATATATGTCATGTGTATACATTGTATGACTGGCTTATGCTCATAGGGCAGGGAAAGAAGGAGCCGTCTAAGAGTGAGTTTGACCTTGACTATGAGGAATATATCAGGGAGCAGCTTAAGCATAAGGCAGTTACAGAGGCAGAAGCAGCCTCCATGAAGAAAAATACAGCCCGGAAGGTACAGTATGAGATAGAGAATTTATTTGCCTGTGTTAACAGATTATTATCAGCCAAGGCAACTATGTTTGTGCCGGTGCTGCATAAGGATATATGTGCTGACAGGCTTTATCAGTTAAAGATGACACCTTATAAGATCAATACGGCTGTAAAAAAGGTGCTTGAAGTGGATTTTTCAGTCTTTTCCAGGGAAATTATGTATACTAATCCGGAGGCCGGCATAACCAAGGATTATATAATAAAAGATGTATATCCTGATGTGATACTGTTCCCATGCTATGGGGTAAGGGCTGTTATGTGGCAGGATATATCAGGTAAGAAGAGAGATTCTGAAGGCAGATTTGTATTCCCTGCTTTATTTGATGGAGATGAGTATGCAGCTGTCGTAGGATTACTTGGAAGGTTCAGATGGGAATTGTGTAAGACCATCCAGGGTGTAAAATGGAATGATATAAGAATTAAGTCATTAACAAGTGAATATCAGGATTATATTCAGTTCTACCGGAAGAATTCCAACCTTTCCGAGGATTGGAAGGAGAAAATTAACAGGCAGATTAAAAGTGCACGTAATAATACAAGAGAGATGTTTGCAAAGGATTATGCAGAGTGGGTTATCAGAGAAGCATTCGGAAGCATGAGGATAAGTAAGGTCAGCAGGGAGATACTTGCAACCTATTGTCCATTTGTTAAGCCAATCAGGGATAATCTTGAGAGAATACCTGTATATACCTCTGCAATGAAACGTTATAATATAAGCAGTGCCAAGAAAGTAAAAGAATATGAGGCAAGATGTATGCACATTGAACGGTTAGGGAAAGAGGTTCCTCAGGAGATTAAAGATACAAGGGACCATTATAGTATGTAATATGTGTTTGCGAGGGGTACGATACAGATGGGAAGATATGAGAATGCACTGAAGTATGTTCAATTAAGGAGCATGATTGAAGAGAAGAAGTTTGAGGAAGCACTTCAGATAGCAGAACAGCTTGAGATGGGAAGGATAAAGGACGTTTCCGAGCTTAAGCTTATAGCTGATGTCTACAGAAAGTGTGGAAAATATGATCGGGCAAAAGAATTGTACTATGTTATTTACCAGGAGCATAAGATCAGAAAGAATCTCTATACCCTTATAATGATATGCCTTAAGGACAAAAGCTTTGATGAGGCTGAAGGGCTGTTTAAGGAATATATTACAATAGATAAAGACAGTATTTTCAGATATATACTCAGATATAGAATTGATAAGAGCAGGAACACGGACATTAATATGGTAATAAAGGATCTTGAGGACATAAAAAAAGCATTCTACATGGAAGACTGGGGCTATGAACTGGCAAGGATGTACCATAAAGCGGGCAGAATAGATGACTGTCTTGCAGAATGTGATGATTTGATATTGTGGTTCGGGGGAGGTGAAGTTGTCGAGAAGGCCAGGCTTCTTAAGATGCATTATGATGAAAATATTGAGGAAGACATACTGAATACTCTTCAGAACAGCATAGGAAATGATATAAGCAGATATATGGATACCGATGATGAAAAAGCCGAAAAATCCGATGAAGAGGAAGTAGATAGCCGGGTAACTCCGGTTAACCGGGAAGAATTGGATGAACAGCAGGAATATCCGGATGTCTGTAATGAGGAAAATTATATCAAACTAGATATAAAGCCAGGTATAAAATCATGGTCTGACAGTATATACAATGACACTTATAATGAGAAGCTTAAGAATGATGCATTAAGTGAAGCAGCAGGATTTAAGAATGTTATGATGGAAGCTGCCAGGGCAAATCAACAGGAAGTTGAAGTGGTGACCATAGGCGGAGATGAACCGGAAGCCGGGACGGCAGCCACAGGCAGGGATGAACAGGAAGCCGGGGCAGCAGCCACAGGCAGGGATGAACAGGAAGCCGGGGCAGCAGCCACAGGCAGGGATGAACAGGAGACCGGGGCAGCGGTCACAGGCATAGATGAACAGGAAGCCGGGACGGCAGCCACAGGCAGAGATGAACCGGAAGCCGGGGCAGCAGCCACAGGCAGGGATGAACAGGAGACCGGGGCAGCAGCCACAGGCAGGGATGAACAGGAAGCCGGGGCAGCAGCCACAGGCAGGGATAAGCCGGAAGCAACAGTGCAGTCAGGGATTGACGGCAGTTTGGATATTGATGACGGTTCAGCACAGGGTGACAGGACGGAAGGTGAGAATGCCGGGACAGGGTCAGCCGCTGCAGATGGACATACAGAGTTTGTTCTCTCAAAATATGGTTCAAGATTCAATTATATAGATGCTGAGGAATTGTATAACAGAATGGATATTGGTATCCATGCGCCTGCTAATTATGTAATAGCACTTGGCAATAGTGACAGTGCCAGTGATATTGTCCGCGAGATTGCCCAAAAGGTAAAAGCACATGGTTATCTCCGTAATCCAAAGATTGCAAGAATATCTGCATCAAAGCTTAACAATATAAGGTTATATGACCAGATAGAGGAGCTGCTTGGAACGTGTATGCTGATAGAAAATGCCTCTGAAATGTCATCAAAGACCGTAAATGTTATAATTAAAATAATGGATGCACATGCATCAGAGGTTGTTATGATATTTGTTGATGAAGAGGAAAAAATATCAAGGTTTATGCTAAAAGAGCCTATTCTATGCAACCAGATCGATAACTTTGTATTGAAATAAATTACCGGTATATGCAGATGTACGGATGTATAGTGATATAAAACATTATAGTATATGCACATTATATATGCAGTGGGTTATGCAATTATATTATTGATGATTATATTGTTAAGATTGGCAATTGACTGATAATTATATAGTGTTAAGATGGATGATTATATGGTGTTAAAATTGATTAAGGAACTTCATATGAAGTTCCTTAATCAATTTTAAACCGTACTTTGATGGGATTCTTAAGATAGTTACCACCGGCAGAACGGACTCTGGTTGTTACGTTGAGAACATATTCTTCTTCCGAGGAATATGCATCTGTTGGTTCTACTTCGATCTCATTAGTTTCGCTGTTATATCTGATATTGGTAGGCAAAGGTATATCATTAGTTGTCATTACATACAGATTATTGTTGTTAACAGTTCTGGGGTCAAGTGGTATATTGAACTTAACTTTCCATACGAACTTCCCGGTACGGAACTTGAGTCTCTGATGAACCTTATTCTGAACGGATTCATCTACGTTCAAAATATCAAGATAATCACGAGCCATTGACATTTACCTCCTTGTAATAATAATATTATAATAAAAAAAAGGTAAAATTTCAAGAATTATTGTGAAACAATCAAAAAAATGGGATGTTCTGTATTAAAAAAAGGCTTTAATAAATTATGGATTTATGCTATACTACAAGCATCGTAAAATTGAATGACAAAAATTTGACATATTTTTAAGAGGTGTCTTATGGATCAGTATATTATTAAGGGTGGAAAGCCGCTTGTGGGAGAGGTAGATATTGAGGGCGCTAAGAATGCGGCTCTTGGTATTCTTGCAGGTGCAGTTATGGCTGATGAACCCGTTGTTATAGAGAATATTCCGGACGTTAATGATGTTAACGTTCTTCTTGAGGCTATTGCCGGTATCGGAGCGATTGTTGACAGGATTGACAGACATACAGTCAGAATTAACGGAGCAACTATTAATTCAGTATATATTGATTATGATTATATAAGAAAGATCAGGGGTTCTTATTATTTTCTCGGTGCATTGCTTGGCAAGTTCGGGGAAGCACAGGTTGCCCTTCCGGGTGGCTGTAATATAGGAAGCCGTCCTATTGACCAGCATAAAAAGGGATTTGAGAGACTTGGTGCTACTGTCAGGATAGAGCAGGGCGGAATTGTTAATGCATATGCAGAAGAGCTTATTGGCAGCCACATTTATCTTGATGTGGTTTCTGTTGGTGCTACAATTAATATTATGCTTGCAGCATGCAGGGCAAAAGGTAAGACTATTATTGAGAACTCGGCAAAGGAACCGCACATTGTTGATGTTGCCAATTTCCTTAACAGCATGGGCGCTGATATTAAAGGTGCAGGTACTGATGTTATAAGGATTAAAGGTGTGGAGAGCCTTCATGGAAGTGAGTATTCCATTATACCCGACCAGATAGAAGCAGGTACTTTTATGGTTGCGGCAGCAGCTACAAAAGGTGACGTACTTATTAAGAATGTTATACCGAAGCATCTTGATGCGATATCAGCCAAGCTTATAGAGATTGGCTGTGAGGTTGAGGAGTTTGATGATGCAGTAAGGGTAGTGGCTAACAAGAGACTTAGCCATACCAATGTCAAGACGCTTCCGTATCCGGGATTTCCGACAGATATGCAGCCACAGATAGCAACTCTTCTTGCATTGTCTGAGGGAACCAGTGTTGTTACGGAGAGTATATTTGAGAACCGTTTTAAGTATGTGGATGAGCTTGCAAGGATGGGTGCAGATATCAAGGTAGAAGGTAATATGGCTGTTATTAACGGTGTTGACAGGTTTATGGGGGCTGCGGTGAGTTCACCGGATCTTCGTGCAGGGGCGGCACTTGTTATTGCAGGTCTTGTTGCAGAAGGATATACTATACTTGACCAGATCCAGTATATAGAACGTGGTTATGAACGTTTCCCTGAAAAGATGGTTTCCCTTGGAGCAAGTATGGAGAAGATTGATATTAATGATGAGAGAGCTTTAAAAAAGTTTAAGTTTAGGGCAGGCTGATAATCCGGGGCGCACCTGGGCGTATCGGTCATATACTATATAGATGAAATATTAATACGGAGGAATAAGTTACGATGAGAGATGAGACGATTTGTCTTCATACAGGGTATGAACCTGAAGATGGGGCACCGGGGGTTATGCCTATAGTCCAGAGCACAACATATCGATTCAAGTCAACGGAGCATATTGGTGATCTGTTTAACCTGCCTAATGAATGCATGTATTCACGGTTTGCTAATCCTACAGTTGATGCGGTTGAAAAGAAGATTGCGGCACTGGAGGGTGGTGTAGGTGCCATGTGTACATGTGCGGGTCAGGCAGCTTCTTTGTTTTCGATACTGAATCTGTGTTCAGCAGGTGACAGCTTTATAAGTACATCAACTATATATGGTGGAACTGTTAACCTATTTGCAGTGACACTTAAAAAGCTGGGAATTGAATGTATATTTGTTGATCCCGAAGCAACTGATGAGGAACTCCAGGCGGCCGTTAGGCCTAATACTAAGGCTGTTTTTGGTGAGACACTTGCTAATCCGGCACTTACCGTATTTGATATTGAGAGGTTTGCGGATTTTGCACATAAGAATAATATTCCGCTTATCGTAGATAATACATTTGCAACACCAATACTGTGTAAGCCGATAAGCTTTGGCGCTGATATTGTAGTACATTCTACCTCTAAGTATATGGACGGACATGCGCTCCAGATAGGCGGAGTAATTGTTGATGGTGGTAACTTTGACTGGACTAATGGTAAGTTTCCCGATTTTACTGAACCGGATGAGTCTTATCATGGGATTGTATATACAGAGACATTTGGTAATATGGCATATATTATCAAGGCAAGGATGCAGCTTATGAGGGATATCGGAGCGTATCCGGCTGCCAATTCAGCATTTTTACTTAATCTTGGACTTGAGACATTGCCTATAAGAATGGAGAGATATTGCAGTAATGCTATGAAGGTAGCGCAGTATTTTAAGGAGTCAGATAAGATTGAGAAGGTTACATACCCGGGACTTCCGGATGATCCTAATCATGAACGTGCAATGAAGTATCTGCCTGATGGAACAAGTGGTGTAATTTCTTTCAGGATCAAGGGTGGCAAGGCAGCTGCAGTTAAGTTTATGGATGGGCTTAAGCTCGCAAGTAAAGAGGTTCATGTGGCCGACATAAGAACATGTGTTCTGCATCCGGCTACAGCAACACACAGACAGCTTACAGACGAACAGCTTATTGCATGTGGTGTTGATCCGGGACTTATCCGCTTCTCTGTAGGACTTGAGAATGTTGATGATATTATTGAAGATATAGACCAGAGTCTGAAGAATATGTAAGCTTATCGGTATAAGCAGCCTGGCGGCTTATGTATTACCGGTTATAAGTGGGAAACCAAAGCAGATTGAGAATATCAGCTTGATTAATAATATGCAGGAAGGATAATTAAGATGGCTAAAGAGAAGAAGTTAGTAGAAGCTATTACTCCGATGGATGAGGATTTTGCAAAATGGTATACGGATGTTGTTAAGAATGCAGAGCTTATTGAGTATTCAGGAATTAAGGGATGCATGATCTTAAGACCAAATGGATATGCAATCTGGGAGAATATCCAGAAGGAGTTAGACAGAAGATTTAAAGAGACAGGCGTTGAGAATGTATATATGCCTATGTTCATTCCGGAGAGTCTTCTCCAGAAAGAAAAGGAGCATGTTGAGGGATTTGCCCCGGAGGTTGCGTGGGTTACCCATGGCGGCAGTGAGCAGCTTGCAGAGAGACTTTGTGTAAGGCCTACATCAGAGACGTTGTTCTGTGATCTCTATTCTAATATTGTGCAGTCTTACCGTGACCTGCCAAAGGTTTATAACCAGTGGTGTTCAGTTGTAAGATGGGAGAAGACTACAAGACCTTTCCTTCGTACAGCGGAGTTCTTATGGCAGGAGGGCCATACAGCCCATGCTACAGCTGAGGAAGCAGAAGAGAGAACCATCCAGATGCTTAATGTATATGCAGATTTCTGCGAGCAGGTTCTTGCAATCCCGCTTCTTAAGGGACGTAAGACAGATAAAGAGAAGTTTGCCGGTGCTAAGGCAACATATACAATTGAGGCCATGATGCATGATGGCAAGGCACTTCAGTCAGGAACAAGCCATAACTTTGGTGATGGATTTGCCAGGGCATTTGGTATTCAGTATACAGATAAGGACAATTCCCTTCAGTATGTCCACCAGACATCATGGGGAATGTCTACAAGAATTATCGGAGCCATTATTATGGTTCATGGTGATGATTCAGGACTTGTTCTTCCACCACGTATTGCGCCTACACAGGCAGTTGTAGTTCCGATCGCAATGCATAAGGAGGGTGTACTTGAAGAGGCTTCAAAGCTTAAGGACGCAATTGCAGCAGCAGGTATAAGGGTTAAGCTCGATGATTCAGACAAGAGCCCGGGATGGAAGTTCTCGGAGCAGGAGATCCTTGGAATACCTGCACGTATTGAGATTGGCCCTAAGGATATTGAGGCCGGCCAGTGCGTAATCGTCCGTCGTGATAACCGTGAAAAGACTGTAGTAGCTATTGGGGATGCGGCAGCGAAGCTTCAGGAGATTCTTGATGCAGAGCATAATGATATGTTTGAGCGTGCCAGAAAGCATCTGTATGACAATCTCTTTGAGGCTGTTGATTATGAGACATTCAAGGATACAATTGCTAACAAACCCGGCTTTGTTAAGGCTATGTGGTGTGGGGATCTTGCATGTGAGATGAAGATTAAAGAAGATACAACGGCAACATCACGCTGCATGCCATTTGAACAGGAGAAGCTTTCCGATGTATGTGTGTGCTGTGGAAAGCCTGCTAAGACGATGGTATACTGGGGTAAAGCATATTAATCTGATAACATTGAAACTGCATGGAAGGGCATTAGTATGTTGTGTCCTTCCATATTTTGTTTAATCAGCTTCCACAGACACCGGATATGTCTGTGTGAGAAGGTATGTTTGTTAATTGAGGGAGGAGTATATGGAAGTACTGTTTGGAGGACTGGCAATCATATTGTCAGTAGTAGTGGGGTTAATTATATTTGCAAGGTTATTTGATGTCAGGGTTCCGGGGTTGTCTTTTATAACTGCCGGTTCATCAGATTATGCAGGATATGTTCCTGACCGTAATGATATATATGATGTGGCATGGCAGGCGTTGTTTTTTAGAATCGTTATGCATTTTGTGTCATATCTGATGTTAAGGCTTGTGTATATGGATGGTGGCCAGACCTATCTGCAGTGGTGGACCAAATGGGATGCGACTAATTACATAGGTATTGCTACAGGCGGATATAATGAGATTACAATTAATGATGTATATCTACTTGGCAATGATGTGCCACAAACACTTGTATTTTTCCCTTTATATCCATTTTTGATATATTTGTTTGCATTTGTATTACGTAATGTATATCTGTCAGCACTCGTTGTATCGACAGTGTGCTTTGTTATTGGATGTGTATTCTTATACATGGCTGTTGCAGAAAAATATGGCGACAGTATTGCAAGAAAGACGGTTATCTTAATATCTGTATTTCCATTTTCATTCTTCTTTGGCGGAATGCTTCCTGAGAGTACATTTTTGCTGTTTACGGCGATGTGTATGTATTTTTCAATCAAAAGAAAGTGGCTGCCTGCAGGGCTGGCAGGAATGCTGTGCGGACTTACAAGGCTGCAGGGTATTATTATAATGGGCTTCATTGGACTGGAGTGGATGGAAGCTGAGGATATTGTCGGTAAGATAAAACATAAAGAATGGAAAAATATGTTAAGTTCTTTTAAACCTCTTCCGCTTATATTATTACCTTTGTTTGGACCAATAATTTATATGGTTATTAATTACGTGTATACAGGCGATTGTCTGTATTTTATGAAGCTCCAGCAATATGTCTGGGGGCATTCATTTGCGGATGTATTCCACTCGGTCCATAATATCACTGCGTCGTTAATCGCAGACTATTCTGATGACCGGAGGCTTATTCTTTCGGTATGGTTTCCACAGCTGTTTTTATTCTTTGCCACACTGCTTGTTATACTATTTACATTTAAAAGACATAGCAACAGCATGAATATATATCTCTTTGTATATCTTGTTATAAGCTATGGGGCTGACCATATGGTCAGCGGCGGCAGATATATGAGTACTGCGGTTCCATTGTTTATAATGCTGGCTGAGATATGTGAACGCAGGAAGAATGTATTTAAGTGGCTGGTGGTTATCGGTCTGGGTCTGTTTATTATATTTATGGGATGCCATACCAATGGATTTAACATGGTGACCTGATAATGTGGGGCAATGGACAGGTCAAAGGCTGTCATACAAATTGGTTGCGCTCCCTGTTGTAGTGATAATCAATTGCTGCAAGCTTAGAGGTTATCTCATCTGCGGATACATCAAGTGTAATACACAACTCGGAAAGATCAGGATAGTTATCCCTAAGCTGAGTGTTGACGAAGCTAAGCAGCATGACCGGATCATTTGGAATATTCATTTTAAGCTCTCCTTTTTTATGATGTTGGGGGCATATGATGCCTGCGGATTGTTACGTGTTGTGCACTCTCACAATCCTGCATATTATAATACCACATTTTTGCGGTCTGTCATCATTTTATCTGAAATAACAGATATATGATAAAGTGGTTAATATAGAAAATTCTGCACATACTACATAAAAATGAGTAATTACAGAAATGGAGCATTTTTATGAGCTATGTGTTTGGAAACAATTATGAGGAAAATAAGAAATTCCTGGATAATCTTATACATCTTGACAAGAGCTTTGATGTCATGGGAAAAACACTTGTCATTGGAGGAAGAAAAGCGTGTTATTATCTGATTGACGGCTTTTGTAAAGATGAGGTTATGGAAAAGGTTCTTGAATTTTTGTATAAGCTTACGCCGGAGCAGATGAGCGTGTCTCCGGAGGCGTTTATTGATGAGCATATTCCATATGGGGAAACAGCACTTATTACTGATGACGCAGAGTTTATACAGACATTTTTGTCAGGAGTGCCGGTTCTTCTTATAGATGGTTATGACAAGCTGATTGCAACAGATTTTAGAACCTATCCGTCAAGAAGTGTTGACGAACCTGAAAAGGATAAGGTTATGCGTGGTTCGAGGGATGGATTTGTAGAGACGGTTATATTTAACACGGCGCTTATCAGAAGACGTATAAGAAACCCAAAGCTTGTTATGGAGATACACAATGTAGGGCGCAGCTCTAAGACTGACGTTGTCGTGTCGTATATCGAGGGTCGGGTTGATCCTAAAATACTTGAGGAAGTGCACAGGCGTATTGACGCAATTGATGTAGATGCACTGACAATGAATCTTGAAAGCTTCGTTGAATGCTTTTATCCGCACAGGTGGTATAATCCATTTCCAAAGTTTAAGTTTTCGGAGAGGCCGGATACTGCTGCCGCGTGTATTCTTGAGGGAAATATTGTAATTCTTGTTGATAATGCACCATCTGCCATTATCGTTCCAACCTCTGTATTTGATATAGTTGAAGATGCAGATGACTATTATTTTCCACCGGTTACCGGAACTTACCTGAGATTGTCGAGAATAATAATAGATATAGCAGCATTGCTTTTGTCACCGACATTTCTGCTTCTTATGATGAATCCGGACTGGATTCCAAAAGGCTTTGAATTCATATTAATAAAAGATACAATCAATATACCGATAATATTCCAACTGCTTTTGCTTGAGTTTGCGATAGATGGAATGAGACTTGCCTCGCTTAACACTCCAAATATGTTAAGTACACCACTAAGTATTGTTGCAGGTATCGTACTTGGGGACTTTACGGTAAGCTCCGGCTGGTTTAATTCTGAAATCATGCTGTATATGGCATTTGTGGCGGTCGCCAATTATACGCAGTCAAACTTTGAACTTGGATATGCGCTTAAATTCATGCGTATTATCACACTTATAGCTACCGGAATATTCGGGATTTACGGATATATCGGCGGAGTATTGTTATCCGTTGCAGCAATACTTTGCAACAAGTCATTTAAGGGGCACGGTTATCTGTATCCGTTAATCCCATTTAATGGAAAACAATTATTAAGAAGATTCTTCAGGATAAGTCTGCCGGGTACGGAGAAATAAGTACAGTTATCTGCTGTCAGTAGATTATTAACTAAAAGTAAATATTATTATAAATATGTATAATGGTGGATATTAATTGACATATAGTGATTGTCAATGCTAAAATATAACAAAAAAGGGGGGGTTGTATGCGTAAAATTATAATGATGGTAAGAATCATATGTGTGCTTCTTGGAATTGAGAAAAATGTCGGGGAGTATTCGTCGTGATGGAATGTTGAGAAAACACTTGAAAGGATGATAAAATGCCGAACAGCTAAAAAGCCATATGAGGATACAGATGGCGTAGTTGTAGAACCATCAGATATCATATATGGCAATGGAATATCAATAGGCAGGGCGACTGAAGAGGATGTTAACAGACTTAAGTCTCTGATTAAAGCTGCCGAGTACTGCAGCGACCACTACACACTGCTCAGTATTACAGAAGAACACGCAGAGGATTATATGTATGGTGATAAGGATATGGCAGATACGTTAGACATAATAGAGGATAAGATAAGTAAGTACATTGAAGAGAATAAGTAGTACGTAATAACAATATTAGAAGGAGTGGTGCTGGATATGAGAAAAAAACGTCTTGAATCAGGATTGGTGTTGTTAGTATGTCTGTCAATGGGACTGGGTGCCCCTGATGCCTGCATTGCGAAGAACGGCAATTGCAAGAAAATTACTGTTGTAAAAGGACATACTTCTACTATTAAGATTAAGAAAAAATATGTAGCTGTATCATGCAATACTAAGATTGCAACGGTAACAAAAAAAGGTGTGATTAAGGGGAAAAGGATTGGAAAATGCACAATTAAAATTAAGAAAAACGGAAAGACAGTGGCTAAATATATGATAAAGGTGGTCGGGAATAAAGAACTTAAGGAAAGTGACAATAATGTACAGACATCAATACTGCAGACATCTGTTCCGCAGACCCCTGTTCCGCAGTACACTCAGGTTGGTGGTAAAGTATTTTGCATTGGAAGGTGTATTGTTACATCATCAACTAAAGTAAGTGACACAGAATATGATACTGCAGTAGATCTGGATGAACCGGGTACAAAAATGCTGGGAGTATGTTTCGCTGAATGTGCCAATACGAAGCACGTTGTTATTAGAACAGATGCGTTATATGACAAGGGGGCAATGCTGAACATAATTGTCAATAAAGATGAGAGTACATATTCTGTTATAAATGATGATACAGTAGCTATAATGGGATATACGTTGTCAAGATAAGCTTATTAATATTTTAAAGACTTAAAGTCTGGCCATCATTAGGGAGGAGCTGCTTATGAAACATATATTAAAATCATTATTTGTAGTAATACTGGCAGGTGTATTTATTATCTCAGGAAAGAGTGCCGGTGCAGCGGGAGAGACGGCAGGAGATGTTCAGACGGCTGTATCGGGAAGCGCAATTAAGCTATGGCAGCAGAAAGACCAGTATATTACATCTGGAATATACACCTACAGGATGATTAATGGGGCGTCAAAAGATATTGAGATACGATACATCAATTCCAGTGAACCATCTATAGAGATTCCGGAAACGATAGATGGCTGCCGGGTTGTAAGTATTGGCTATTCGAGGGATGTGAGTGCACCGGAGAGTGAGCTGGCATATAACGCAGATGATTTACATTACATAGGGGATGTTGAATCTCTCAGGGTTAAAGGCTGTGAAACGACTCTTAAGGAGATTATACTTCCACCTTCGGTTAAGTGTATTGGCGCATGTGCCTTCAGGAACTTTGAAAAGCTTGAGAGCGTTAAGCTAAATGATGATCTTGAAGTAATCTATGGAAGGAGCTTTGAGGGGTGTAAGCTGCTTAATGACATTAATATTCCGGCAAATGCTGTTATTGGCCAGTATGCATTTTATGACTGCCCGGAGATAAAAAAGCTTACATTAACCCCCGAAAATATTGATGCTGCAGACTGCCTGTTCAACTGTGGCAGTTTTGAGGAAATTCATTTTACGCATAAAAAGGGTGATACAGTTGATATAATTGTAAGCCTTAATAACAATATGTTTGGGGCATTCACCAAAATTAAGAGGGTGATTATTGATCCGAAGTATCCTTGTGTAGAACTTAGCAGGAACGTAGGCGTGATTGTGATAAAAGGAAAAAAGACTAAAGTTGTGTCATACAGGGCACATGATGCTTTTGATAAGACAGTCATTGCTACGGTAAAAGGGGCAAAAGCAATTAATTTTGCAAAGAAGAATAAGATGTCTTACAAAATCAGACAGGGTGTAACAGTAAAAAAGCTTACATGCAAAAAGGCTGGAAAAGGTTTTATATATACATGGAAGAAGAGTAAACCGGCTGTGGTATCTTATAGATATAATACTTCAAAAAAAAGATGGATTAAAAAAGGAAAGCCTAAATACATTATATATGGCAGTAATAAAAAGAATGGTAAGTACAGGAAAATAGCTTCAACCGGAAAAACGGAATACAACAGCAGATATAAATATATAAAAATTAAAGTTAATAAAGAGTATTAACATACCGTACTTAATTTCATGACAAAATGTCACAAACCATGCCAGAGGTATCGTCTTATATAAGGAAGTGTATATTCAGGTATTTTAACCGGGAGGGAGAACATTTTATGCATAATAAAAAATATAGTAAAGGGTCATTGAGTGTGGCAATATTGCTGATACTTGTATGTATAGGAATTGCATCAGCAAATAATGTATCAGCAAAAAAGGTTACTGTAAAAAAGCTTCAGCTTGAAAAGGGAACCGGTTACAAAATAAAATGCAAGACAAAAAAAGCGGAGTATTTCTGTAACAAAAAAAACATTGCAAAGGTTTCAAAGGAAGGGATTGTTAAGGGCTTAAAAAAGGGTAAGTGTGTTGTTTTTGTGAAGAAGAACAATAAAGTTCTGGCAAAGTATAAGGTTAAGGTTGTTAATAAAAAAAATAATAATCAAAGTGTGTGCAGAACGTCACCATATATAACAATGGAACCATCGGCTGTACCGGTACAGACAGCAGCACCAACCCCTGTGCCGACTGTGTCACCTTCGCCAAGACCAACATATGCACCTAATTTTTACCCAATGATAATACAGGGTGTAATCATCAGTGCAGAGGAAACGGATGATGGGGGCATTACATATATCTGCTTGAATTCTCTGAGAAATACTCACTAACGAAAATGAGGGAATTTTTTAAGGACTGTAGTAATGTAAGCAGAATACAGATTAATTCATTCCGTAAAATAAAAGAAAATATAAATGAAAGTGTAGAAATTGTTCTCAATCAAAGTAACCTGCCATATAAAGTTATTGACGATTCTACAGTTGAGGTTTATAACTTTTACAGATAATTATGTAAACAGCCCCGGTAATTTTCATATTACCGGGGCTGTAGTGGTAATTGAAAGGCGGTGGAAGAATGTATAATAAATTACTCAAACTTCGCACATAAATTTTAGCTATGCACCTTGAAAATTCAATATCTGGCAGTTATTCAGTTGTCAGTGTTCAGCCTTTATGCAGCCTGCAGTCGTATTTTCATTATAGCAACTCAATTATACCAAAACCATTGGTTTCATGCTATTTTTATGCCAGTTATTATTGAATTTTCAATGGGCATAGGCACATTTTAATGTGCGAAGTTTGAGTGAATAATCTGAAGACTGCAAATGATACCATGGAACATTCGGCAGGAGACAGAATTTAGATTAATTTTCACCAGTTTCTGGCAATAGAACCACTAATATTTAGTAGAAAATATTTTAATACTTTTGTAATAGATTTTTCCAATAAAGTATGCTATCTTAGTACTATATATAAATAGATATACGTGATAAAAAGATCAATAAATTACAAAGGAAGGGAAAACTATCATGGAAAAGATAAAAAAGCGTATAACTAACTTAAAGGTTGCAGGAAAATTAAAAGTATATCGAATGACAGTGCTTGTTATGACATTATTTTTAGTGTTGGTG
>CAKSBI010000031.1 GCA_934437985.1 uncultured Lachnospiraceae bacterium
GTCTGACTGCCTGTATCATTACCCCTGCCCGGTCTTATAAGAGGTGCATTTTCATTTTCATTGACATTCCTTTTACTCATGCCGTCTCATCCTCCTTCTCAACCTGTGAATAGTATATTTCCTGATATGTCCCACAGGACTTCATGAGCTCATCGTGAGTACCCATTCCAACAATTCCGCCCTCATTAAGCACAATAATATTATCAGCATCAATTACTGATGAGATTCTCTGGGCAATGATAAGCTTGGTCGTTTCAGGAATCTCTTTCAGGAAATTAGACCTGATTATTGCTTCTGTTGCTGTATCAACCGCACTTGTACTGTCATCAAGTATCAATATCTTAGGATGCTTAAGAAGTGCCCTTGCAATACACAGGCGCTGCTTCTGTCCACCTGATACGTTAACGCCGCCCTGGTTGATAAATGTCTTATATCCATCTGTAAATGACTGTACGAATCCATCTGCCTGCGCATATTCAGCAACACGCCTGATGTCCTCCTCATCCGCATTTTCATCTCCCCACCTTAAGTTATCCTCAATACTTCCGGAGAAAAGAACATTATTCTGAAGAACCATTGCCACACCATTACGAAGGTCGTCCAGCATATAATCCTTTACATTCACCCCATCAACCAGAACCTCACCCTCAGTAACATCATAAAGTCTTGGGATAAGCTGCACAAGGCTTGTCTTGCCTGAGCCTGTGGAGCCGATAATACCGACAACCTGACCCGGCTCTATCTTAAAGCTTATATCACTCAGTACCTTCTGTGAGCGCTTCTTATAATACTTAAAGCTTACATTCCGAAACTCAACACTTCCCACATTTACCTTAGGGTTCTCCCTGCCTTCTGCAGCATTTTTTACAGCCTCATCATCATTAAGGTCAATCTCTGTATTAAGTACTTCCTTAATTCTTGCTGACGAAGCAAGGGCCCTTGAACCCATGATCATTATCATTGATACGAACATAAGCGACATGAGAATCTGTACTACATATGTAGTAAATGCAGTCAGCTCACCTATCGGCATACTGCCACCGAGTATCTGCTTACCTCCAAGCCATACAACAAGTATAGTCGTTATATTCATTGCAAGTGTCATGACCGGCTGGGTGAGAATTACAATCTTAAAAGCACTCATGCTGTTATCTTTCAGATCACTGTTGGCAGCGTCAAACTTCCCAACCTCATGGCTTTCCCTTACAAATGATTTTACCACCCTGGCATTAGTAATATTCTCCTGAACAACCGAGTTAACATTGTCAATCTTCTTCTGCATGATATTAAACCTTGGAAATGCAGTTTTCATGATAAGCATAAGCGCAATTATAAGAAGCGGTATGATCACTATCAGCACCGCCGCAAGCTCCGGATTCATGGCAAATGCCATGATAAGTGCCCCGATAAGCATTCCCGGAGCCCTTAGCATCATTCTCAGTGCCATTGATACTGTGTTCTGCAGGTTCGTGACATCATTTGTTAATCTTGTAACAAGCGAGCCTGTCGAAAACCTTTCAATATTAGCAAACGAAAACTTCTGCACCTTTTCAAATAAATCCTGTCTCAAGTCAGCTGCAAAGTTAACGGAAGCCCTTATTGCAAAAAATGCACCCATAACTCCGCCAAGCATCATAAGCAGGGCAGTAACTACCATAAGGGCACCTATACCAATTATATAACCTATATCGCCTTCTCCATCCGTTCCTATTCCGTTATCGATTATCATCTGTAAAAGCTTTGGCATCAAAACCTCACCTATAACCTCAACTATCATAAATATTGGTCCAAGAATAAATGCGTACAGATAAGGCCTGACATATTTCCAATACGTTGACATCTACCTTTCCTCCTGTCCTTTTTTTGTATCCACAATATCATTATTAATATCACATGGCATGCATTCACATATATTGTCATGTGGATGCACCCTGTCAATATTACGGAGTATTCTTTCCATATAATGAATCACACTGTCTATTTCCCCATCCGTAAAGCCCTCAAACATATCATCATCAATGGAATCAAATATCGCACCGCTCTTATCGACTATCTCTTTTCCCTTATCAGTTATTGTAAGAATATTGCAGCGGTTATCCTCGTCACTGTTAGTCTTAACAACATATCCTGACCTGATAAGCTTTTTAACGCTTATTGTAATAGTTGCGGGAGATACCTGCAGAACCCTTGCAAGCTCCTTCTGGCTGATTCCGGGCACATTGTTAATATTTATCAGTATCCTGTGCTGCGCAGGGTATATATCAAGTCCATTCTCCGTAAGCTTTGCCTCAAGATAGTTCTTATGTCTGTGCGTTGTAATTAACATCAGACCGATAGCCTTTTTCTTCTTCTCCATTCAGTCACCTCATTTCCCTTGAATTGTATAATAACCATATTATGGTGCAAAGTATATGTACATTATTCACATAATATTAGCATGCTAATAATTAAATAGTTAATAGTTAGCATGCTAATAATGTACAATTGAGTATTATAACAGATTTTTTGGGGAATGCAAGAGGTAAAATCATTTATTTTACAAATTCAGTTGCATATTTTTACATTTTTATACTTACATATACTCAGCTATCCTGCTTACTCCGGTATATATCTCTGATACCTTATACCATGTCGGAAAGTCTGTAACCCCGGTCTGTGGCAGGTCAAATATTCCCTGGAACACCCTGACTGCCTCTGCCGTCTGCTCTCCATAAACCCCATCCTCTGCCACCTTCGGAATAAGCGGATATCCGTCTGATATAACATTAAGCTGACGCTGCAGCTGTCTTACCTTATCACCGGATGCCCCCACCCCAAGGTCATAACCCGGCCATGACGATGGTATGCCCGATATGACCTCACTTGTATTGATATAGATTGAATTGCCATAATAATTCTTAAGTATACCGATTGCTGAATAACCCTGGTCGCCAAGATATTTTGAACCCCATTGTGACATAACCTCAGGGCACTGCACGCGCTTTCCGTCGCAGTACTGTGTAAGTATCGGCTGTGATACATTAGGTCTTGAAAGATAGCTTGTAAATATGCTGTCTACTACCTGCGATATACTTTCAAATATATTTCTTCCCGGAATGAACTTATGGTCATACGCAGTAGATGAAGTGATAGTAAAATCGTAGCCTTTGTTTCTGTACCACTCAGTATAGACCCTGTTCAGTGTAAATGACTGTATTGCAAGTATATTCGCCATTATCGTGGCTTCTGGCCAGGTAGCATATATTTCGCTGCTTGCAACATTTTTGATATAGTCCTTATATGGAACATAATAATCTGTTGCGGATGGGTCACTCGGCGGTCCATCATGGACTACAACATACTCCGGTATCACGACACGGCTTAAGACAATCTCCCCCCTGTCATCAACCGGCTTAATCTCACTTTCCGGAATCTTTGGCGGATAATCACCAAACAGAGTGTGCGGTCCAATTACAAATAACTCTGCCGTATCCGTATCCCCAACCTGTCTAATCATATTAACATCCTGAATGGATTTTTCACCGGGCAGGATCTCTATGGCATCAATCTGGGTTGTCTCATATCCGGGAACGCTTACATTTATATCATATTCAGAATATGGCTGGTTAGCTGACGGCTCCATACTGTATCCGACCGGCGGTGCCGGAAGTGTTATCTCTTCGGTCTTACCGGATTCATCCGTAACAAGCTCTTCAATCACATTGTCCGGCTGCCCCACATATGACACCACAACCCTTGCCCCGGGAATTGCAGCACCACCTGCAAGAGAATGTGTATTAATCTGCAGACTACCAAAATTCTGTGTATCCATTTGTGTTGGAAATAGCATAATTAACTCCATAACGCCCTTATTTATTCCCATTATATTCCATTTAATAATAATAGTTACAGCAAAACATATAATCACTTACATTATATTTCCCCACATCATTTAATCTTCCATTGGTAAATGCGGCTTCTTTCACCTATCACCCCGAATGAATAGCCTGCATCCCTATACATCTTAATTATTGCCGGAAGTGCCTTAACAGTTTCTGTACTGGCACCGGAATCATGAAGGAGAACCACAGGCTCATTATATACATCATAATTATTACGCACATTTGCTATTATCTGCGAGGCAGACGGCCTGCCAATCGAATCCTCACCACTTACATTCCAATCACAATAGTCAAGTCCCTCTTTTTTCAGTCTGCTGATAATATCATCACGGTATTTTAATACATAACAATTATTGCTTCCATATGGAAAACGGTATACTGCCGGTACTTTTTTTGTCTTCCGGCTTATAAGCTCCCACGTCTTCATTACATCCTTATAATATGAATCAGCCGACTTGTATATATCCTCCGGTTCATGTGAATAGGTATGCACACCGAGCTGAAAACCGTCTTTAATCATTCTTTTAATAAGGGGCAGTGTACTTTTATTAATCTGGTTACCAATCAGGAAAAATGAGGCACATGCATCATTCTCTTCTAATATATCAAGTATGTCCCCGGTACATTTACTTGGTCCGTCATCAAATGTAAGGTAGACTACTTTCTTCGCATCAGCATCATTCCTACTGCCGTCGCCGCCATTATTTATAACACTTTTACTGCTGATAACTCCATTTCCGTTAAATATACCACAGGCAGCAATCTCTGCGTCCGTGCATGAATTATTTATTATTGTGAAGCTGTATAGCGAGCACATTACAAGTAAAATGAGGCTGATGATAAATGTTACATTCTTTTTACGCATAAAAATACCCCGGGCATACTGTCAACATAATTATATGCCCGGGGCTTATTCATAATGTCATTCAAACTTACCAGCAAGATTCTTAGGAACCCTGGCTCTGATATATATTCCGCCCTCCTGATATTCCTCTTCAAGTAACTGGCCGTATTTTCTTATATCCTGGATGATTCCTGCCTCACTGTATGGGACGACCCTTTCAATAAGCCTCATGCCATCATTGATTATATTCATAATCTCGTCAAGGAGCTTATCGAGGCCAAGCTGCTTTTTAGCCGAAGCCCTTATCGTACACCTGCTCCGTGCGTCACCCCCGAACATGCCATCACCATCCAGCCTGTCCACTTTATTGTACAGTGTAATTATCGGCTTATCTGACACACCAAGCTTTTCAAGTGTATCATATACAACCTCCATTTGTCTGTCACACGATGGATTACTTATATCAACAACATGCAGGATAATGTCCGCATATTTTGCTTCCTCAAGGGTACTCCTGAATGCATCGATAAGGTTATGCGGAAGCTTATTGATAAAGCCTACAGTATCAGTAAATAACACCTGGCTTCCATTCTCATATTCATACATTCTTGTTGTAGGGTCGAGAGTTGCAAATAACTTATCCTCTTCTAATATTCCGGCACCTGTCAGCGTGTTAAGCAGTGTTGACTTGCCGGCATTCGTATATCCGACAATCGCAACCATCGGGATTGCACCCTCCATACGCTTTCTTCTTGCAACATCCCTGCTTCTCTTCACTTCATTAAGCCCGCTGTTAAGTATGGATATCCTGTCACGTATCAGCCGTCTGTCCATCTCAAGCTTTTTCTCTCCGGGACCTCTTGTCCCTATACCTCCACCAAGCCTTGAAAGCGAGCTCCTAAGCCCTACAAGTCTTGATGAACGATACTTAAGCTGTGCAAGCTCTACCTGAATCTTACCCTCACTTGTAATCGCCCTCATTGCAAATATGTCAAGAATCATTATAGTCCTGTCGATGACCTTTGTATTAAGTGCTGTCTCAAGATTCTTAAGCTGCGCAGGGCTGAGCTCATCATCACAGACTATGGTGTCAATATCATATTCTTCCGTAAACTCCTTAATCTCCTCAAGCTTACCCTTTCCAACATAAGTTCCCGGATGGACGGCTTCACGATTCTGGATTATTCTTCCAACTACAACACCACCGGCAGTGCGTGCAAGCTCTTCCAGCTCATCAAGGGATTCTGTAACCTCATCCTCATTGCCACCAACGGCAACCCCGACAAGTAACAGCCGTTCTGCTTTCTGCTCTGTCTCAAATATATCCTTCATAATATCATCCTATTCTGCATCTGCACATCTTGTCTTAATAAATGCGAATTCCTTCTGCATATCCTCATCCGTATATGACTTCAGGTATTCTGCAGCAACTTCCTTAGCAGACTTAAAATCACCTGTACGCTCATAAGCAACTACCTGATTGAACATAAGCTGCTGCCTTACTCCTCCTGCTGCCATTGCCACACCCTTTTTCAGCCATTCAAGTGCCTCGTCATACCTCTTCAATTCCATAAGGCAGCCTGCATACTGGTTGCAAAGCTCAGCATTACTTCCAATCGGCTTCGCCTCAAGATAAGAATCATAAAGCTTCATGGCATCCTCATACCTGCCTTCATCCTGGCTGATTCTTCCCTCATAGTATACTGCATCCCGGTTACCCTGCTTCTTTGCCTCCTCAAAATATGCCGCCGCATTTTTATAATCACCGGCATAATAATCAAATATTGCGGCATAGATTATGTTATCACTGTCATTTTCAGCCTTTTTGCGTGCCTGCTCAAGCACCTCTTTTGCGCCGGACTCGTCCATGGTTGAAGCCAGGGTCAGATACAGCCCCAGATACGCCTGATAGTTATCCGAATTATTCTCAATAGCACTCTGATAGTCCTGGATGGCCCCACTGAAATTGCCTGAAGCATTCTGTGTCTTGGCACGTCCAAGGTAATACTCTGACATCTCAGCCTTACCGGCATCCTGCCCTATCAGCTTATTCCAATAGCCCATTGCACGCTCATAATCATTAAGAAGCAGCTCACAGTTAGCCATATAAGCCATAATATCCTGATTCAGCTCTTCAAGCTCTTCCGTCTTCAGTGCAAGCTCAAGATACCCCTTTGCCTGCCCATAGTTGCCTTCATTATAATATGTCAGCGCAATTCCCCTGTATGCACGCTTATTATTCTCACGGACAATCTTATTATCAGTATTCCTTACAACATTCTGGAACTGCGTCCTTGCTTCCTCATACTGTGCCATGCCAATAAGTGCCATACCATACGCAATATAATACTCCGCTTTATCCGGGTTAATTGCAACTGCCTCACTAAAGCTGCTGCATGCATCCTCATATTTTCCGGCCTCAAACTGCTCCATACCTGCATCATACTTCTTCCCGGCCCCGCTTCCGCAGCCGACAGCCGACAAAATACATACACCTGCCATAACTATCGCAGTATTCTTTTTAATAATTCCTGTCATATAAATTTTCCGGTTATTCATATACTTACTCCATATCAAAATTCTATACATAGCATAACGGCTTCTTAGCCGGATGCGGTTAAGTAAACTATTATAACAACGGCATACCGTCCCCGTCAGTTGTAACCTTTCCGCACAATATAAGAATACCCTCTATTATTCCCCATATACATCCCACGCCAAAGGTACCGATAGTTACTATGAGCTGTGCAAGCCCGGCAGCCCTTTTACCAAGATAAAAGTTATGTACACCAAAGCCGCCTAAAAATATTCCGAGCAGGCCGGCTGCTATGCGGTATCTGTCCTTATGCAGCTGTTCGATCTTATTAGTCTCATAATCCATTGCATTCCCCTCCGTCATTTAACAAGTCTGAGCAGTTTACCGATAAACGGCACTGCCATTATCCACAGAAATAATACCGTTGCCCCTGCAAGTACAAGATTGAACGGTAATCCTGCAAGATAAACAGCCGTTATTACTTTTAATGTTATATCATCATTAACGTAAAATAACGTACTCATATCTACAATTCCACCATATACGGCCAGTGTCACAAAAAAGCTTACAATACACAAAAGCAGCCTGTTGACCTTATATCTGTGTCTGTAAAATATAAGCCCTGAAATAAGTCCTACCATTCCCATGGCAAACATCTGCCAGGGTGTCCAGGGACCCTGTCCAAACAATACGTTGCTCACAAGCATTGATAATGAGCCGACAACAAAGCCAAGCTCACCGCCAAGTGCAACAGAAGATATAATGACTACAGCAACTATCGGCTTAAACTGCGGAATCATATAAAATGCAGCCCTCGAAGCCACCGCTACCGCGCATAACACTGCAACAATTACAACCGTCCGTGCGGAATACTTTTTTCTCTCATAGCTTATATAAAACGGCAGCATTGATTCAAGCATTATCATCATCGCGATAAAAAAATACTTCCTGTCCTGAAGTACAGTTACCCCAAACCATACGGTCGCCGGTATTATTATAGCATAAATAAGCAGAATTATAAAATTAAATGCAGAATCAGCATTCTTTTTTTTATAATCCTTATATTTTATGCTGCATGCAGCCACATCCTGCCCCAGACTGTCTTCACATAATCTGCCCCCGGTACCAGCTTCCCCGGCTGCTTCTGTCTGCTTTGCGCTTTTGTCATGCCCACCATCAACTGACATGTCAGTTACCGTTTCGCCCACAACTGCCACATCACTGATAAGCACACAATTATCAATTATCCCCTTCGTAAGTCTCACAACAGGCGTTGTATAATAATTATTATTAAGAAGAAATTCCCGTGTACTATTCTCGGATACTATCATCCCATCAAACAGCATACCACATCTGTCCGTACATTCAGCAACGAATTCTATATCATGGCTTACAATTATGATTGTCTTTCCCGCCCCGGACATATTCCTAATTATATCTGCAAGCGAGCTTTTGCTTACTGCATCCATCCCCTTTGACGGCTCATCCATAAGTATAATATCCGTATCTGCCATCATAACAATTGCAAGTGCGGCACGCTGTCTCTCTCCGCCCGACAGATCATAAGGGTTCCTGTCAAGAAGCCCCGCAAGGCCACAGCTGTTTATTACTTCATCTCTTATAGCCCCATTAAATCCGGCCCTGTCAAGCTCCCCGGATACATTCTTATGTCTGAATAATAATTCCGGTCTCTGTGGCAGCAATGCAATCGTACAGCCGTCTTTAATATTAATCTTACCATGTGAAGGCTTCAATATCCCGGCGGCAAGCGACATAAATGTACTTTTACCGCTTCCATTTGAACCGATAACACCGTAAACCTCACCACGTTTAATATTACAGGACATATTTTTAATAACCCCGGCTTCAGGTGAATAACCATAATATACATTGCTAAAGCTGACAACTACATCATCATTATCATTATTATGGTTATTTTTTGCAGAACACTTATCATCAGATACACCGGATATTTTCTTATAGAATGAAGGAGCGGCCATTACCCTGTGCCTAAGCCAGCGCCTTCCCTCTGATATCCCGAACGGACACCTTCCGCCATCCTTATCTCCTATAAGTGCATACAGCCTGCTTTCTGCCGGAAGGGCATCTGCAATACATTGCCCGCATTCATTCACCATGTCCTGATAATCAGACCTTGGATACATATTTATAAGTCTGCCCTCTTCCATTATTAACAGATGCGTAGATAACGGCAGCCATTCCTCAAGACTGTGTGTAGATGCAATAATTGTAATACCAAGCTCCCTGTTGATTCTTCCAAGTGTATCAATGAATCTGGCACGGCTGACCGGGTCAAGCCTGCTGACCGGTTCATCAAGGATCAGCGTAGTCGGGTCCATAACCATAACTGCTGCCAGATTAACAAGCTGCTTCTCACCACCTGAAAGTTCATCAGTTGATTTATTATATATGCCATTAAGGCCATAATATGACGCCACATCTGCCACTTTCTGCCTGATTACATTATTAGGAAGACCCAGGCTCTCAAGTCCGAACGCAAGCTCTGACCATACATGATCCGTAACAATCTGGGATTCAGGCTCCTGAAAAATATAGCCAATATCCGCAGCCTGTCTCTCATCACTGAGCAGGCTTATATCCCTGCCCATATATGATATAGTGCCACTTACCTTTCCCACAGGAACCATTGATGGCTTAAGGTGTCTTAACAAAGTAGTCTTGCCACTGCCAGAAGGCCCGCATAATACAGCAAAATCACCTTTATTTATCTCAAATGACACATCAGAAAGAACATTACCGGTTCCGCTATTATAAGCAAAACCCAGCCCTTTCACCTCATATAATGTATTACTCATATCAGCCCGGCCTCCTTTCCCATATTACAGATGGCACACAACATATTACGGCATATATAACATACACCAGAATACTGCGCACCCCATAAAACCCGCAGAGCATATTCGGATAAAACTGCCAGTATATATAATCCATATAATTTCCATATAAAAATGAACACAGCAGCAATATTATCACTATAAGCCATGCCCCATCTTTTTCAGTGAATATATAACGCGTATATGATGTTCTGCCGGGCATGCCGTATCCCCTGCATTTCATACTGTCAGCGGTTGCAGCTGAATCATCAAGAACCCATGTAAGCGATGATGACAGACTCTCCATTCCTTCTTTTATCCTGGAGGACACAGTCCTGTCTGCATGCATGCACAGTACCCTGTTGACCTCCCGGGTCTCTTTTATATGTTTACGTATTAATGGTATAAGCTTTAATATCATTGAAAATGTAAGTGCCAGAACCGGCATTACCCTGCCAAGGACGTACATTATGCGTTCGGTAGTCATAATCTCATTGACCGAAACAAACCACAAAATGACTGACATAAAAACTGCAGACATATTAATCCCATACAATACCGACTCCAGTGTTAATGGATTCCCATCAGGAAAATACCCAAGCACTGTCAGTCCCTCATGTGAAAATAACGGATTAATTACTGCAGTTACAAGAATTAACGGAATCAATGTTAATATTCCTTTTTTTATATTATGAATGCCTTTAAGCCTTATCATAAGGGCTGCTGCACCTGCAATTGAGATTCCGGTGCATACAGGGTTGTTGACTATCATGGCAAGACTGATAACAATTATAAAATACACAAATATAACAAGCGGATGCAAATATTTCATGAGTACTCTCCAATATTGGCCGGTCAGTTTTACCGGGGCATCATTTTAAGATGTATAATCACATGTATACCATATTTTAATTATATCACCATCAGAAACATCATACTGCGACATACCAACATTAATATATTCATCATTAACATTATACAGCCATCCCGACAGATCTCCACAGTCAAATTCGTACAGATTCGCAATTCCTTCAATATAGTAGCTGTCATACACAGGTGTATATGAGTACTCAAGATGAATCGAATTATCTTTTACAACACGCTTAAGAATGTCAAATACAGTATCCCCATCCTTAATGGACACCGCAGTCTTCGCAAGTATAACACCATCTGCCGGAACCAGCTTTTCCTTACCCTTTACAAGCATGTCCATATTCTTAACAATATCCGAACAGTTAATTGATATATAACAATATGGACCCTTTGGAACCGGCGAAGTAACCGGGGATTTTGTGGCCGGCTTTGACGTAGCTTTCGCATCTGCCTTCGCCGTATGAGCCGCCGTCGGTTTTGATGTTGCCTTTGACGGTGCTTTCGTTGGTGATTTAACCGGAGGCTTTGCTGTTGCACTGCCCGGTGCTTTTTCCTGTGCTGACGGTACAGTAACAGTTATACTGTCCGCTGTACCACTGTCATGCGCATCCTTCCGGTTATCAGCTGCAGTATCTTTTGTACTGCTGCCCTGTGTGTCCGTTGCTGTATTATCCTTTTTACTGCCGGTCTTCCTGCCTGCGCCCTTAGTTTTTTTATTGTTCTTTTTATTATTACTGTTGTTACTCTTGTTATTACCTTTTTTTTCGGTTTTGCTTTTCTTTTTCTTATCTTCTTTTTTAGCTTTGTCTGATTTACTCTTGTCAGTTGTATCTGCCTTATTCCTGTTATCCTTATCTTCACCGGATTCGGCTTTATCTGTGCCAGCCCCATCAGACCCGGTATTATTCACTTTATAATTCTCACGGGCATCTGTGCCATCTATATTATCGTCCGGAATGACGTTACTTTCCTGATCAATATCCGCCTGTGCAGCACCCTGCACAGCTTCACTTTCATTACTGTCTGTCTGCATATCAGCACCAGAACCAGCCCCGGAAACATATTGTTCCGAGGCCGGACTGTTATCATCCCGGATAAGCCATCCATGTGAATTATCAGATGAACCGCCATACCAGTATGCTGCTGTCAATATAAGTATTATCGTTATTACTGCAAATAATTTCTTTTTCAATAATCTTCACTCTACTTAACTGAAATTTTAATACCCTTTACTGCCTTTTTAAGATATGCCGCAACATTCTTTTTACATGTCACAACGGCTTTCTTATTAACCTTTTTAAATGAATTAGCCGCAGCAAGCTCAAGCTTTTTACCCTTAATAACTATCTTCCTGAGCTTTGTACATTTATAAAATGCCTTGCTTCCAATTACCTTTACCCCGCTGCCAATTGTAATACTTTTAATCTTCTTACCCGCAAATGCTTTAGCAGCAATTCCGGTTACCTTATATGAAGTACCCTTAACCTTAATGGCTGCCGGAATACTGACTTTAGCCAATACCTTCCCGGAAAATCCGGCACATATTGCTTCATTTTTGTCATTAACAGTATACTTAAGTCCCTTAACTGCAACCGTCTTTGATACAGCAGCCGGTTCTGTCGTTGGTGCGGCTGTCGGAATAACGGTTGGCACGGCAGTTGGAGCCGCTGTCGGCTTTGCGGTTGGCTCCGGTGTTGATGTTGCATTCGGTGTCTCTGTTGCCACTGGTGTCTCTGTTGCCGCTGGTGTTTCTGTTGCCGCAGGTGTCTCTGTTGCCGCTGGTGTTTCTGTTGCCGCAGGTGTCTCTGTTGCCGCTGGTGTTTCTGTTGCTGTAGTTGTCTCTGTTGCCGCAGGTGTTGCTGTTGCTGCTGGTGTTTCTGTTGCTGCAGGTGTTGCTGTTGCTGCAGGCTTTGAGTAATCATCTATCTGTTCCTTATTATACATTGGTGATAACACATCTGTCATGTCATACAGACCACATTTATCACTGACTGCCCTGTTATATGCAACAAGTGAATATGTTGCCTGCTGTGATGCCATCGCATTTGACGTACCTTCAATAGCATGTGCAAATGAACCGTCACCCTTGGCAAATATCATAAGGCCACCAAGGAGATTAGCATTATCATTAACGCATTTTACACTTATCATCCTGCATGTGCTGAGTGCCGTAATGACCTGTGCCACACTTTCTGCGGTAGCTGCACCATATGAAGCATATCCGCCATCATATCTCTGCATACCTTCAAGTACAGTTACAGCTTTTTCTACTGCTGTCTTAACATCCTCATTACTATTCATATAAGGTGCAAGTGCGCATATTGCCATTGATGTCATATCCGGATCAGCTGCAGTAGCTGATGCTGAATAATTCCATCCACCTGCCGCCACCTGGCTTGTAAGAATATAGTCAACCAGCTTTTCCCTTGTAGTCTGTGTCTTTCCCTCTTCTACAGCAGGAATATCATATGACCTGGTATCAAGTGCAATAAGTCCATATACTGCTCCGTTAAGTCCCGGCTTAATTACAAAATCATAATCAGAAAGAGGCTCTATCAGATTATATCCTGCAATGTCAGTAACATCAGCCCCAATAGCTGACATTGCAATGATCACACGCGCACTGTCTGTACTTTTAGGTGTTGCACCCTCCTTAACAAGGAAGTAATTACAGTCAAACTGCCTTAACTTATCTATGATACCCTTGTAATATGCTGTATAAAGCTCCTTATCCACGTAGCCGGCCCTTGCAAGCGTCATGATACCCCACTCACTGTTGTATGCCGGAACCTTATTATCAAATGTTGAATGGATATAATTAACCGCACTTTCAGTATAAGCTGTTGCTGCTGCAGTCATTCTCTGCTTATTAAGGGCAGCCAGGTTATCACAGGCAGTATCAACCTCTGCCTTAGCTGCATCCCATTTGTTGAATACATCAAGCGCTGCCTTATACTCATTATCAGGAGCAGTCCTGTCTCCTGTATAATCAGCAAGAACCTTTACAAGCCTGTCCTTGTCAGGGAAATCATATAACGGATTACTCCATGCTGTATTAGTATCCGCACCCCAGCCATATACCGTATACTGAATTCTGATAACATCTCCGTCAGAATACTGGTTGTCACCTGAACCATATGCGTAACCTGACATTCCTGTCACAAGGCTGGCATTGTTAAGACTTGTTGTCCAGCCTCCCTGTGAAGTATAATCTCCCTCTCCAAGAGTATCAGCAAGCTTTCTTCCGCCTAATGTACAATTCACATCACTGTCAATAGCGTCAGTAACTGCCTTTGGAATATCAGATGTCTTCCACCCCTCAGGTTCACCATTATCTACAACACCTGAAAGATATGGACCATATTCTGTCTCTGTAAATAAAAGCTTTGAGCCGTACACCCTCTGTACAAGCTCTTCCATAGTCTCTTTTTTGTATACAGGAACCTTAACCGGCTCTTCTATACATCCCTGACCCAGGGTAAGCTTCTCAATCGTGAGATATACATATCCCCCCCACTGTTTAGATGCTGCCCTGGCATCATCACTGCTTACAGGTCTGAATACAGTAATCACCATTGCAAATACAAGCAGCAATGATAACAGCTTCTTTCTTGTGCTATTTTTTGTCATTTTTCTTTTTGTCCTCTCCACTGTCTTGTCTCCTTTTGTATTATTTATAAAGCTTAAATACGCCAGAAAAAAAGGTTACATCTGCATATACCACAGTAAATATGCAGATATAACCGTACCTAAACAAGCCATGCCTACGCTGTTTTCGGTTCCGGCAAAAACAACCATCTGCACCCATGTATCTGACTTATAGGTTCACAGACCTCATCACAGTGACCGACTCGCCGGGACTCTCACCCGATTCCATGTTCCAACCTGATGGCGGTAACAGATGCTCATAACAATGATATATAATAGCACACTCGGTATATTGTTTCAAGAAGTAAATCAGTTAACTAAAATAACAGCTTTGCAAAGTTATACAGGCCATTTTTCCATGTTTTAAAATCATGCGCCCCTTCTGTTGTATAATACCAGTGGTTAATTCCATTAGCTGTAAGCGCATCATCACATGCCCCGCCGACCGAATCATGGCCTCCCTCTGATATTCCATTGATGATCATAAGTACTGTTGAATCCTTATACTTTTCATCTGCAATAGTCAATGTATCCTTTGTAAACAGACCATTCTCATGCACCCCATTTGCCTCATATTCAAATACACCATATCCCGGACTGAAGGCACCAATGTATCCAAAGCTTTCAATCATATTAATACCAATATAAAGTGACTCGCGGCCACCCATTGACAAACCTGCTATTGCAGTATTTTCACGTCCTGATGCAATTGAATATGAATCCTCCATATATGGCATCAGACACACCCTGAGGTCATTGATAAAGTTATCAAACTTAGCATAATGCTCAAGCGAAAATGCTGTATCATTATGATATGCATCATCCTCCCCTGCCCTTACATTAGGAATTACAATTATCATCTGCTTTGCTTCCCCATCAGCAACAAGATTACTGACAATCTCATTCGGGTTACCTGTCAGCCACTCATCCTCATTACCACCTATTCCATGAAGGAGATACAAAACAGGGTACTTTTTGTCAGTAGTATAATCCGCCGGAAGAATAACGTTAGCCTTACGTGTCTTACCTGTTACAGAAGAATAATAGGTAATCTTGTTAACAGACCCATACCGGACATCATCCCTTTTGGAATCAAATCCGGCAGGTGCATCATGCTCCTCAGGATATACTACCGGCTTCATTGTCTGCTCAGCAGCCGGTGATGGCGCCACTTCATTCTGACCATTACCGGCAGGTGTCTGTACAGGTGTTGGTGATACTGCAGGTACACTTGTTGGTGCCACTGTACCTGAAACACCCGGGCTTACAGTTTCCTGTACTTTTGCAGGTTTTACAGTTACATTTACTTTCCCCATTTTCTTCCTCTTGCCTTTCACAATCTCTGTTACAGTGACCGAAGTCTTACCGGCTTTTTTTCCGGTAACAACTCCTTTTTTATTTACGGCTGCTATCTTTGCCTTTGCAGACCTGAACGAATACTTCGCTGCCCTGCTCTTATTCCTGATAATAATACTCTTCTTTGCTGATTCATTTAAAACAAGCTTCTTTGTAACAAGCTTTGCTTTCTTTGCCTTTGCCTCCGCAGGTGTTACCCCTGCCGTAAGTACCAATGCCAGTGCCATCACAGAAGCCGTTCCCCTTTTAAATATATGTATATTCATAATAATAACCTCCGATTCTTTACTTTGCGTCAGGTGTCGTCCACATATGGATAGTAAGTGACGGCGACCAGCTTACTGTTCCATGAAGGGGCGCAGTCTCAACAAATGCCCATTTAGGATTATCTGTAATAATAACCGGTTCTGTTACCATTCCGTTATTATCAATTCCATTATTTTCCACATACATTTTACATTCTTTACCATCTTCATCAGTCCCCTCCATAATGTAGCGTGCTGATAATGTCTGAACCTGTCCCGGGAACTGCATTCTTGTATCAACAAAATTAGATACACCCCTGCCCTTGAATGCATCGCAGTCAGAAGTACAGGTGAAGTTAATCATTGATGAGGTTACACCATCAGCTCCCTTTACCTCGTCAGATGCTCCGATTCCAATGGTGAATGTAAATAATTCTCTTGAATAATCTCTCGTATTATCGGGATTTACCACTTCCGGAAACGGAACCGGATCAGTATTATTTTCATTCCACATAATACTAAGCGTTCTTGTGCCATCTTCCCCTGTAACGATCCGGCCCTGGACATCTGCTGTCTGCAGGAAGCTAAGCCCACTATCCTGTGTAATTATAACCGGTCTGGTAATTATCATATTGTCCCTGACTTCAATACTGTTGTCTTCAATGAAAATGCTGCAGTCACTGCCATCCTTATTCTTTCCCTTAAGAATGTATCTGCCGCACATTACAGTCCTTCCATCCTTATAGCTTTTAGTTACAATTGAGCTTTCCTTATCCCTTAAAAGACCACCGTTAAAGTACTCTCCCTTAACTTCTGCATCAAAATACTGCATCTCCACATCACATTCAGCACCATTAACGGTATACTTTTCCGTATTATCCATGTTGATTGAAAATACTTCCTTAGTGTAAGGTGCAAGAACCGGATCTGCCGTTGGTTCCGGTGTTGCCGTCGGCTCCGGTGTTGCAGCTGGATCAGATGACGGAGCTTTTGTTGCCTGCGCTCCGGGAGCTGCGGTCACCTGTACTGCCGGAGTAACAGCAGACTGTGCTGTCCGGACAGGCTGGGCAGCGGCTGCATCAGTAGTAATATTATTGCTGTTTTTCCTAATTACGGTAACCTTAATCTTACCTATAGTTGTAATCTTCTTCTTAAGCTTCTGCTTTACAATAATCGTAGCCTTACCCGCTTTTTTTGCTGTGATAACGCCGGATCTGCTGACTGCCACCTTCCCTGCGGCAGAAGACCTATATATATATACAGCCTTCTTTGCCTTATTCTTAATTGTAATCTTCTTCTTTTGTCCGGTCATAAGCTTTACCTTAGTGAAGCCCGGCTTTGCCTTCCGGGCAGCACCCGCTTTCTGATTCCCTGCGGCATATACCATGCCGGCAGCCATTGCAAGGCCTACTGCAGCAGTAATCAGCCTCAGCTTAATTGTCTTTTTCATAAAATATGTCCTCCTGTAAATTATACTGGCCTTTCATTATTTCAGATATCCGGCTGTAATAACCTGATTATACTATATATGTTCATAAGTTGTCTATAAAAGTTAGTTTTATCTGACTGTTCTTTGCGCTATCTTCACAAGCCACCCTGTAAACGGATACATGATAATAACTGATGCTAAGTTAAATATACTGTGTACTGATGCAATACCGGCAGCATCCGCATTTTCAGGCAGAATACCCGCTGCCGGCGTATATTTTAAAGCATACCATGCCGCCATGAACACCACTGTACCAATAATATTAAAATACAGGTGTATAACGGCTGTACGCTTTGCATTGACAGAGCCTCCGGCTGCCGACAGCATAGTTGTTATGCATGTTCCGATATTCTGCCCCATTATTACCGGTATAGCAACATCATAAGATATATTTCCGGTAATACACAATGCCTGCAGTATGCCAACAGATGCCGATGAGCTCTGGATAACAGCTGTTATAAATGTACCGGCAAGCACCGCATACAGCGGATTACCACACAGGGTAAGCAGCGAAGTAAACCACCGTTCACCTGCAAGAGGGCTTACGGCTGCTGTCATCATCTCCATTCCATATATAAGAATCGCGAATCCTGCAATTGCATTTCCGGTATTAATACGCCCCTGGTCATGCGATACCAGAACAGATACCACACCGGCCAGCAGTGGTACAGCCACAATAACACCAGGCTCAAGCAGTCCCATCCACTCACTGTTATGTGAAACCCCTGCAGCCGCAAACAACCATGACGTTACCGTAGTTCCAACATTAGCCCCCATAATAATTGCAACAGAATCCCCCAGCGAAAGAATTCCTGCTTCTACAAGCCCCACAGTCATAACTGTTGCCGCTGATGAAGACTGGATAACCGCTGTTACAAGCGCACCAAATATAACTGCAGCAAGTCTGTGTGATGAAATACGCCTTAATATATATTTTATACGTTCACCTGCAATAAGCATAAGACTGTCGCCCATCACGTTCATCCCATACAAAAACAGGGCAAGTCCACTGCATAATTCAAGAATATTAGTAATTATCATTATTAAAGACCAAAAAAGGATGCTCATAATGATATATGAGCGTCCTCTTCTGATTATTCAGGCAATCTATCTTGTAACCTTATAAAGTGCTTCAATAAACTCATCATGGCTCATGGAATCGACCCCGCTGATAACCCTGATTCCCATATCCGCTGCCCTTGCGAGAATATACCGGCTCTGCTTCTGGCTTGTGGCTATGTACGACGTTACAAGAATCTTCTTGGAATAGTCACCGCCATATCTTGATGCGACCGTATCAAGCTCGTATAACGCTTCTTTATTCACACTTCCATTCTTGCATGATATAAGAACCGGACGCATTCCTTTCATGATAAATATATCTACTTCATTTCTTGTCTCAACATAATCCTTCATATCCTCATGTATTACACCATCCCAGTCAAGTGTAACCCCTGACCTGATGTCACTATAGATACCATTGTACCTCTTATTAATATCCATTGCAGTTATGTACACATACATTTCAAGAAGGTTACCGGCCTTAAGCAGACACTTTCTTATGTGCCTGTTCTTGTATGAATAATTAATATAATCCCCATATATACAGAAATTCCTTATCAGGCCTTCATCACACAGACCGTCAATTATCCCACGCTCATGCATAATATCATAGCCCCTGCGCTTTATCTCCGTAAGGCTCACACTGTATACACCATTCTCATCACAGGTTCCGTGGGAATCCATAACCCCAAACATATTACACTGCCGGTTCCACAGCAGTGCATTATTACTGCATACCTTCCACATCCTGCGCACTTCATCAATAAACTGTTCATTAAAATCCCAGCCCTGATCCTCTGACTTAATAACGGCACCACCATTAAGTTTAACAAGGTCAGCTACCGTAAGGGCAATATCTGAATTATCAAAATTATCCTCAAGTGTATCCGCATTGCGGAACTTAATCATCTTACCTGTCATAATATTAGTCTGGATAAGCGGTATATGATACTTTCCGGCAACAATCCCCATTGCAATAAGAACAAGCTCCCTGCCTCCTAATGCATCTATACAGCATTCTTTATTATTTTCTACAATATCACTGAGGATATCCACAATACAGTCAAGGTCATATTCAGGAAGACGCACATACTCTATCCTGACCTTCATATTATTTGCTGTGATAAACGTTTCAATATCACGCTTGCGTTTCTTTGTCATGATACGCTTAAAGCCCACATACACAACGCGCTCCGGCCTGTACTTCAATACCCCTGCAACATTATTAAGCTGGCAGTAATCAAACAATTCAATAAGAGTCTTCATGACATACACCCCCTATACTATATGACAAAATCAACTCCTCAAACATCTTATAATCTACAGGCTTACTAAGATATTCATCAAATCCATATTCAAGCATCTTCTCCCTGATACCACTTATTGCATTAGCCGTAAGTACAATAATCTTACCCTCACCACCGGCCGCATAATAATCATCAAGCCCCCTTATCCGTTTCATTGCTTCCACACCGTCCATTTCAGGCATCATGTGGTCCATTAGAATGATAGGGAAATGGGTGTATCTGCACAGCTCCACAGCCTGCATGCCACTGAATGCCTTGTGGACATCAAAGCCATATACCTTAAGGCTTCTTGATATAACCTTCATATTGATAAGGTTATCATCTACTACAAGAATTTTCGTTCCATTTACATTAATATTGCCAATGGAAGACTTCGCAGCTGTCTCCGGCTTAACATCAAAATGTCCTACCGGTGACTTGTCCGCAGCAGGTAAGGTAAGCTCCACGATAAATGTTGAGCCTTTACCATATTCGCTTTCCACCCAGACTTTTCCACCCATTAATTCAACATAACCTTTAACAATGGCCAGTCCAAGACCGGTTCCCTCTATTCCCCGGTTAAGCTCTTTATCTATCTGTGAAAAGCTTTCAAATATTTTCACTTCCTCACCCGGCTTAATCCCAATCCCCGTATCTTCTATCTCAAATCTTAACGAAACATCAGTGCCATTTATACCCAGCAGCTTACTGCGTAATGTAACACTTCCCTCTCTTGTATACTTTACAGCATTATTTAACATATTGATCAATACACCCCTGAGCCGGGTCTCATCCCCATAAAGTACCGATGGTATATCCTCATCAGTTTCAAAAAACAGCTTCAGGTTCTTACGGACAGCCAGCGTTTCGATTATAAGATAACACTCATTTATCAGATGCCTGGTCTCAAAATTATCACACACAAGCTCCATCTTTCCCGATTCAATCTTGGATATATCAAGCATATCATTAATTATTGCAAGCAGATTATTGGCTGAGTTTCTTATATCCTCAGCATATTCCCTGGTTTCACCAGTAATATCAAGCTTAAGGAGCAGCTCTGAAAATCCGGTAATCGCATTCATAGGCGTCCTTATCTCATGCGACATGCTGGCAAGGAATGAGCTTTTAGCCCTGTTTGCACGTTCAGCCTCATCTTTTGCTTCCCTGAGTGATTTCATATACCTGATACGTTCAGTCTGGTCAATTATAAATATAATATATCCGATAGCATCACCATAACCGTCACGTATCCTGTTGATGTCAAGCGTACAAAAAGCATTATTAATATTACATTCCACAGACTTTTCATAGTGGTCTTCCGACCCGGAAAACAGCGATTCTGCCGTATCATTAAACAGCTCCTTAATCGTATCATCATTTACCGCCATATCACTGATTACCATATCAAAAAATCTGTCTGCCGCCTCATTGGAAATAATCTTATTGTTACAGGAATCATACATAAGAACCGGCATTGATATAGACCGGTATACGAATTCAGACATATTTGGAATAGTTATTCTTGAACGGTTCATTCCCTTAACTGCAAATATTAGTACAAGAAGACCCCAGAACTGGGTTATTGAGCTTCCCGGAATCGCTTCATATCCAAATAACGGAAATATTGTATCCAGCGTCATTCCCAATACTACAATTATCTCCATCATAAGAAAGTACCTGCCAAATGCCCTGTTACGCTTTGTGGCAGAATTACGCATCATATATATAATAAGAATAAGGATATGCAAAGCAACAAGCACTACATATAATGTATATATATTGTTGGCAAAGCCGCTTTTAAATCTATATCCCATTCCCTCATCTGTCATTGAAAATATTGTCTCACCGGGCAAAACCGAAAAGCAATACACAACAATACCCAGAAATGAAAAATAATTAAAATAATTCTTGACGCATGTCTTAAATTCAGACAGATATCCAATTAATATCTGTGCGCATATTAACAGAACATATACTCCGACCATACCAACCGTCCTGCATATATATGCCTTAAATGTATCTGTCTGAATAAACAGGAATGCAAATCCAAAGCTCCATACTGCACTTCCAAGTGACATTATGGCAATAGTCTTACTCACTATGTACTTTTTATAAGGATCCCAAAAATAACTGCATGCAAAATATAAACCCAGTGTACCATTTATAAGCATTATTAGTGAGAATAAAAATGTCATCCACCCACCTCATTATTTATCAGTAGTCATAAATATATTATAGACATTTTTATCTATTCATGCAAGTATGCTGAAACAGAGGTTATATGAGATTTTTCTTCTGTGCCTCCGCAACTGCAGCAACACGGTTTTTAACACCAAGCTTCTGATAATTTTCCCGGCAGTGGTACTTCACTGTATTGATGCTTATCTGCATCTTTTCCGCAATCTCTTCATTAGATAACCCAAGCGCCTGGTAACGCAATATCTGCAATGCATTTTCATTAAATGTCTCTTCACATGCAGCTTCCTTCAGATACACCGGATAGAACTTTGCCATATTCCTTGTCTCTTCTATTACCCGTTCATAATAATTCCTGTCCCTGACAGTAAGCTCCATATTTTCAAATAACTCTAAAACAGCACCTGCCTCAGCAGTAAGTACCCTTACAAAATGATAATCCTCCGCTGTATTATACACATTCTGAAATGTCTCTGTCCAATTTTCATTGCCGGTACGGTATTCAAGTATTGCAAGCAATATCTCACATTCCATACGTATATATATCCTGTCATACATTCTTGCGTAATACAGCATCCTTTCAATCAGGCTAAGCGCGTTCGCGTGCTTTCCCTGAATTAAATATATACGTATTTTTGTCAGGTAACGGTACCGCTCCATAATAAAAAATGACTGGCTTTCATCCGGTGCACTCTTCTCCATCCACTCCAGATACAGGTCACTATTGCCGCTATACAGGTTCAGCATACATAAGCAGTTATCAATATTAGGCAGGAGCCACACTGCTTTTTTATCTACACACTTCTGGCGGAATGAATACAAAACAGTCCTCGCATCATCAATATTGCCTTTTCGCAGATGAAGCTTTGCAAGAAGGCCTTCACCCACAAAGCACTGTTCTATTTTACCATTTTCCGCCTGCATAAGTCCCTTGGAAATTCTTCTGATAACCTCGTAATCATCCCCGCCCTTTTCCATAAAACTCTCTGCAAGTGCAAGCTCTACAAGACCGGCACCTTGTTTTCCAAGTACAAAGCTTACTACCCTTCCAACGCTGTTTGCAAGCTCCTTATCCTTTTTGCTCCACTCACAAAAATCTTTTCCACCGTTCATATTGCTTGGTGCATTACTTGTCACGCATAAATCATTGAGGTTGATCTGCCTGTCTATCGCAAGATTCCATGCATCCTTCAATATACCAACCATACTATTACTTCCCCTGTGTGGCAGTGAGATATTAAGATAAACAAGCATGCTTTTAACCTTCTTCTTATCATTTCCCTTTTCAACCCTGCTTAGCTGCTCAATCTGGCTGTACCAGTATTCGCTCTTGTCCACATCAAGTATCAGGGAATACAGCATACATATCCCACCCATGAGTTCAACATATTTTTTGATATTTTCCTCACTCATCGCCAGATAATAATCCTTCAGCTCATACAGATAACCGGTACCCGGCTGGCTCTTGCCTGTCTCAACGAGTATCTCTATAATACCCTTTGTATTGCCTGCTTTTTCAAACATACTTAAGGCATTTTTATAATCACCTTTTTTCTTATAATAACGGCCTGCATTAAAATACAGTTCATTTCTCTGTTCCCTGCTATAGCTTTTTTCCAGGCGTCTTGCCATACTTCTTCTTACCTCAGGCTCAATGCAGTAATAACCATTATGAATAGATATGAAATTGCCGGTCTCTACACATTTTTCTAACAGCATTTCCACACAGGCCCCTCCTGTTATATACTCTGCAAGCTCTTTGTCAAAGCTGTCTACTATTGACAGGCACATTGTATTCTCTGTAAGCCACGGATCCCATTTTTCATATATCTCACATTCAACATAATCCCATAGTATTCTCTTGCTCCGGTCATAGATATCTTCGTCATATCTTGGCGGCTCATGCCTCTGCCTTGAATCTGTTATTATCTGCGTAACAGATATATTAAGGCTCAGCCCATGCCCTCTTGACATCTGCCAGAGCATCATAAGCTCTTCGGAATTAAGCCTTATATCTTTTTTCTTAAGATATCTATCTACCTCACTTAGTGATAAAGCAAGGTCTGATTCCGTAATCTCCATAAAATCACGGCTTTTTAACCGGTGTGCAAGCATCCATTTGGGACAGACCGCCCTGGATACCAGGATAAGCCATATATCTTTTCTGTTGAACAATTGCAGGATACGATCTCTTATAAGTCCATCTTCCGCAAATTGCAGCTGGTCGACGACAACGACTGTCCTCTTCCTGCCGTCCGCCTGGTCAACCGGAATATTGTCAAATTCAGACAACATTGCCGTCCTGGCATCAATGTAAATATAATTCCGCTTTGCAAAATAATGTGTAACAAGCGAAGTTTTTCCAAATCCTGTCATTCCATATATGTATACCGTCTGGAAAGTCTCTTTTGCAAGGTTAAGCTTCTTTTTAGCAAGCTTAGGAAATATATACAGTTCATTTTCTTCCATCAGTCCACGCTCCTTATATTCAGACACGTTAAAACAATCATAGTATTTTAATATATATACTTCATTCAATAATTTGCCTTTTATTATAATATGTTTATAATATATACTTATGTTCCTGTTTATATTGTTTATATTGTTTGTATTCGTTTGTTACCCCTATGAATTTACACTGCTCTCAAACCAGTTCCTCGGATATGATGGCTGTGTGACTGTTTGTTACCCCTATGAATTTACACTGCTCTCAAACTACTATGCACCAGAAGGCACTATGACAGTTGTTTGTTACCCCTATGAATTTACACTGCTCTCAAACCAACACCTACAGGCTACAGCCTACGGCAGCGTTTGTTACCCCTATGAATTTACACTGCTCTCAAACACAGTTATATGTTGTTTGATTCTGATAATTAGTTTGTTACCCCTATGAATTTACACTGCTCTCAAACCTCGAAACGACCCTGCGCATTCCAAGTTCGGTTTGTTACCCCTATGAATTTACACTGCTCTCAAAC
>CAKSBI010000032.1 GCA_934437985.1 uncultured Lachnospiraceae bacterium
CTTGATTCCCCTTTTCTATATATTCTTACATAAATGGTGTCCAAAAAACAGTACAGCTGATACTTATTTTACCCCAACATAAGCATAAAAATATTTTTTAATTACACATATTTTACTATAATTTCTACAAAAAGTCACTTCAACATCAACTAATGTTCCCATACAGATTCTATACACATAGTATGTAATTGTCACCAGGCAGACAATGATAAGCAGTGCGGTTGACAGTTTTTTTCTCTTATTTTCAAATATATATCTGTCCGTAAACCAGTAGACCACATACATTATCCACACATATATTGCTGCATTATATGACATTGCCTGTCCCGGCTGGCCGTGAAGCAGGGCTGCTGCTGCACGCGTCATTCCACAACCCGGACATGGTACACCAAAAATTAACGCAACCGGGCACACTGTTCCAAATATATAGTTAATTATAATCAGGCATAATGCCACAATAACTATACATACGCCATTATTTTTAACATCCTTCCATACCCTGTTAAGGATACTTCTTAATCTCATCTTCAATTCTTTATTATGCATTTTTAACCACCCGGATAATAATTATTTTTGTTAATCAGATATATAGTATCATTATATCATGCCCGGGTCAAAATCCCATGCTGTGCTTCCTTCAGATTGTTCTGCTCCACACTATCACAATCCTGCCTTAAATTAACATATAATCCGACATATTTACACAAAAAGATTATTTATCAACATACTTATTAACGTTATTAACTACTTACTAATTAACATGTTTATTCACTTTATCCATCACTTATTAATCATATCAGCCACTTATACAGTTACTTTTTCAGTCAATTTTTATTGACATATTCCATTAAATGTAACATAATAGTCTTATGATTATACTAATTTTTACATTACATAAGGAGGTCTTTTAGATGAAAAGGTTCAGATCAAAGATTATTGCGATATGTATTATGATGCTTCTTAGCATTACCGGACCAATTAATATCAGCACCGGCAGTGAACAGTTCCCTGTCCAGAATGTTGTCCATGTTGATGCTAAAAAGAAAACCGCAAAGAAAAAATCTTACAAAAAATCAAACAAAAAATCTGTCACTGTTTATGTTACGGCAACCGGTGAATGTTACCACAGATATGCCTGCGGACGTGGAACATATTACAAATCAACCCTGAAGAGTGCCAAAGCTTCCGGATTAAGAGCCTGCAAAAAGTGCTACTAATTATTTTCAACTAATACTTTTTATTTTAGCCCTTGAATCTCTTATAAGGCTAATAAAATTATTAATGCCCCATGATCACTGCATTCATGGGGCATTGATAATTTATCACATATATTTACTTAATCATAATTATATTAATATCTTCTTCCAAATCTTCTGTTTCTCTTATACAATCCGGAGGATAATCCTCTCTTCTTCTTACCGTATCTTCTGTATTTTCCAAGATACTTCTTTCTTATTCTTGCATTTTGAATCGCATTATATGTGAAATATCCTATAATTACAATTACTATAACAGCAGCAATTATTCCTATAATACCTAAAACACCCAATTTATTAAAAAATGACTCTGATTGCTTTTGCCCTCCCTCTTTATCATTTTTAGCCTCATCCGTAACGGATGCCTGTCCGCTCTTATCTTCTTCAGCTTTTACATCTGCCTTGCTATCCAGCTCAGCCTTACTCAGCAGGTCACTTACATTCTGGTTAAGAATTTCATCATCAAGCCTTGAAGCATCATATAATATATCGGCAACACCGGCCTCTTTGCCCTTATACGTGTAGGTAATCTTACCTATCACATTCTCTCCTTCGGTAATCTGTTTATCATTATAATACTCAATAGTCTTTTCGGCGCTTGATATATCTACACCCTTTGGCAATACAACCCCTGCATTTTCTGCAACATAAAGAGGTGAATTGTCAGTATCAAATATTTTATTATATTTTGTAAATAACGAATACTGTCCTTCATCACTGCCTGATGTTACGTCATTTTTAATTGAATGCTTCTCATAATTCTCTATAGCATAATTCATAAGCTTGATCGTATCAGTATATTCATTCGGCTCAATTTTTGGAGGCCCTGCCGTTTTCATTACAACACATACAAGCTCAAGATCATCCTTCTTTGCAAATGTAACAAGAGTCCATCTTGCAATATTCGTGTATCCTGTCTTACCTCCAATACAGTATTCATATCCATATTTTGGATAAGTAATCGGATACAACATATTATGCTTATTATATAATGCACGTTTCTTATTGATATTTGTTTTTGGGATTGTATAAGTTTTAGTTCCCGTAATCTTTCTGAATACACTGTTCTTCATGGCAGCGCTTGCAATCAGTGCCATATCATGTGCTGTTGTATAATGATTTTCCATCCATAATCCATTAGGATTAGCAAAATGGGTATTCTTGCATCCAAGTGACTTTGCTTTTTCATTCATCATATCAACAAATGCCCCAATACTGCCGGCTACGTGCTCTGCAACTCCATTACAGGCTTCATTGGCAGACATAAGCATAATTCCATACAGACAATCCTCCATTGATATCTGCTCACCCTCCGTAATCCCAATATGCGAGCTTCCGGTTTCAATACTCATAACAGCATTTTTTGAAAATGTAACAGTATCGGTAAGTGAAGCATTCTCAAGACAGAGTAATGTTGTCATAATCTTCGTAATACTTGCCGGATAATGCTTATCATCAATATTCTTATCATAAAGAATTGTCCCTGTATTCAGTTCCATAACAATAGCTGATTCAGCAGTAATACTTCCTGCAGAAGGTCCCTTTGGCCATTTTTCATTTTTTGCCTGTACAGGAACATCTGCGACTCCAATAACTATCATTATTGTTAATAAGAACATCATTAATCTTTTCATATTATTGTATTACTCCATTTCTTTCCTTTATATACATAATTTCACACATAACTATCTTAAGTATACTAGATTTACTTTTTTCATTCAATAGGTTGATTTCTCTTTTTTAATTAAGTATACTGATTCAAGAATTATCTATAGGAGGAAGACAGAATCATCTGTCGCATTATTTTTATGAGACTTAGAAATGTTCCTGGTTCAAGGGAATATATTGAGAATTGTACATATGCTGTTAATGAGCCCGAATTACTGCGTGGTAAATGGCGTGAATTGTTTGGTAGACCTGCTGATTCACAGCTTCATATTGAGATTGGAACAGGAAAGGGCAGATTCATACATGACCTTGCAGCAGTCAACCCTGAAATATCATATGTTGGTATTGAAAAGTTTTCAAGTGTACTTATCCGTGCCCTTGAAAAAGCAGCGGTATTAGAGCCAACTAATTTAAAATTCATACGCTTTGATGCTGAAAATATCAACAGTATATTTGATGAAGGAGAAGTAGACAGAATCTATCTGAATTTTTCAGATCCATGGCCAAAAGACCGCCACGCTAAAAGGCGTCTTACTTCAGTTCAGTTTTTAAACAGATATGATAATCTCTTAGCCCGAAATGGAAAGATTATTTTTAAGACGGACAACAGAATGCTATTTGATTTTTCCCTTGAACAGGTTAAGGAAGCAGGATGGAATCTGGTTGACGTAACCTATGACCTTCACTCATCCCATTTAAATGAGGGTAATATAATGACTGAATATGAAGAAAGATTTTCGTCCCAAGGTGTTCCTATATGTGAGATGGTCATAGACAGATAATATATATGCTATTATTAATGTATCAACATATATTAATAATAGCATATTATATATATAAGAACTTATTAAAGGTATTATCCGCATGTCTGGTATCATTAAAAATTTAGTTTCAAATTTAACATGTAATAACCGGGAATTAGACAAAAAGCTTGTTATTATAAGAAACTCTCTTGTTGAAGTCTGTAACATACTTAATAACAAAAAAAAGGGCTGCTAGTTGTTTATTTTTAATTAATATTTAATTTATATATATTTTAGTATATTCCTATTGCAATTTGTAGAATATAGTTATATAATATCACTTGTGTTCAGGGCGTGACACAATACAAGAAAATATTAAGCACCTTTAGCTCAGTTGGAAGAGCACCTGACTCTTAATCAGGGTGTCCAGGGTTCGAGCCCCTGAAGGTGTACTAAAGGTTCTAGGATTGATAGTTATCGGTTCTAGGGCTTTTGTTTTATTATTCTTATTATATTGATTATATTGTACATAACATTATTATTCAATTAATGTATAATAAAAATCCTGATAATACATTATATAAAATGAAAATTATCAGGATTCTTCGTTTATACCTATTTTTTTTATTCCATTTTTTCGCCAAGTGCCTGGCCAAGTGCTACTTCTTCCTCCTTGGAAAGTGTTAGCTTTGATGTTCCATTTTCTATTCTCTTCACGTAAGTATAGCAGCCATCAACATTACTATGCATGCAGTTCATCATCACACCATTATTCTCTTTTGTAAGAAGGACAAGAACAAAGCTCATCTGTCCTCCCTTCTCCTTAAATGCATCATATTTTACAAATCCCATTTTCTGATATGTAAGAAGAAGGTTCTTATCAATTGCCTCTATTTTAGAATAGATGTCTTTAACAGATTCATCCAATAATTCCAACAATCTGAAACGCTTCATCATCTCCTCTTCAAGTGATTTACCATCCTTGCCACTCATAAATACATCATAATTTTTTCGTATTTTTCTAAACTTAACTTTTGTTACAATAATCATTATAAATACAATTAACGTTAATAAAATGTTTGTCAGTATAAGAATATCAGTTAACTGAAAGCTTCCTAAAGAATAATCTCCCAAATTCATAATATTTTTCCTCCATCATGTCCATTATTTTGTCATCATTGTCACAATACGATCAAGTTCATCTTCAGAATAATATTCTATTTCTATCTTTCCTTTTGTATTATTTTTACGGTTAATTGTTACTTTGGTACCCATATGTAACTTAAGTTTTTCTTCAATTCCTGAATATATTTCTGTGTTCTTTAATTCTTCCTTAGGCTTCTTATCAGTACCTTTATTCTTAATCTTCTTAACAAGCTTTTCAGTCTCCCTGACACTAAGCTTATTATCAAATATCTGCATGGCAAGCTCATACTGTTCTTCTCCATCCTCAATTGCAAGAAGAGCCCTTGCATGTCCACTTGAAATACACTCATCAATAAGCATATCCTGCACTCTTGTATCAAGATTAAGAAGTCTCAATGAGTTTGTTATTGCTGTCCTACTTTTGCTTACTTTTTCAGCAACCTCATCCTGTTTTAAACTATATTCTTTTATAAGCTGTTCATAGGCTCTTGCTTCTTCAATAGGATTGAGGTCTTCCCTCTGGATATTCTCAATCAATGCAATCTCAACAATCTGCTGATCTGTATACTCTTTTATCACTACAGGAACTTCTTTAATTCCTGCACTCTTTGCAGCCCTCCATCTTCTCTCACCGGCAACAATCTCATAAAACTTATCACGCTTTACCACGACTAATGGCTCTACTATACCATGCTGCTTAATTGATTCTGCCAGCTCCTGAAGCCTGTCAGCATTGAATTGTTTTCTCGGCTGGTCCTTATTAGGTTCAACCTTATTAATATCCATCATAAGAATGCCTTCCTTTGGCTCTTCTTCGACCTTAGTAGTTTTTCTTCCTGTAGTTGTCTTTGTAGTTTTTTCTGCACCGGGTATCATGCTGTCTATTCCTTTACCAAGTGCTGATCTTTTTGCAGCCATATTTTCACCTCTTATATTATGTAATACATATTTTATATTAAAATATTTGTATATATATTATTATATTATCAATTATTATTGATTACCTCATCCGCAAGACTTCTGTAGCCTACTGCCCCTGTTGATTTTGAATCATAATAATTAATTGGCAGACCGTGACTTGGTGACTCAGCAAGCCTTACATTTCTTGGTATTACTGTTTCGTATATTTTTTCATTAAGATTATCTTTTACATTTTGGATTACCTGCGCTGATAAATTTGTTCTGGAATCATACATTGTAAATACGACACCCTCTACCTCTAAATCAGGATTCAATCTTTCTTTTACCAACTCAATTGTTTTAACCAACTGACTTATCCCTTCCAATGCATAATATTCACATTGTATCGGTACGATAACTGAATTAGCAGACGTTAATGCATTAACAGTGAGAATACTTAATGAAGGTGGACAATCAATTATAACATAATCATAATCATCCTTTACCTCATTTAACTTACTTTTTAATACATAACTTCTATCCTCAAGGTCAATATCAATTAATTCAATTTCCGCTCCTGATAAATTTACATTAGCCGGAAGAACATCTAAATTCTTAAACAAATCTTTATATATGCAATTTTGTATATCTTCTTCATCTATCAAGACATCATATATACTTGCATCTAATCTATTTTTATCAATGCCCAGACCACTAGATGTATTTCCCTGCGGATCAATATCAACTACCAATACTTTTTTCCCTTTTTCCGCAAGACAAGCCGATAAATTTATTGATGTTGTAGACTTTCCAACGCCACCTTTTTGATTTGCAATTGCTATTATTTTGCCCATAATTTTTCCTTTCTCTGAGGTTTACATTACATAGAATATATACATTATACCACTTTTTATTCAATATTTCTACATTTTTTATAATGTTTCACGTGAAACATTATATAATTAATACCATTTTACATCTATATATATAATCAATGTTTCACGTGAAACATTGATTATATTATTGATTTTATTTTAGTAATTATATTATTCACAATGGAATATCATAATAGATATCAACACATTATTACATATAAATTTTCTAATTATTCTATTAAATTATGTCTACGGTAATTTTTCAAGACAGATTAATTAATATAATAATTGATTTAATAATTATTATATTAATTAATTTAATACTAATATATTCAAAATTAGTTTATCAATATTCCAGACACATAATTCAATTAACAATTTTTCTTATGTATATTCTAATATCTCATTATATAGCTCATAAAATAATTTTAGTGTAAAACTATGTTTCACGTGAAACATTATCTGATAGGCTTTTTTAACGGAACACCATTTCTTCTGGGATATTTATCAGGTGTTTCAAAGTCCTTATATATACGTATAAGACTTCTCTCAATATCTGTATCAGGAAGAGTAAATATATCAACATCTTCTATTGCTCCACCTAACTCTTCTATTGCTATCTCTGAATCAAATATTTCATCTTTAATATCAGCACTCTTATACGCAACAAAATAGCCACCAACACTAACTAATGGCAGGCAATATTCTGATACAACTGCAAGATTGGCAACAGCTCTCGTAACGCATATATCAAATGTCTCTCTATAATTTGAATGTCCAAATTCTTCAGCTCTTGCATGAACAGCTTTTATATTTTTAAGTCCAAGCTCTTTAATAACAATATTTAAAAACTTAACTCTCTTATCAAGTGAATCCACAAGTACAACATCTAACATCGGAAATACAATTTTAAGTGGAATACCGGGAAATCCAGCACCTGTTCCTATATCAATTAATGAATATTCAGCGTTCATATCCATAGAATTAACAATTGATAAGCTATCAATAAAATGCTTCACCACTACATCTTTATAATCTGTAATAGAAGTCAGATTAATCTTTTCATTCCATTCAATAAGGAGTTTATAATATTGAATCAATTGCTTACACTTAATATCATTAAGATTAATATGCAATTTTTTTGCATAATCAATTAAAAATTGTTCCATATAATCAAACCTTTCTAACAGAAGTTTTCATTTTAAGATATATCAATAAAACTGAGATATCAGCAGGTGAGACACCTGATATACGTGAAGCCTGACCAATAGACCTGGGTCTGACCAGTTTAAGCTTCTGAACAGCTTCAAGTCTTAAACTGCCAACACTATCATAATCAATATCATCAGGAATAAGTTTGTTTTCAAGTTTTCTAAATTGTTCAATCTGCCTGTTCTGTTTTTCAATATAACCTTCATATTTAATGATGTTATTAATCTGTTCTATAATATCTACACTTAATTCATCAGCATTACGTTCTATAACTTTATCAATTGGAGCTAACCTGGCGTAATCAAGCTGTGGTCTCTTAATAAGTTCTGATAGAGTAACACCTGATGTTAAAGGTGTACTATCATACTTCATCAATAAAGAATTGACCTTATCATTTGCACCAACATATACTGTATTTAGTCTTTCTATCTCATTATTAATGATATTCATTTTTGCAACAAATTTTTCATATCTGTCATCAGATATAAGTCCTATATCATGTCCAATAGGTGTAAGTCTCTGGTCAGCATTATCCTGTCTTAACATCAAACGGTACTCCGCACGTGAAGTCATCATACGATAAGGTTCATTTGTGCCTTTAGTAACAAGGTCATCAATAAGTACACCAATATATGCCTGTGATCTGTCAAGTATAACAGGTTCTTCATTATTAATATATTTTACACAATTAATACCTGCAATTATACCCTGTGCAGCGGCTTCTTCATATCCCGAACTGCCGTTAATCTGTCCTGCACAAAACAAACCTCTGATATTCTTCATTTCGAGTGATGACTTAAGCTGTAATGGATTAATACAGTCATATTCTATTGCATATCCATTTCTGACAATATTAGCATTCTCAAGACCAGGGACAGATCTATACATAGCATATTGGACATCTTCAGGAAGCGAAGTAGACATACCTCCAATATACATTTCATTAGTATACTCTCCTTCAGGCTCAATAAATACCTGATGTCTTGACTTATCTGCAAATCTCATAACCTTATCTTCTATTGAAGGACAATATCTCGGTCCGGTACCTTCAATAATACCTGAATACAGAGGAGACCTGTCAATATTATCTTTTATAATACAATGTGTCTCTTCTCCCGTATAAGTAAGCCAGCATGATATCTGCTGTCTTTTACCGAAATTATCATCATAATAATTCATAAAAGAAAATGGAGTAATATAACTATCACCCTTCTGCTCTTCCATTTTATTAAAATCAATAGTCCTTTTATCAACTCTTGCTGGTGTACCTGTCTTAAATCTGCGAATCTCAATTTTATTATCTATAAGAGACTGAGATAAATGATTAGCTGCTGACAGACCATTAGGTCCGGTATAATTAACAACATCACCATATATACATTTTGCTTTAAGATATACTCCGGTACATAATATAACTGACTTTGAATAATATACGGCATTTGAAGTAGTCTTAATACCCTTAACAATACCATCTTCAATAATAAGCTCAGAAACCTCCGCCTGTCTGATATACAGATTATCAGTATTTTCAAGTATAATCCTCATGTTACGCGAATACTCTCTTTTATCAGCCTGTGCTCTCAGAGAATGAACAGCAGGTCCCTTTGACCTGTTAAGCATCTTTGACTGAATATAAGATCTGTCTATATTTTTACCCATTTCACCACCAAGGGCATCAATCTCACGGACAAGATGTCCTTTCGACGTACCCCCAATATTTGGATTACAAGGCATCATTGCAATACTATCTACACTGACAGTAAATATAATAGTTTTCAAACCAAGTCTTGCAACAGCAAGGGCAGCTTCACAGCCGGCATGTCCGGCACCTACTACTACCACATCATAATTTTCTACAATAGTATTAAATGTATTACTCATATTGTATACCTCATCTATTTACCCATACAAAATTCACTGAATATTTTATCAACAACATCATCATCAATTGTCTCACCTATAATCTCACCAAGATAATTATAAGCATCCAACAGATCAATTGTCAGCATATCTTCTGATATCAGCTCATTTAAACCATCCTTTATAATATTTAAAGAATTAAGTGTATTACTAAGTAATTCCATATGTCTGACATTTGTAATATATAATTCATTTTCCACATCAAGCACATTATCATAAAACATCTTATTAATTTTATCAACTAATTCATTATATCCATATTTTTCTTTAGTGGAAAATCTTATAATATTTGTATTACCTATTATATCTATATAATCAGAACTATATTTATCTATATCACATTTATTATATATGCATATATGACGTTTATCTTTTACCATATCGTATATCTCTATATCTTCATCATCAGGTGAACGTGAAGAATCAAATACACATAATATCAGATCAGCATCCTCAATAAACCGCTTTGTCCTGTCAATACCAATCTGTTCGATCAGATTATCAGTTTCATGTATTCCTGCAGTATCAACAAGATTCAATGTAACGTTATCCATACTAACGCTGTATTCTATTACATCTCTTGTTGTACCCGGAATATCTGTAACAATCGCTTTTTCATCATTCAGCAGATAATTCATTATAGAGGATTTTCCTACATTAGGCTTACCTGCAATAACAGTCTTAATACCCTCTTTAAGTACAATCCCATTCTTACTTTTACTTAAAATCAGATTAACCTTACTAATGACCGAATCTATCATGTCTGATGTCTCAGAATAAAATCTTTCATCAAATGAATAATGCTCAGGATCATCTAAGGTTGCTTCTATCAAAGCTATTTTAGAGAGTAACTGCTCCCTGAGATGCTGAATCTCATTTTTAACATCTCCTTTAATCTGCTTAACAGATGCTTTAAGTGAATATTCATTTTTAGAATTAATAATATCCATTACCGCCTCAGCCTGGGTCAGGTCTATCCTTCCATTAAGAAATGCCCTCTTAGAGAATTCTCCGGGAGCTGCAAGCCTCGCCCCATTATCAATAACTGCCTTTAAAATTCTCTGGACAACAAAAGAGCCTCCATGACAATTAATCTCAATAGTGTCTTCTGCAGTAAATGAATTAGGACCACGAAATACAGATACAAGAACTTCGTCTATAATAGAATTATCCTCAACTATATACCCATAATGAATAGTATGTGACTTTGATAGTGAAGCATCAAAATCACACATTTTTTTTCCTTTTTTAAATATACGGTTAATTACTTCAAATGACTGATTCCCACTGATTCTTATTATATGAATTCCTGAATTACCAAGTGAAGTAGAAATCGCAGCTATAGTATCTGCATCATACATACATTTTTCCTCCATAAAAGAAAACCAGCCGGGTCACGAGGTGACCCAGCCAGCAAATTAAATCATTTTATTTCTCTTCTGTATTGGTTGTTGTATCTGCATCATCCTTTGAAGCACGATATGACTGACGATTACCATTGTAACGTCCCTTGCCTTTTCCATTACGATAATTACCACGCTTATGATAACCACCTGATGAATAAGAACCTTCAACACCTTTTTTCAGAGTAACAACAACCTTTCTGTAAGGCTCATCACCTTCACTGTGTGTCTCTACAAACTTATCACCCTGAAGAGCTGAATGTATAATCCTTCTTTCATAAGGATTCATAGGTTCAAGCACAACATTGCGACCAGTCTTTTTAACCTTATGTGCAATATTTTTTGCAAGATTTTCAAGAGTCTCTTTTCTTCTCTCTCTGTAATTCTCTGTATCTATCTTAACTTTGATATACCCTTTTGATTCTTTATTAACAATAAGACTTGTAAGATATTGTAATGAATCCAAAGTCTGACCTCTCTTACCAATAAGGACGCCCATATCCTCACCCTTAAGGTCAATGTTCATATCCATATTATCTTCATTATAATCAATATCAACTTGAGCATCAATATTCATTGCCTTAAACACTTTTGTAAGGAAAACAAGTGCATTATCTTTTATATCACTCTTAAGCTTAACCCTGATTCTTGCGTCCTTTTTTCCAAAAAGATTAAGTATTCCATTAGATTCTTTTTCAATTACCTCATACTCTATCTTATCACTGGTTGTTTTAAGATTAATTGTTGCTTCTGTTAAAGCATCATTAACAGTTTTGCCAGTAAATTCTAACCATTCTGACATAATAAATTATTCCTCCGTTTCATCACTATCGCTATCATTACTATCATAATTACTGTTAAGCATATTGGCAATATCTGCTATACTGCTATTCTTGTTAATATTATGGTTAACATAATACTCTTGTTTTGAACTCTTATTCTTATTAGAATTATTCTTATAATTAGCAGTATTCTTAATTGAACTTGTCCTTGTATTAGCAATAGACTGCATCTTAGTTGAATTAGGGTCTATACCCTTCTTTTCCAGCTTCTTATTTCTCTTTTCAATATTCTTCTCAGCGATTTTTTCAATTCCAACCTTATTGAAATAAAGATTAATGAATATTCCCTGGATAATTCTGAACAGACTACCTGCAACCCAGTATATTCCTACACCAATCGGAAACATAAAACAAAATATTCCGGACATAAATGGCATAATATTATTCATGGCATTCATAGAATTCGCAGCAGCATCATTTCCATTGTTATTATTTGTGGTATTACTCATAACAATCTTATTACTGATGAACTGTGTCACAACAGCAAGTATAGGAATAATTATAGTAATATTATTCCATGCCGGAGATTCCATGATATTCATGCCAAAGAAATTATATATACCCTTAAGCTGGTCGTAAGAAGAACTTACAGTTGATAAAATATCAGGGTTGCTCTTAATAATATCCATATTCATCAACTCAGTCCAATGATCTGCCCTGAACTGACTAAGAATATCTACAATATAATTAGAAGCTTCCGTGTTAAATACACCATTCTGTATTCCATTAACCAAAGTATCTACAATGTTATCTACCCCATTAAGGGATGAGCTTGTAACAAGTGAAAGGTCAGCATTAGTAAATGTTCCATCTATTCCGCTATTCTTTACAAAAGAAGCAACACAATTAACAAATTCCTTAAGATCAACTCCTGAATTCGACACCGAATTAATAATACCCTCATATATTTCCTTTATCTGAGGTACATATGCAGGTACATTATATATTACTCTGTAAAGGGCAAAAAAGATTGGCAGGGTAATAAGCATCGGAAGACATCCAGCTGTAGGACTTACACCATACTTACTGTATACTGCCTGCTGTTCCACCTGCATTTTCTGAACTGATTCCTGGTCTTTTTTATTCTTATACTTTGCCTGGATAGCCTGTATCTCAGGTGCCATTAAAGAATTAAGCTTAGAAAATTTCTGCTGCTTAATTGTTAAAGGAATCATTAATCCATTAACAATAAAAGTAAAAAATATAATACATAATCCTGTATTATATATACCAAACATGCTAAAAAAAGAATATATTCCCTCAAGAATGTATCCTAATAACTTTGCTATAGGTCCTAATATAGCACCATCATATTGTGTCAAAAAAACATTCATTTACAAAAAATCCTCCTTCAGGGAACCGGATCAAAACCGCCTCTGGCAAAAGGATGACAACGCAATAATCTTTTGGCAGCCAGATATGAACCTTTAAAAGAACCATATTTTTCAATAGCCTGTGCTGCATATTCAGAACATGTAGGTATATAAATACATGTAGGTTGAATTTTCAACGGAGATAAAAATCTTCTATAAAATCTTATACAAACTAACAATATATTCTTCATATCAATCACTAATTATATTATGAATCTTTCCCAAATGAATTAAAGCGCTGCAAATATCATTATATGATCTTCCTTTTGCAGAAACCCTTGCAATGATTACTATATCGTAACCAGTTTTGAATAAATCCTGATTAAGTCTAAAGCTTTCTCTAATCAATCTTGTAACTCTATGTCTGATAACACTGTTACCAACTTTTTTACTTACTGATATACCTATACGATTCTCATCAGAGTTATTACTCATAACATACATAACAAGATATCTGTTAGCCAGGGATCTACCATTCTTATATACTCTTTGAAAATCTCTATTACTTCTAATATGAATAAACAAAATCACATCTCCCGGAATATCAGTTAAGTGACAACTACTATGTCACACCTTACAAAATTAAGCAGATAATCTTTTTCTTCCCTTAGCTCTTCTTCTGGCTAATACTTTTCTTCCATTAGAAGTATGCATTCTTTTTCTGAAACCATGCTCTCTTTTTCTTGACCTCTTCTTAGGCTGAAATGTCATCTTCATAATCTATACACCTCCTTAACGATAATTCACTTATCCCTGGAATGACAACATATCACCAAACATTATATTCAAATTAATTTACTACGTCAAGATATAAATTAACACATATTCATACAAAATGTGAATTTATTAATCATATCCGGCACTTAACGTGAATAAATTCTCATATTATCCACCGTTAATAACTTTTAACTAAATGATTGATTAATGTAGAATAACATGAGTTACTTCCTATTATATATAGTTATCAACAATTACGTAAAATTATATACATATTCACATAATTATTCACATTATTAAAGTTAATAAAGATAATAACTAAGTTAATATTGAAAAATTTATAAAATTGATATAATATATATATTATATATGCAATATGGAGAAGTAGCGTGTAGTCGCAGGGTGCAGGCCGACCTGCATTTGGCTCGTTGCCTTCGCGAAAATAAAGGATGGGTATTTTAATGGAAACAGTTATAAAAGAAAAATGGAACGACATACTTGATTATCTTAAGAATGAATATTCAATTAACCAGGTATGCTATGATACATGGCTTCTTAATTTAAAACCTCACTCAGTCAGTGAAGAAGATAATATAATAACTATATGTATTGATGATGAAAAGATTGGCAAGAATAGTAAAGAATACATACAAAACAAATATGGAATGTTCATACAGGTATCTATAGAAGTAATAACAGGATACCATCTTTCATTACAATTTGTTAACAGCTCTGATTTTGAGAAGAAAAAAGATACACCAAAGCTGCAGACAGCAAAATCCAATAATGACTCATTGCTTAACATTAATGAAAAAAATACATTTGACACCTTCGTGGTTGGAAGCAATAACACACTTGCCCATGCTGCCGCCCTTGCCGTTGCAGAATCACCACTCCAGAGTGGATTTAACCCATTATTTATATATGGTGGTTCAGGGCTTGGTAAAACACACCTTATCCATGCAATTGCACACTACATCAGGGATAACTCTCCTTCACTTAATGTTCTGTATGTTACAAGTGAACAATACACCAACGATATTGTTAATGCCATGAGTAATGCAAAGCAGGACAGGACACTGCTTGAGAGCATCAAGAGAAAATACAGGGAAGTAGATGTACTTATGGTGGACGATGTCCAGTTCATAATAGGAAAAGACAGAACCCAGGAAGAATTTTTCAACACATTTAATACTCTTTATGAACAGGGCAAACAGATCATACTTACAAGTGATAAGCACCCTAATCAGATGGAACATCTTGACGACCGTTACCGTTCAAGATTCAACTGGGGGCTTCCTGTAGATATCAAGCCACCGGAATATGAGACAAGACTTGCCGTTCTTAAAAAAAGGAATGAAGAGAGTCCTATCAAGCTTAAAGAAGAGATTCTTAAGTTTCTCGCTGAGAATATTAAGACGAACATCAGAGACCTTGAAGGGGCATACAATAAGATTATTTTACGTGCCAAGCTTCAGCATTGTGATATTAACCTTAATATGGCAATGGACGATATCAAGGATCTTATTCTTACTGACGAAAAGGTTAAGATTACCAATGACTATATAATTAATATCATTATAGAACATTATGGAGTATCACTTGAAGAGATTACTTCAATGAACAGAAGTAAAAAGATAGCTAAGGTCAGATTCATATGTATATACATGTGCAGAAAGCTAACCAACTCTTCATACAGTGAAATTGGTGATAAAGTAGGAAAAGACAGAACCTCTGCCATGCATGGCTATAATAAGATAGAAAAAGAACTTGAAACTGACGTAAGCTTACAAAATGAGATAGATATACTGATGAAGATAATCAATAATTAAACACTATTAATTAACATATATTTTTTCAGTGTTTTCAATGCTTTAATGTAGATGTTAACGTTATCAACGCACTCTACTGCTATTATTACCAATATATAATTATATATTTATATATGGCCGGAATTAACCTGAAAGGAGTTTATCGCTCATGAAAATTATATGTAAAAAAAATGATTTAGTAAAAAGTACCAATATCGTTATGAAAGCAGTATCTAATAAAACTACAATGCCAATATTGGAATCTATTCTTATAGAAGCCTATAATGATAATATCAAAATGACAGGTAACGATATGGAAATGGGTATAGAAACCCTGGTTAGCGGCGTAATCGAAAGAGAGGGTGCCGTTCTCGTTGAGGCTAAAATGTTTTTTGAATTTGTAAGAAAGATGCCTTTAGATGATATAGTTATTGAGTATATAGATAACCAGGTTATTATAAAATCAGGAAAATCCGAGATTAAACTTGCTTCCAGGAACAAAGACGAATTTCCTGTACTGCCGGATATTATAAGGAGCAGCAGAATTTCACTTTCACAATTTACATTAAGAGAGATAATAAGACAGACAATTCATTCCATATCCACCAATGAAAGCAGTAAGCTTATGACAGGTGAGCTATTTGAGATTAATGAAAATGAATTAAGGGTAACAGCACTTGACGGATATAGAATTTCTATAAGAAAAGTAACATTAAAAGAAAGTTATCCTTCTATAAAGGTTGTAATTCCCGGAAAAACGCTTAATGAGATAACTAAGATTATTAATGGCGGAATTGAAGATGAGATGAATATATACTTTGATGAAAAGCATGTATTGTTTGAATTTGATGACACTATAGTTATGTCAAGGCTGATTGAAGGAGAATACTACAGAATAGATCAGATGCTGTCAGGTGACTATGAGACAAAAGTAGTGATCAATAAGTCACAATTGTTCGGATGTCTTGACAGGTCAACACTTCTTATCAGGGATTCTGAAAAAAAGCCTATTGTTCTTAATATAGTTGATGGTAATCTTAAGCTGGAGATTAATTCTACCATCGGAACAATGGATGAGGACATAGAGATTATAAAAGAGGGTCCGGATATAATGATCGCATTTAATCCTAAGTTCATTATGGATGTTCTTAAGGTTATTGATGATGAAGATATTTCAATATATTTTATTAATTCAAAAGCACCATTCTTTATAAAAAATGATGAAGGAACATATATGTACTTTATAGTTCCGGTGTTACTTAATGCAGTAATGTAGGAGATGTATGTATGGAAGAGATATATATAAGAGATGAATATATTAAGCTTGGACAGGCACTTAAGCTTGCAGGACTTGTAGGTTCAGGAACTGACTCAAAGTATGTTATTAAAGAAGGCATGGTAAAGCTTAATGGTGAGGTAGTCTACGAACGTGGAAAAAAATGTCATATTAATGATGTGATTGAATTTGAAGGTGAGAAGGTAGTTGTAAAGAATGCTCATTAAGAGGATCAGTTTAAACAATTATCGTAATTATGAGAATGTTGAAGTAGAGTTTGGAGAGACATCTAATATACTTTATGGCGACAATGCCCAGGGTAAGACCAATATTCTTGAAAGTATATATATGTGTGGAACAACAAAGTCTCATCAGGGAAGTAAAGACAGGGATATAATAAGAATTGGAGAAAACGAATCTCATATTAAGATGTATATTGAAAAAAATGGGTTAGAACACAGGATAGATATGCATCTTAGAAAAAATAAGTCTAAGGGAATAGCAATTAATGGTGTTCCAATAAAAAAGTCTGCTGAACTTGTTGGAATGGTTAATATTATATTCTTCTCACCAGAGGACCTCAATCTTATAAAAAATGGTCCTTCCGAAAGAAGAAGATTTCTTGATATGGAATTGTGTCAGCTGGATAGAATATATATAGATAATTTAAGCAGGTATAACAATGTACTTATGCAGAGAAATCATCTTCTCAGGCAGATAAAGTATGAAGAGGGTCTCAGAGAGACAATAAGTGTATGGGATGACCAGCTTATCAGATATGGAAAAGAGCTGATAACAGCAAGGGATAATTATATAAAAAGCATTAACCACATTGCAAAGGATATCAGTAAAAAACTGACCGGTGGAAAAGAAAGTCTGGAAGTAATCTATGAACCAAATGTAAGTATAGAAGAATACAGTGAAAAGCTAAAAAGTAATCATGAAAAAGATATCAATTATTGTATGACACATTATGGCCCACATAGAGATGACATGAAGTTTATTGTCAATGGAATGGATATGAGAACATATGGCTCCCAGGGACAGAAAAGAACGGCAGCGTTATCATTAAAGCTGTCAGAGATAGAGATAGTAAAAAAAACGACTAATGATATTCCGATACTTTTGCTTGATGATGTATTATCAGAGCTTGACAGGAACAGACAAAATTACCTTCTTGAGTGTTTTAAGGATGTACAGACCATAATAACATGTACCGGTCTGGAAGAATTTATTAACAATACATCTTTTAATAATATATATAGAGTTGTTAATGGAACTGTAGAAAAAGAATCAATAAGAAATGAGGTATAGTATGAGCAACGAATATGGTGCTGACCAGATTCAGATATTGGAAGGACTGGAAGCAGTAAGGAAAAGACCCGGAATGTACATAGGAAGTACATCTGAGAGGGGACTTCATCACCTTGTATATGAGATTGTTGATAATTCTATAGACGAGGCACTGGCCGGATATTGTGATAAAATATCTGTCACCATTAATGAGGATAATTCGATAACAGTAATAGATAATGGACGTGGTATTCCTGTAGGAATAAACCATAAAGCCGGAATACCTGCAGTAGAAGTAGTATTTACAATACTTCATGCAGGAGGAAAGTTTGGTGGTGGAGGATACAAAGTATCAGGTGGACTTCATGGTGTAGGTGCATCTGTTGTTAATGCGCTTTCAGACTGGCTGGAGGTAGTTATACATTCAGAAAATGGAAAAAAATATATTCAGAGATATGAGAGAGGACATGTTATGTACCCTCTTAAAGAGCTTGGAACGACAGACCATACGGGAACTGAAGTTACATTCAAACCGGATGGAACAATATTTACCGAGACACTTATATATAATTTCGACACAATTAAGACAAGACTCAGAGAAATGGCATTTCTTACCAAAGGAATTGAAATAGAGCTTGAGGATAAGAGAAAGGGAATGGAACAGGTAAGAACATTCCATTATGAGGGAGGAATTAAGGAATACGTTGAATACCTCAATAAGTCAAAAGAACCGCTTTACGATACTATTGTGTACTGTGAAGGTAAGAAAAATAATGTATATGTAGAAGTGGCATTCCAGCATAACTCGTCATATAACGAGAGCTGCTACAGCTTTGTTAATAATATAACAACTCCTGAAGGCGGTACACATATGACCGGATTCAGGAACGCCATTACTAAGACATTTAATGATTATGCACGTAACCAGAAGATTCTTAAGGAAAAAGACAGTAATCTTTCCGGTGAAGATATAAGGGAGGGGCTTACTGCAATCATAAGTGTTAAGATTGAAGAGCCTCAGTTTGAGGGGCAGACTAAGCAGAAGCTTGGCAACAGTGAAGCAAGGGGAGCTGTAGACAGTGTTGTAAACGAGCAGCTTACTTATTTCCTTGAGCAGAATCCGGGTGTTGCCAAGATTATATGTGAAAAGGCGCTACTTGCGCAGCGTGCAAGGGAAGCAGCAAGAAGAGCAAAAGAGACAGCACGTAAGGGAGCACTTGAAGGAATGAGCCTTCCGGGAAAGCTTGCTGACTGTAGTGACAGGAATCCGGAAAACTGCGAGATATATATAGTCGAGGGAGATTCCGCCGGTGGCAGCGCCAAGACCGCAAGAGACAGGGCAACACAGGCAATACTTCCTCTCAGGGGTAAGATACTTAACGTAGAAAAGTCAAGACTTGATAAGATACTTGTTAATAATGAGATACGTGCAATGATAACTGCATTTGGTACAGGTATATCAGATGAATTTGATATATCCAGGCTCAGGTATCATAAAATAATTATTATGACTGATGCCGATGTTGATGGTGCACATATAAGCACACTTTTACTGACATTTTTATACAGATTCATGCCGGAGCTTATAAAAGAGGGATATGTGTATCTTGCACAGCCTCCACTTTACAAGCTTGAAAAGAACAAGAAGACATGGTATGCCTACAGTGATGAAGAATTGGATGGAATTCTCCGGGAAGTAGGGAGAGACGGTAATAATTCAATCCAGAGATACAAAGGTCTCGGTGAGATGGATGCTGACCAGTTATGGGATACTACCATGGATCCGGAAAAGAGAATTCTCCACAGGGTAACAATCAATGAAGAAGAGTCCTCAGAGATTGATGTAACCTTCAACATACTTATGGGTGACAAGGTTGAACCAAGGAGAGAATTTATTGAAGCAAATGCCAAGTTTGTTAAGAACCTTGATATATAGTCAGGAGGATAAGTAATGGATGAAAATATATTTGATAAGGTAAATGATGTTGATATAAAAAGAACCATGGAAACCTCATATATTGAGTATGCCATGTCTGTTATTGCATCAAGAGCGCTTCCTGATGTCAGGGATGGACTTAAACCGGTTCAGAGAAGAATTCTGTATTCTATGATAGAGCTTAATAATGGACCGGACAAGCCACATAGAAAATGCGCCCGTATCGTTGGTGATACCATGGGTAAATACCACCCACATGGGGACAGCTCAATATATGGTGCTTTGGTTAATCTTGCACAGGAATGGTCAACAAGATATCCGTTAGTTGACGGACATGGAAACTTTGGTTCAGTGGATGGTGATTCAGCAGCGGCAATGCGATATACAGAGGCAAGACTTAGTAAGATATCCATGGAAATGCTTGCTGATATTAACAAAGAGACAGTAGATTTTGCGCCTAACTTTGATGAGACAGAAAAAGAGCCTGTCGTCCTTCCGTCAAGAATACCTAATCTTCTTGTTAATGGAACATCCGGTATTGCTGTAGGTATGGCAACTAATATACCTCCACATAATCTTGGTGAGGTCATCAATGCGGTATTACATATAATAGAAAATGAAAAGCAGGGGGAAGAAACATCCGTAGAAGAGATTCTGGGTATCATAAAGGGACCTGATTTTCCGACAGGAGCTACAATACTCGGAACAAGAGGCATTGAAGAAGCTTATCGTACAGGAAGGGGCAAGATACGTGTAAGAGCAGTTACGAATATTGAAGCTCTGCCTAATGGTAAGAACAGAATAATTGTGACTGAGCTTCCATACATGGTCAACAAGGCCAGACTTGTAGAGAAGATTGCGGAATTACATAAGGACAAAAAGGTAGATGGGATAACAGACCTTAAGGACGAGTCAAGCCGTGAAGGAATGAGAATCGTAATTGAGCTGAGAAAAGATGTTAATCCTAATATTGTACTTAATCAGTTATATAAGCATAGTCAGCTTCAGGATACATTTGGAGTAATAATGCTTGCACTTGTTAATAACGAGCCAAAGATTATGAATATACTTCAGATACTTAAGTATTATCTTGAGCATCAGGAAGACGTTGTAACAAGAAGAACACAATATGACCTTAGAAAAGCTGAGGAAAGAGCCCACATTTTAGAAGGTCTTCTTATTGCGCTTGACAATATTGACGAAGTAATATCAATAATCAGAAGCTCAAAGACAGCCGCAGAAGCAAAAGAAAGACTCATGGACAGATTTGGATTATCAGATATCCAGTCACAGAGTATTATAGATATGCGTCTGAGAAAGCTGACAGGATTAGAGAGAGAGGCAACCGAAAAAGAATATGCCGAATTAATGGTTAAGATAGATGAATATAAGAAAATACTTTCTGACAGGAACGAACTTCTTACTGTTATCGGTAATGAGATAATAATAATACGTGATAAATACAGTGATGACAGAAGAACAGCCATTGGATTTGATGAATACGATATTTCAATGGAGGATATGATACCACGTGAAAATACAGTAGTTGCAATGACAAGCATCGGTTATATCAAGAGAATGACTGTAGACAATTTTAAGAGCCAGCATCGTGGTGGAAAAGGAATTAAGGGAATGCAGACCCTTGAAGAAGATTATATTGAAAAGCTATTTATGACAACATCGCATCATTACATTATGTTTTTCACCAATATGGGTCGTGTGTATAGGATGAAGGCATATGAGATTCCGGAGACGGGAAGGACAGCAAGAGGAACTGCAATAATTAATCTTCTTGAGCTTCAGCCTGGAGAAAAGATAACTGCATTAATTCCAATTAAAGAATTTGATGATGACAGATATCTTACAATGGCAACAAAGAAAGGTATTATCAAGAAGACAAGGATAGATGAATACAGGAATATCAGAAAGAGCGGGCTTCAGGCAATCAATCTCCGTGAGGAAGACGAGCTTATTGAAGTTAAAGTAACAGACAACACCAAAGAGATATTCCTAGTAACCAAAAATGGAATGTGTATCAGATTCAAGGAGACAGATGTAAGAAGTACCGGACGTGCATCTATGGGAGTAATTGGTATGAATCTGTCTTATGATGATGAAGTAGTTGGTATGCAGCTTAATACACAGGGCAGTGATATACTTATAGTTTCTGAAAATGGACTTGGAAAGCGTACAGATATAGAAGAATTTACTTTACAGAGAAGGGGCGGTAAGGGTGTCAAATGTTATAAGATAACAGAAAAGACAGGTTCAGTTGTAGCTGCCAAGATAATTGACGAACACAGGGAAGTTCTGCTTATAACCAATGAGGGAATAATAATAAGGATCAGAGTCAGTGACATATCTAAGCTTAAGAGAATTACATCCGGAGTTAAGCTTATGAATGTTGATGTTGAAAAAGATATTGTTATTGCCGGAATAGCAAAAGTAAGTGATACCAACCCTGACGGAACTCCAATTAACGAATCAGATGAATATGATGATCTGGTGGGTGATTACAGTGAATCAGAAGATATAACAGAAGATACTGAAAATGAAGATACAACAATAGAAGAATAAATACATTGAGGAGATAATGGTATGCGTATAATTAATACTGATACAATTATTGATAATATTAAAGAAATGTGTATAGAAGCCAATTACGTATTGTCAGAAGATGTATCTGAGAGAATAGAAAAAGCAGCCGGATCTGAAGAAAATGAGATTGGCAGACGTATACTTGAACAGCTTGTTCAGAATATGGATATTGCAAAAAAAGATAATATACCAATATGCCAGGATACAGGTATGACAACTGTATTTATGAAAATAGGGCAGGATGTACATATTGAAGGTATGTTAATTGAAGATGCAATTAACGAAGGAATAAAAAGAGGCTACGAAGAAGGATATCTGCGTAAGTCTGTTGTTGGTGATCCATTAGAAAGAATTAATACAAAAGATAATACACCTGGAATTATCCATTATGAGATTGTAGCCGGAGATAAGATAGATATAACAGTTGCCCCAAAGGGATTTGGGTCTGAAAATATGAGCAGGGTATATATGTTAAAACCGGCAGATGGGGAAGAAGGTGTAAAAAGATCCATTATAGAAACTGTAAAGCTTGCCGGACCAAATGCGTGCCCTCCAATTGTAGTAGGGGTTGGAATAGGCGGAAACTTTGAAAAATGTACATACCTGGCAAAAAAAGCCCTGACCAGAAAACTTGGTTCGCATTCAGACAAACCCCATATAGCCAGAATAGAAAAAGAATTATTAGAAGAAATTAATGCACTTGGAATAGGACCTGGTGGGCTTGGAGGTAAAACAACAGCTCTTGGAATTAACATTGAGACATATCCTACCCATATAGCAGGATTACCACTGGCTATTAATATATGCTGCCATGTTAACAGGCATGTATCACGTACAATATAGATAACTGAAAATGTTTAGAAAAATAACAGGCATACATACTATGATTTGGATAAAATAATTGCAGAAACACAATATATAGAAAAAGGAGAACATAATGGAAGTATATATTGATACACCTTTGACAAAAGAAAAAGTCGGGAATCTACATTCCGGAGACTATGTATATATAACTGGAACAATATATTCTGCCAGGGATGCTGCACATCTCAGAATGTATAATGCTGTCAGCAATAATGAAAAGCTGCCATTTAATATAAAGGATCAGATAATATATTATCTTGGACCAACACCGGCAAGAGAGGGACAGGTGATAGGTTCTGCAGGTCCAACAACAAGCAGCAGAATGGATAAATATACCCCTACGCTTCTTGATATGGGAATGACAGGAATGATCGGAAAGGGAAAAAGAAGTGAAGAAGTAATAGATGCAATGAAAAAAAATAAGGCAGTGTACTTTGCTGCAGTCGGAGGGGCAGGTGCATTGTTATCAAAATGCATAAAAAAATCAAAGGTAATAGCATACGATGACCTTGGAACAGAAGCAATAAGGGAGATGTATGTTGAAAACCTGCCTGTAATCGTAGTAATTGACTGTAAAGGCAATAATATGTATAAATAACTATTGACAAATATGAAACTATTTGGTAAAGTATCTAAATATGAACCAAATAATTTTGGAAATATAGTTTTAAGTTCAGTTCGGAGAAGTACTCAAGTGGCTGAAGAGGTGCCCCTGCTAAGGGTATAGGTCGTTTGCGCGGCGCGAGGGTTCAAATCC
>CAKSBI010000033.1 GCA_934437985.1 uncultured Lachnospiraceae bacterium
AAGAAGAGTATGAAGAGTACGCTGCCAGACAATATGTACGCATAAGGGAGCTGCGCAAAAAGCTTGATCAGATATACACTCACTGGGATGAGTATTGATATTAAGTGTTGGTAATCAGCGCTTAGGATATAAAACTGCATATGCAAAAAAAGAATCCTCCATGTGGGATTCTTTTTGGTTATGGAAAATATTCCTGGGATTATTTATTTTTCTTATTTTTACCTTTTTCGGCATCCTTACGTTCATTTTCAGCTTTGAGAGTAGCTTCTGCCTTGCTTCTGAGCTTTGCCATACGACCCTGCTTTTTCTTTGATGGTGTTTCGAGGTTGTTACGTGAACCTCTGACATCCATGATGTAGATTCCGCTTACTACAGCTTTGACTTCCTTTTTGACAGGCAGAACAGGGAAAATCTTGTCATCACACATGAAAGACATAATCTTAGGTCCGACCTTTGCCTTTACGATTGGAACCTTGGCACCACGCATATATTTTGGTGTCTGCTCAATGACTATCGATGGAAGACCGGCTTCCTTTAACTTCATTCTCTTCTTGTCAATAATAAGAAGAGACATCGTCTGGGCTGCCTGCTGCATTGCCGCATCGTTAGCTTCCTGCTTCTTCTGCATCTTTCTGCCAAGAATGCTGAGAACGATAAGGACTACAAGTGCGATTCCAAGTACTACTGCCAGAACGATAAGAATAATGTTCCATGCTGATAATAAAGCTATTGAAGATGTGTTGATCATTAGTGTCTCCTTTCATTGTACATATCCTGGATTATGCCACGGACGGTTACCCCGAGATGCTTTTTTGCATCACGGTCCATTCTGCTTATATCAATTGGTTTACCGAATTCCATTGTAACTGACCTGGTTTTTCGGACCCATGGGATATGATCTTCAAAAATCTTTTCTGTGTTAGTATAACATACAGGAACGATTTTGCAATTAGTTCTTGTTGCAATTTTGAAAGAACCCTCTTTGAAAGGCAGTAATTCGTCAGTATTATTACGTGTTCCCTCGGGTGAGATGAAGATTGAATAGCCTTCATTTTCAACAAGTGAGATAGCACGCTTGATCATTGCCAGACCGCTTTTGATATCATCCCTGTCGAGGAACAGGCAGCTTAAGAAGTACATCCATTGCGCTATGCATGGAATGTTACCGATACTCTTCTTTGACACGAATGATGTGAGCGTGGGAACATATGCATATCCAAGAAATATGTCGAAAAATGAACGGTGATTGGCTATATATAATACAGGCTCATCCTTTGGAACATTCTCGAGTCCGTAGACCGTATACTCTGTGCCTGAGAACCACAGCCACATCCTGAACACGCCAACAACGATCTTCTGTGCAATCTTATGTGAAAGACGTGGGTTAAATGCTCTTATCACAAATTCCATAAGATATAGTGGTATGCTGAGTATTGAAATGATGATTAATGATAAAATAATTAAAAATGATCTCACAATATATATACCTCGTATAATTAGTATTCGTACTTATGCTGACCAGCCTTATCAGTTATCCCCTTTTTTGGGGATGAGGAATCTTCAGTGGTTACTTTCTCGGCTGTTGCCGCATCGGATATGATACCCGTGTCGGAATTACTGTCAGGTGTATAATTAAAATACTCTTCGAGTGTCAGCCTGTGCTCATATATATAAGTAGCGACAGGGATACCGACGTACCTGATATGCCATGGCTCGTAACTGTAACCGGTTATGTCTTCCTTATTTTTAGGATATCTTATAATGAACCCATAGCGGTAGCAATTGCCCTCAACCCATTGCCCTTCTGCTGTATCAGCGAATCGTTCTGACAATGCACCATTTAGCTGCTTACAGCTGATATCGATCGCAAGCCCTGTCTGGTGTTCACTGTGTCCCGGCATTGAAGATACCTTATTAGTGGCATCGCGGCCACGCTCCCTGACATTCTTTGCATATATGTCTGCCTGCCTTGTATAAGACCTGTATGCGGATACACCATACAGTGTCTTGTCTTTTTTGCCTGCAGCCTTAAACATCTTTTCAAGCGCTTTTGCTGCTTCCTTTCGCATATACCTCTTGTTGTTGCCATCAGGACCAAGAAAACTGACATCAGGAAGTACAAGCTCCTTTGGCACATAAGATGATGGTAATGAATATTCCTTATTAACTAATACTGTTAAGCTCTTTGCCTTAGTATCAATCTTGTCCGGCAGCTTGAAAGCATCAGCTGTGAGGTTATCGTCTGTGGCAATGTCATCTTCCGTAAGTGATGCTGTATTATCTGACATGTCATCACCCTCGCAGTATTCAGAATCGTTATAATAATATTCATATTCATAGCTGTCTGATTCGTTACCCTCCATTGCACGGGTTGAAGAAAGTGCCGGAAAATATGTGATTAATCCAATTGCCAGAATGCCGCATCCGGCTGTTATAAGCTTTTTCATAATGTCCCCCGGTAAGACTGCTGCCCTGGTAATCATATTACAGGACAGTACCCTTATAATCTGTAGTATAACAAGATATTGATTATCTCTATCATAAATTATACCATATGTTGATGAAAAAAACATATATAGAATATAAAAACTACATTAAATAGTACAATAAAGCAGTAATATAATATTCAAATAAAGTGTCATAGCCGTTATTCGCTGAAATAGCTGTAAAGTGTCCTGTTACGCTTTATTGCATGAAGCAGAAGCATTCCAAGCACTCCGCAGGATATAACTTCGCCTGCGCCTACCGTCAGTGCAAAATAGGGAATACTGCCCGGTATTTCATATACATATCTTAATACAAATGGCACAATCAGGGTGTTGGATAAAATTGGAGGAAGTGGTGCAAGCCATTGGTACTTTCGCAGTGTGTAGGTTAAGACTGCACCAAGAAGTGTGGCTGTACTTCCAAATACTATGTCAAGAGTCATGCATCCGGTAAGCGTGTTGGCAATAATACATCCGGTAAATAATCCGGGTATTGCTGACGGTGTGAAAAACGGAAGTATCGTCAGTGCTTCTGAAAATCTTACCTGAACCGCATAGCTGGCAAGGCCGAACGCATTGGCAATAAACGTAAGAACTACGTAGAGTGCAGCTATAAGAGCTGCCTGTGTGATGAATTTTGTTTTGCTTTTTTCCTTCATAATTGATAGTCTCCTTTAGTTTTGTTTTACGAGTGGAAGGTCTCGAACACTCGGATGTATATTATAACATAAAAGCTATAAAATTCCATAATTACTTGCAAAAAAAATAAAAAAGTAGTAAAATTATTAAAAATAATTAAAAAAATGTGGGGCAGATATATGAATGAATCTGGGGTTGATATGTCTGGGTTAACAAAATATGGAATGGATATTGTTTTCATATATAACGCTTCCGGTAAAATAGTATGGGTCAATAAGCTGATGGAAGAGCTTTCGGGATATTCGGAGGATAATTTTAAGAATGTCAGCTTATCAGATATTATGCCGGGAGTTTTTTGTGTCTCCGCAGATTCTGTTGAACTTAAGAATAATGTTATTGGTGATATTATATATACTTCCCTGTATCGTAATAACCATACATGTTTTCCGGTAAAGGCCAGGATATGTGAATATAACGACGGATTGTTCTACTGCTCCGCAATCGATATAACAAGGCTTGAGGATGTTAAGAAGCAGTTTGCATGGACTAAGGAGGATGCCGAGGGTGCAATGAGGGAACGGAATGAATTTGTTGCCAACATTACACATGAGCTAAGGACCCCGGTAAGCGGAATACTTGGTCATACACGTAATGCACTGGGTGAAGAACTGCCGGCATCGGTTAATAACACTCTCCGCATCATTGAACGCTGCTGCGGGGATATGAATACGATTATTGATAATATACTTGATTTCTCAAAGCTTGAAGTGGGTAAGGTTGTACTTGAAGAGCGTGAATTTGATTTTAAAACATTTATTGACCACATTATAGAGACACATATTGCAAGAATTAATGAAAAGGGATTAAAGTTCGTATTTTCAATGGATGAGAATGTCCCGGACAGGGTTATCGGTGATTCATACCATATATCGCAGATTATCAACAACCTTATGTCCAATGCAATTAAGTTTACATCAATGGGAAAGATCACACTGCAGATAGTTAAGACTAAGCAGAGTGGAGATACCGTTGAGCTTTTCTTCGTGGTCATGGATACGGGAATTGGTATTCGTGAAGAGGATAAGGATAAGCTGTTCAAGAGCTTTACGCAGGTGGATGCATCTATTTCAAGGAAGTATGGCGGAACCGGACTTGGACTTGCTGTATGCAGGCAGATTGTTGAACTGATGCACGGAAGCATTAATGTTGAGAGCCGGATCGGACATGGAAGCATGTTCTCATTTTCAATCAGGGTGAAGGTGCCTGAGAGTGAGATAGTAAGCAGTGAGGAGAATGATGTCGTCTCTATTGTTTCGGTTAAGGAACGTCTTATGATGGGGCACAGGAAGGCTGATGACGATGATAATGATACGGCACAGAATATGAAGAATGTTAAGAGTGTACTTGAGAAGCTTGTATTATGTATAGAGATGGAATCATGGGAAAAGGCTGAGCTTTTTGCTGACAGCCTGAAGCAGATGGTTGGTGATAAGACCGGGTATTTCAGAAGGGCTGTTCTAAGACTTGAGATGGCTGTACGTAAGGAAGAGCATGATAAGGCAATTGCTGCATGTGATAACCTGGCACAGATTCTTGATGGGGAGGGGGATGGCAATGGTTAATGATGTTAAGATAGGGTCAGAACAGATCCTTATAGTAGATGATATGCTTCCCAACCGTCGGATTCTTGAGAGGATCATAACAGGAATGGGACATAGGGCGATCCTTGCAAGTAGTGGTGAGGAGGCAATTAATATTCTTGGCGGTGGATGTGATCCAAGCCTTATACTGCTTGATATATCGATGCCGGAGATGGATGGCTTTGATCTGTGCAGGATACTAAAGGCAGATGTACATACAAGAGATATCCCTGTAATATTTATATCGGCATATTCGGGTATAGATGATGTTGTTAAAGGCTTTGAGCTTGGTGGGGCTGACTATATATGCAAGCCGTTTGTTCCGGCTGAGGTGTCTGTAAGGGTAACGAACCATCTGCGTATGTTTATCATGCAGAAGGAACGTGAGGTATATAACCAGAGATTGAACAGGCTTATTGACGAGCAGGCAGAGAAGCTTGAGAATGAGAAAAAAAAGGTACTCTACGGACTTGCCGTTATTAATGCCAGGTTAAGCAACAGACCGGCAACACATATGGACAACCTGAAGCATAACTGCAGGATTCTTGCACAGAGTATGCAGCTATGTGAGGAGTATGAGCAGGTTATTTCCAATACATTTATTGAGAACATAGAGGTTGCGGCACCTCTGCATAATATAGGGATGATAGCAATATCAAAGGATATACTTGACAGGCGTGAATCCGGCAGGATGACTGAGCATGATATTGAAGTCTACAGGGAGCATACACGTATTGGGGCAGATATCATAAAGGAGATTGAGCCTGACAGTGTCGATAATGAGTTTTGTGGCATGGTGATGGATATTGCAAGATATCATCATGAAAACTGGGATGGTACAGGCTTCCCGGAGGGGCTTTCTGGTAAAAATATTCCTCTGTCGGCAAGGATTGTGAGCATTATCCGTTCGCTTGACCGGTATACCAATGGCAGTAACAATATATCTCTTGAGGAAGCGCTTGAGGCAATGGGTGCCAGGAGGGGAATCTGGTTTGACCCGGATATATTTGATATATTTGTCAAGATTAAAAATCAGCTTAGATTAGGATAGATGTGTATGAATAATGAGGATGAAGGTAATCTGTTCCATTTTAACAGGGTTGATCCGATGACAGATGGCGAATTCAGAAGAATTGCCAGGTATATGAGTGAACACTATGGAATAGAGATGAAGGATAAGCGGTCAATTGTTGAAGGAAGACTTGAAAACCATGTAGGTGAGCTTGGCTATCACAGTTATACGGAGATAATGAATGCTGCCGAGCATAATCCAAAAGGACCTGAGGATAAGCTGCTGGTTGATATACTTACAACTAATTATACATATTTTATGAGGGAATTTGAGCACTTTGAATTCTGGAAGAATGAAGTCTTACCGGAACTTAAGCGCATGGAAGAGCATTCCAGGGATCTCAGGGTATGGTGTGGTGCCTCATCGACAGGAGAGGAGCCATATACTATAGCAATGGTGTTAAGTGATTATTTTGGACTTGACAGCTGTGAATGGGATACCGGGATACTTGCCACGGATGTGTCAGTGCAGGCACTTGAGACAGCAGTAAGGGGAATTTATCCCATGGAAAAGATAGATATGCTTCCATATGGCTGGAAAGAACGTTATTTCAGACGGGTAGACAGTGGATATTATCAGGCTGTCCGGGCTTTGAGAAAGAAGATTACATTTTCAAAGCTCAATCTTATGGATCAATTTTTATTTAAGAAAAAAATGCATACAATATTCATGAAAAATGTTATGATATATTTTGATAATGAGACAAGAATAGATTTGCTTAACAGGGTATATGATGTACTGGAACCAGGTGGTTACCTGTTCATAGGCATGACGGAAAATATTGACAGAAATAGAACGGGTTTTGAGTATGTGAGGCCGGCGGTTTACAGAAAACCATTCAAATAAAGAACAGGAGGTATTGATATGCGAATACTATTAGCAGAGGATGATTTTGCAACAAGAAAGTACATGAGCAAGTTTTTGTCAAAATACGGCAACTGCGACGTTACTGTCGATGGAATGGAAGCGGTAGATGCATTCATGATAGCGCTTGATGAGGGTGAAGGCTATGACCTAATATGCCTTGATGTTATGATGCCTGTTATGGATGGGTATCAGGCACTCAAAGGAATAAGGGATATTGAAAAGGACCGTAATATTGAGCCTGAGAATATGGCTAAGATTATAATGACAACCGTGCTTAATGAAGAAAAGCATGTTAAGATGGCATTTGAACTAGGCTGTACCGTATTTTCGGCTAAGCCGCTTGACGTTGACAGGTTTGAAGATGCACTGAAAAGGCTGGGACTTATAAAGTAGGGATTACATAATTGTAAGTCATAGCATTGCATATACTATAGAAAGGAGGTCGGGTTATGTCAGATGAACAGGGCAATGACGGTATGTTAGACATGTACCTGTTTGAGAATAGCCAGCTTCTTGAAAAATTACAGGATATAGTTCTTGAGCAGAAGGACGAGGATGGATTTGATGAAGAGGCAATTAATGAGATATTCCGTATAATGCATACGATCAAGGGCTCATCAGGCATAATGATGTTTGATGATATAACTAAGATTGCGCATAAGTTAGAGGATGTATTCTTTTATCTGAGGGAGTCGCATCCTGATGATGTTCCGCATATGCAGCTTGTTGAGCATGTCCTTGAGGTAGGGGATTTTATATCGGCAGAGCTTGACAAGATCAGGGATGGTGAGGCTGCAGATGGAGATTCAGGTGAGCTTGTTAAGAAGATAGATGATTTCCTTAACAGCATTAAAGGTGAAGCAGCGGATGGTGATAACAGGGATGCTTCGAAGGTCGAAAAAAAGGAAACACCTCCGCATGCACAGCATTTTTATATTGCGCCGGCAGCAACAGAGTCAAGTAAGTTTTACAGAATAGTCATTACATACCATGAGGATACGGAGATGGCTAATATAAGGGCATATACAGCGGTGTACGCCCTTAAGGATGTAGCCGAGGACCTGTTGTATTCACCGGATGATATTATCGTAAATGAAGATTCTGCCAGGACGATACTTGAGGATGGATTCAGGATTCTTTTACAGACACAGTCAGGGCCAAAAGAGATAAAGGGTCTTATAGATGGGTCAGGGATTACGAACATAGACATAAAGGAATGTACTGCCAAAGAATACCAGATGGGATTTGACTTCGCTTCACATGAAGAGGAGGAGAAAAAGGAAAATACAGAACCTAAGCCGGGTGATTTTGTAATTGAGTCAAAGGCACCGGGTAAGAAGAAGCAGCTTGCAAAGAAGAATAAGGCAGCTCCCAAACAGTCATTTATCAGTGTTAATGTTGAGAAGATGGATGTGCTTATGGATCTTATTGGAGAGCTTGTTATATCTGAGGCAGTTGTGCTTCAGAACCAGGATCTTAATGTTCCGGGCCTTGAGCTAAGTAATTTTAAGAAGGCTGCGGCACAGCTTATGAAGATATCATCTGATCTTCAGGATGCGATTATGTCCATGAGAATGATGCCGCTTACCAATACATTCCAGAAGATGAACAGAATTGTATTTGATGTATCCAGAAAGCTTGGTAAAGATATTGACCTTGTGCTTGAGGGCGAGACAACAGAGGTAGACAAGAACATAATTGAACATATTTCAGATCCCCTCATGCATCTTATCAGGAATGCGGTTGACCATGGTGTTGAGCTTCCTGCCGACCGTAAGGCATCAGGAAAACCGGAGAAAGCCCGGATTACCCTGGCTGCCAAGAATGAGGGTGGCAAGGTATGGATATCAGTGGCGGATGATGGTGCCGGAATGAACAGGGAAAAGATTCTTGATAAAGCGCGTAAAAGCGGTCTGTTGGGGAAAAGGGATGAGTCATCTCTTTCTGATAAAGAAGTTTACCAGTTTGTTACATATCCGGGATTCTCAACTAAGGAAAAGGTATCAGAGTATTCGGGACGTGGCGTGGGAATGGACGTTGTTGTTAAGAATATACAGGCAATCGGGGGAACTCTTGAGATCGACAGTACTCCGGGTAAAGGCTCCTCGTTCACGTTGAAGATACCGCTTACACTTGCTATCATCAATGGAATGATCATGGAAGTTGGTGGTGCGGAATATGCAATAGAGACAGGAAGTGTAAAGGAGTTTGTCCAGGTTAAAAAAGAGATGCTTATCCATGAGAATGAACCAGATGAATGTATTATGATAAGAGGTGAATGTTATCCGGTGATCAGACTTTCAAAGTGGTTTCATATTGATAATGCTGAACAGAATATTGAAAATGGTTCTATTCTTATGATGGAGAATGAGGGCAGAATAATATGTCTCTTTGCTGACAGGCTTATCAGGGAACAGGAAATTGTTGTTAAACCGATGCCATCATATATTAAGAAGATTAAAGGAATATCGGGATGTACACAGCTAGGTGACGGAGGTTTGGCGTTAATACTTGATCCTGCCGGTTTTTTTACACCATAACGAAAGGGGATGAATAATTGTGGCTGAAGAAGAAAAAGATGAAGAGATGATGCTCGAGGATACCCAGAAGGACCGTTATATGACATTTATGACAGCCGGGGAATGCTATGCAATAGCAATAAAGTATGTAAATGAGATAATTAGTTTTCAGAGAATAACAGATATCCCTGATACAGAGGACTATGTTAAAGGGCTTATCAATCTAAGAGGTAAGATTATCCCTGTAATTGATGTCAGGCTCAGGTTTGGTTATGAACAGTTAGAGTATACTGACAGGACATGTATTATTATTACTGAGGTAAAGGGCACTGTGGTTGGACTTATTGTTGAGAAGATTGAAGAAGTGGTTAACATATATGAAGAAGACATTCTGCCGCCGCCGGATATCGGAGTGAGACAGGATGAGGTTGACCGATACATATATGGAATAGGAAAGGTCGGCGATAAGGTAAAGCTTATGATCGATCCGGACAGACTGCTGAGGGATCCGGAGGATGAAGAGGCTGCGCCTGTGGCCCGGGAAGATGAGGAAGCTGAAGATAAGTAAGACAGGGGGTAATTCTTAATGAAAAATATAAAGATAACTACAAGGCTTATGATGGGATTTTCATTTGCTGTAATTGTAAACATAATCAGTTCTATTGTGGGCTGCGTTGCAATTAGCGGGCTGGTAAAAAGCATAAATGCATATCAGGATTATATTGATGGTAATGTGGCAACATTGAACATTAACAGCTCTGACCTGTTCTGGAAGGATAAGGCTGGTACGGTGCTGGGTGTGTGTCTTGTGATAGGTGTTGTTATTACTATTGCATTTGAAGTGGCACTTATCCATAACATCAGGGAGAGTATAAAAGAGCTGGCATATGTTTCGGGAAAGATTGCTGAAGGGGATTCAAACTTTGAATTCAGGGAGCTTGGCAACAATGAGTTTGGTGACATCATGGAATACTTCAGGCAGTGTGGTGCTTCGGCGGATAAGAATGCAAAGATAGCAGCAGAGCTTGCAAACGGTAATCTTTCAATAGAAGTTGTTCCTAATTCTGAGAATGATATCCTTGGCAATGCCCTTAAGAAGGTTGTTGATGATAACAATGATGTATTGTCAATGATCAAGAGGGCATCCCTTGAGGTTAATACAGGGGCAGGGCAGGTTGCGGCAGCAAGCCAGTCACTTGCACAGGGTTCTACTGAGCAGGCAAGTGCGATAGAGCAGGTTACCGTATCAATTCAGGATATTACAGCCAAGACGCAGGACAATGCAGAGCAGGCTAATGAAGCTAATAAGCTCGTACAGGTTGCAAGCAGGGATGCAGAGGCAGGTAATGCATGTATGGTTCAGATGAAGACGGCCATGAAAGAGATTAATGCGTCCTCAGAGAATATATCCAAGATCATTAAGGTTATTGATGATATTGCATTCCAGACCAATATACTTGCACTTAATGCTGCAGTTGAGGCGGCAAGGGCAGGGTCTTATGGAAAGGGCTTTGCAGTGGTTGCAGAGGAGGTACGTGACCTTGCTTCCAAGAGCTCGCAGGCCGCAACAGAGACAGCAGCAATGATAGAGGATTCGATAAATAAAGTACGCACAGGAACAAGCCTTGCGGAAGAGACGGCAGTAGCGCTTGACCACATTGTAAAACAGGTTGAAAAGATTGTGGATATTACAAGTAATATTGCAGAGGCTTCTAATAATCAGGCAGCAGCACTTGAACAGGTAGATCAGGCGATAGTTCAGGTATCGCAGGTAGTCCAGACTAACTCGGCAACAAGTGAAGAGTGTGCGGCGGCAAGTGAAGAGCTTTCAAGTCAGGCAACTAATCTTCTTGATACAATTGACAGATTTAAGCTTAAGCAGATATCATCATACGGAGATTATGCAATGGCTGATGATGAGCATTCTAAAAGTAAAAGAAGATATGCTGGTGAAGATGATTCGATAACACTCAGCACGGATTTTGGAAAATACTGATGCATTATAGATAAATTATACGATTATATTTAAAAATTGCTTAATTATAGACAGGGGCGGCTGTGGTTATTGCTTCTGTCTATATCTTTTTCTTGTTAATAATTGTGCAGGGTGTTATACTACTTATTATTGGTAATACTATAAAACTGGTAAAGGCAGTATATAAGTAATGACCAGTGTATAAGTATTAATCAATGTATAAGTATTAATCAGTGTACAAATAAGGTTGGTGATATAATGGCACAAAAAGATAAAAAGAAAAAAAAGCATAGGAAGCATCCTAAGCTCTGTCTTGTACTTGAGATTATATTCCTGTTGATGATTGTTGCAGCAATAGGTATTACCCTTTTCTTATATTTCAGGTATGGTGATGAGATAAGAGAGGCAAGACAGGATGCAGTACGCCTTGTTGAGGAATCCACTGAGGACACATTCAGGGCTACGGAGACTTCCCTTGCCTATGATTCGAAGGGAAAACAGATAGCGGTATTGAAGGCGGATAAGGATGTATATTATGTTCCGTTGTCTGAGATACCACAGCAGGCTATTGATGCCATGGTAGTTACTGAGGATAAGAAGTTTTACAGACACAAGGGAATAGACATAAAGGCCATTGGTGCGGCCTTTGTTGAGCTGGTTAAGAATAAGGGTGAAAAAAAACGTGGTGCAAGTACAATTACACAACAGCTTGCACGCGGTATCTTCTTAAGCACGGAGAAGACTTGGAGACGTAAGGTTAAGGAAATGTTCATTGCCCTGGAACTTGAAAAAAAGTATGACAAGAACCAGATCATGGAGTATTATCTTAACAACATATATTTTGCGAACGGATATTATGGTATAGAGGCGGCGAGTAAGGGCTACTTTAACAAGAGCTGCAAGGAGCTTAATACTGCAGAGATAACATTTTTATGTTCTATCCCTAACAGCCCGACGAGATATGACCCTATAGCGAATAAAAGCAATACGCTGGAGAGAAAGAACCGTATTCTTGACCAGATGCTTGCTGACGATAAGATTACGGATGTCGAATATAATGAAGCATATAATTATGATATCAAGCTTCATGTGCCTAAGTCCAAAAAACGTAATTATGTGGAAACATATGTCCAGTACTGTGCAACCCGTGCGATAATGAAGTCACAGGGATTTGAATTCCAGAATACATTCAGTTCAGACAAAAGTGAAGAGGAATACAACGAACTGTACAGTGATAAGTATTCAGAGTGTCAGCAGATGCTTTTCCGTGAGGGATACAGGATATATACTTCAATTAACACGAAGAAGCAAAAGAGCCTGCAAAAAGCGATAGACGATGAACTAGCATTTAACACAGAAAAAGCGGATGATGGGATATATAAGTTCCAGGGAGCCGGGGTATGTATTAATAATAATACCGGAAGGGTTATAGCTGTTGTTGGAGGAAGGAACCAGTCAGTTGACGGATATACATTTAACCGTGCATATCAGAGCTACAGACAGCCGGGAAGTGCAATTAAGCCGGTAATTATATATACACCGTATTTTGAAAGAGGCCATAAACCTACGGATATTGTCAAGGATGCTCCGATAAAGGATGGACCGAAGAACTCAGGCGGCTCATATCTGGGCAGCATAACCGTCAGAACGGCAGTTGAACGTTCCGTTAATACAGTTGCATGGAATCTGTTTGGGGAATTGACACCCAAGGTATGTATGAGCTATATGTACAGAATGGGATTTGCCAGATTATCCCGAAAAGATTACAACCACGCATCAGCACTGGGAGGACTTACCAATGGTGTAAGTCCGGTTGAGATGGCATCGGCGTACGCAGCGATTGAAAATGAGGGTGCATACCGTGAACCTACCTGCATTATCAAGATTACTGATTCGAGGGGAAATGTAATATTTGATGACAGCATGAGGACAAAGGAACAGGTGTATGATTCAAATGCGGCAGCAATGATGACTGACGTGATGGAAGGTGTTCTTACAAGGGGAACTGCAGGAGGTTACGCACTTGATAATATGTCCTGTGCCGGAAAAACAGGAACAACTAACGATAAGAAGGATGGCTGGTTTGCCGGATATACACCATATTATACGACCGTAGTGTGGGTAGGGTATGATATGCCTAAGAGTGTGAATGACCTTCTTGGTAACACGTATCCGTTACGGATATGGCATAATTTTATGAGCGGGATCCATACAGGCCTTGAAAACATTGAATTCCCGGAGTATGAAGGGGAAGAGAAGGATAAATCATACAGCTCATCATATACTACGAAGAAGCCTGAAGCGACAGACGAACCTGATGATACCTGGGATAATGAGCCGGATACAGATGATGATAATTATATACCGGAGGACGACCAGAATGTACCGGCTGATGATATGGTAACAGCGGAGCCGGTGATAACGGAACAGCCTGTGGAAACAGCACCTCCGGCACCTGCAAGTGAGCCGTCATATGATGAACCGGCTGACAATGTACCTGATGATGTAACATCTGATACAGGTATGCAATGATATCAGCAGCATAAAATAATGTAATGCAATGATAAAAAGCAGATAGCAGTGTATGTTTACATACAGATTGCTATCTGCTTTGGTTTTACAGGACAGATACCTGATTAATTACTTTATTGCAATGCGTATTACATTCCAGGATTGCTTTGAAAGAAGTAATGTAAGTACGCTGTTGTCATTAATATCGTTGTCTGTGCATACCGGAGTAACATTATCAGGTTCAGCCTCGGTGTTAACGGCTTTTAAGTCATCATGTGTAAGTACGATGTGTTCGTTAATATGTACATTGCCAAACTGCCTTAAATCACAGCTAAGCAGCATCTCATCCTCAAGGGACTTGTTAACTGCAAATATTGTTATTGTGTCATTTTCCTCATCCCAGACAACGGAGCTGTCAAGATATGGAACATCGGTGTAATTCTTACTGTCATATTTTGGACAATCAACAATAGTATTGAGAACTGTTCCGCGCCCATAACGTGAAGCATGCATATATGGATAAAATATTGTCTGTCTCCATGCGCCTGTATCAGAGGTCATTATCGGGGCAATGACATTGACAAGCTGTGCAAGACATGCAATCTTAACACGGTCACAGTTATTAAGCATTGTTATAAGCATTCCACCGACAAGGAGCGCATCTTCCATGTTGTATACATCTTCTAACTGGTGAGGTGCATGGCTCCATTTTTCAATATGCCTGTCTGCTTCGTTGGAGTGATACCATACATTCCATTCATCAAATGACAGATTAATCTTCTTCTTGCTGTGCTTCCTGCCTTTGACAAAATCGCAGGTTGCCACAACTGATTTGATAAAGTCATTCATGCCGACTGTGTTAGCAAGAAAGTCAGCGGAGTCATTAGCGTGATTATTATAATATGTATGAAGTGATACATAATCCACAGTATCATAGCAGTAATCAAGAACTGTTGCTTCCCAGTCACCAAATGTTGGCATTCCAAGTCCTGAGCTTCCACAGACAACAAGCTCAATATCAGGATCGACGAGCTTCATTGCTTTACCTGTCTCCCATGCAAGTGCCCCATACTCATCAGCTGACTTGTGTCCGACCTGCCATGGACCATCCATTTCATTGCCGAGACACCACAACTTGATATCATGAGGGTCTGAATATCCGTGGCTCCGCCTGAGGTCACTGTAATAAGTGCCTTCCTTAAAATTACAGTATTCAATAATATTGCGTGCTGCATCTATTCCGCGGGTTCCAAGATTAACGGCCATCATCGGTTTCGTGTTGGCAAGCTTTGTCCAGTCCATGAATTCATTAAGACCAAATTCATTGCTTTCGATTACCTGCCAGGCAAGCTCTAATCTTTTCGGACGCTCATTTACCGGACCTACAGAATCTTCCCAGTTATAGGCTGACACGAAGTTACCACCCGGATACCTGATGACAGGAACATCAATTTCCTTAATAAGCTCAAGAGTATCTTTTCTGAAACCGTGTTCATCTGCAAACTGGCTGCCGGGCTGATATATACCATCATATACGGCACGGCCCAGATGTTCAATAAATGAACCATAGATTCTTGGGTCAATCCTGTCAATTGCGTAATACTTATCTGTTATCAGTTTGGCTTTTAACATTATAAACCTCCTTATTGGTCAATTACCCTGCGAGCGCAGGTTATACAGCTATATCTTATCACAGCCCCTGTTAAATGTATAGAAAATGTTACACCGGTACATTATAAATATTATTACCTGTGCAATACGGAGGCGTTGGTATGACTATAGAAAAAGTGGTGCTTAATATTGTAAGAATATTATTAGGCGGAAGTATATATTATATGTTAGAGACTGTTGTCAGGGGTTATTCACACTGGTCCATGTTCATACTTGGCGGTGTGTGCTTTCTCGGATGTGGTATCGTCAATGAAATGGCGGGAAACAGTATATCGACATGGAAAAAAATGGTGTGGTGCATGATAATTATAACTGTATTTGAATTCCTGACAGGGATAATTGTTAATGTTAAGCTTGGCTGGCACATATGGGATTATTCGGGAATGCCGTTACATGTTATGGGACAGATATGCGTTCCGTATATGTTTTTGTGGTATGGTATAAGCGGCATTGCAATATGGATTAACAAGATGTGCGATAAAGTTGCACAAATGTAAAACAAGCTGCCGGGAAGCAGCTTGTTCTACGGGGAATAGAGAACTAACTTTATATAGGCAATCATTTGAAGCTGTTATTGCAAGTAACATCAAAGAGTATGTAGCATCAAATGATATGGTCAAAGGGTAAAAAAAAATCAAAGGTGTCCAATATGCAATCACCTTTGATTTACTTATATGATATAAAAAACACAGTGAATTGTCAATAGAAACACTAAATATTCATACAAACTAAAGAAAAATTAAATAAAGTTTATAGAAAGTTTATAAAAACTATTGACAAATGCTAAATTATGGATTAACATAGCGTTTGTAGCTTTGTTAAATAAAGGAATAAATGTGTTGGAGGTGTATTGTTTGGACAGATACAGAGTAGTTGTGGATGAATTTGAATATTGTGAAGGGGGTAATTATACCGCTTATGGAATAGCATGTGATGACCAGGATATGGTATTGCCTGATATATCACAGAACCGCACGAAGATATATAGTTTTGTGAAGCTTATTAATGATAATGATCTTCAGCCGGTACATATCATGGATGTGGTCGAGGATTTCCTTGACGAGCTGCAATAGAATGGAAGCCCGAAAAGTGACATATATTTTTTGCATTTCGTCATATTGCTGACATATTTAAAATATAGTATACTCTTTGTAATTTATGATAGGAGGTATACTATGAGAGTAAAAGATTGTATTAAGAAAACAATATGCAGTATGGCAGTAATGGCCGCCGGTGTCATTTTTGCTGCGGCAGGGGCCAGGGCGGCAGGTTCTGTTGCGATTAATGAAGTTAATTTCCCTGATGCTAATTTCAGGGCTTATGTATCGTCAGCTTTTGATATTGATAAGAATGGCGTGCTGACAGATGAAGAGATCAGTAAGGCTACAACTATCAATGTACGTGACCGTGGGATTTTTGATATAACAGGTATTGCCGTATTTACTGAACTCCGCTCGCTTAATTGCAGTAATAACAGTATCAGAAGCATTTCGCTTGCTTCCAATAGTGCAATTACATATCTTAATGTAAGCGGTAATCAGCTGACTTCACTGTCAGTGGCTAAGAATGTGCTGCTCAGGACACTTATCTGCGGGGGTAATAATATTGCATCACTGGATCTTAAGAGTAATGGTGATATAAGCTATGTTGATGTATCGGGCAATGATCTGTCTGTTATTGATGTTTCTAAGTGTGCAGGACTTTCAACACTTAACATATCGGATAACCAGCTGGTGTCAGTTGACCTTAGGTCGAATACAGAGCTCGCAACTCTTACGGCTGATACCAACCAGCTTACTTCTCTGGATGTATCGGCTAATACCAGGCTTGTCAGTATTAATGTGTCAGGAAACGGACTTGCATCACTTGATGTCAGTGCGGCAAAGACATTGAAGACCCTTGACTGTTCTGACAATAAGATACTTAGTCTTAAGCTTACAGATTCAATAGAATCTCTTGCATGCAGTAACAATGAGCTGACAAGGCTTGATGTGGGAGAACTTTTGAAGCTTCGTACACTTGATGTATCAGACAATGGGTTATACAGCCTTGATGTTGCTTCTAATAAGGAGCTTGTGTCAATTAATGCCTCAGATAATAATCTTGGTATGCTTGATGTTACAGGTAATACACTTCTTAATGAAGAGACAATTGTCCTTAAGGGCAATAAGAGGGAAGTATATATGGCGCCTAATGGTGAACTCTTAACTTCAGAGGCCGGAATTGATGTTGATAAGATTACTTCTATTAATACAGCAGGTGTTGTTTCGGGACAGGCCCTGACAGCAGGAGTAACAGAAGCGGCATTAATAGTGTCTGATGTAAAAGCAGTGCCTGGAACAGCTTCATTTACTTATGATATAGGTAATGGACATAAGGCTGATTTTGTGGTAATCCCTGTCAACAAAAAGAAGCTCGTTCCTGCGGCAAAGACAATATCGTTATATATGAGTGAGGGTAATGCAGCATTTCCACTGTATGTTACACCAATAGGAGGTGCGGCAGATGTGAGATGGTCAAGTTCTGACAACCGTGTTGCATCAGTTGACCAGCAGGGTATCCTGACTGTGTCAGCTACGGGTTCGGCTAAAGTAACTGCTTCGGCTGACGGATATGAATCGGCATTATTTACTATTAATGTGTATAAGCAGCCGAATAATATCAGTGTGTCAGATATAGGAATTCAGTATTATACAGGAAAAGAAGTTAAACCTGAGCCTGTAGTTAAGGATGGCGACGTGGTACTTGTAAAAGATACGGATTATACATTGGCATATGAGAATAATGTCAGTGCAGGCAGAGCAATAATTACAATTAATGGTAAAGACAAGTACTCCTTTAAGCTTAGCAGAAGATTTTCTATATGCTACAATATTGCAACTCTTACGGCGACTGCTATTCCTGACCAGCTGTTTACAGGAAGTGCGGTTACGCCTGATGTCGTTATAATGAATGGTGCATACAGACTTGAGAAAGGTAAGGATTATACACTTACTTATATGAATAATACTGCAATCGGTACCGGAATCGTTACAATAACAGGTACTGCCAAGTATGCAGGGGTCAAAGTACAATCCTTTAATATTCTTGTCCCACAGGTAACGAATCTTGTTAAGAAGGGTAATGTCAAGACTTCGATTACACTTACATGGGATAAGATTGATGGTGTAACAGGATACAGGGTATACAGATATAACCCGGCAACTAAGAAGTATGCATTCCTTAAGCAGGTAGCCGGAAGCACAAATAATACTTATACTGATAAGAGCCTTACGGCAGGTACACAGTACAGATATCGTGTAAGGGCATATGTTAAGGTTAACAACGTTAACAGTTATGGAAAGTATTCTGCAAAGTATAAAACTTACACTAAGTTCAAAAAGGCAGCACTTAAGACAAAGGCCGGTAAAAAGAAAGCAACTCTTTCATGGAAGAAGATAACCGGTGTTACAGGTTACAGGGTATACATGAAGAACCGTAAGGGCAAGTATGCCAAGATTAAGGAGCTTAAGGGTGCAGGCAAGATTAAGTATACTAAGACAGGACTTAAGAGAGGTAAGACATATTATTTCAGGGTAAGGGCTTTTAAGACTGTTAATGGCTCTAATATATATGGTGCTTACAGTACGATCAAGACAGTTATTGCCAAATAACAGCTGCCACCTGATGGGGATTGATTGACAGTAAAATATTATAAAAATATTGTTGATTAATTTGTATATTTGATATAAAATACTAATATAATATTATATAGCCTGGAATGTTCGATAAACCTTGGTGTTTGAACCTACAATACTTTAAACGGGATTCCTATATTTTTGAGCAGATGTCGGGCCGTCACTGCTACCTGATGTAGTATATTATCAACGGATGGCAGAAGCTTGAGTGCGGTTGCCCACCTAGCATTTTGCTAGGAGTCAAAAATCAGGGAACGGCATTTTGGGTGTACATGTGAATTGGATGGATTGCAGTCGGGTTATATAATCGGACTGCAATCTTTTAATGTAAGATTATATTTTAGGAAGAGCTGTCCTCCGAGGGAGGGGACAGGGGCAATAACTAGTTTTTCCGGGAGGATATACATCATGAATACAGATGTGATTAATAGATTATTTATGTGGGGATGTGATACGGATTCTGCCCTGGAGAGAGTACTTGGGGATGAAGATATGTATTTGGATTTTATTAAGAAGTACTGTAAGAATGAAGATATAGATAAGCTTGATGAGTATATTCTGAATAAGAGTGACACAGATGGTTTTACTCTTGCGCATACCCTTAAGGGTGTGTATGGCAATCTTGGACTTATACCGGTATATGATGTGATCTGCGAGATAGTTGAGATGCTTCGCAATGGAATGAAAGAGGGCGTTGAGGACAAGATGCTTGAGCTGCATGATGCCAAGGCAGAGCTTGACGAGATAATGTCAGACGCATAGAATTACATATACATATACATATACATATACATATACATATACATATACATATACATATACATATACATATACATATACATATTGAATATAATGACCATACTTCGGTGAACAACATGGCTTTTGTAATACAGAACCGGCAAATACCATTGAGCTTATACGGAGTGGAATCTGACGGTTGTAAGAATGTCTGGCACAGGGTACGGAATGCTCTGTGCAGTGGAATCGGGTAGGTGTAAGTCTGCCCGTTTTTTTTACATGAAGAGGAGGATGAGATATGGGGCTGATTCGTAAGTTTAAGTTGATCAGGATACCGGTAATGGTGTGTGCTGTTCTGCTCACAATATTTGTATTGCCGTTCACCTGCCAATGTGCATCTGCAAAGCAGATAACGATATCTTCGGCGTCAGAGCTGGCTAAGATAGGCCATGACAGTGAATACCCGATGGATGGGGATTATGTTCTTGAAAAAGATATAGACCTGTCAGATGCCGGATGGGAACCAATCGGTGGACGTGGGGTGACAGATAGGTACAAAGACTATATAGGTATTCGTGGAGATTGTAATATAGACAATCCCAACGTATTCTCAGGAACATTTGATGGTAATGGACATGTGATATCAGGAATGACGATTAACCTTGATGGGGGTGTCAATGCAGGTGACAGGAATTGTGGACAGATTGGCTTATTCAGTGTGATCGCAGGTAATAATCCGGATGATCCTGCGGTTGTCAGGAACCTTATAATGACCGATGTGAATATCAATGTGGATTTTTCGGACGGATTCGCAGCTGTGGGGTCACTTGCCGGGGAGGTTAATGGTTATGCAGGTATTGATAACGTTGCGATAGTTAACGGAAACATAATTGCCAATCCGACGTCGGCATGCGATACGGTAGGTATCGGCGGTGTTATAGGCGAGGTGCGGACTGCTTCCGTGATAGGAAATGGCAATGTTACCATTTCTAATGTGTATAATGGAGTTGATGTGGCGGCGAGCGGAACGAGACATGACTATATGTATGCGGCGGGAATAATCGGACGTATTGCAAAATCAAAGATTGGGATGGTAAGAAACTGTATTAATATTGGAACGATATTATATGATGGATTTGTGGCATATCCTGTGACTTATCCTGAACTGGGCAATAACGATATGCTTGCCAATATTAAAGACTGCTATTATATGGAAAACTCAGCAGAGGTAGTTAAAAATGAAGCCAGATGCTGGTCAGAGGCTGATCTTACAAGGGGGGCACTGCCATATAATTTTGATTCAGCGGTATGGACGGCAAAGAAAGGCTGTTATCCGGTTCCATCTATGTGCCTTGAGTCTGCTGCATGTGCAGATATTGTGCTTTTTGCAGGCCTGAAGCTGATATATTCCGGGGATGAAAATGCTTCATATGTGAGATCTGCCGTGACGCTTCCCGGAATGCTTGGTGACATGGCAATCAGCTGGAGTAGTGACAGTGCTGATGTATTACGCATAGAGGGCGATAAGGCGATACCAGCAACCGATAAGATAGGAACAGATGTTGAGGTTATCCTGACAGCAACGACACAGAATGGACGCAGCAAAAGATTTAAGCTTACAATAATTCCTGATGAATATATAAAGGCACATTTTAATACAGATTATGCCAGCATAGGAAAAGAACTGAAGGTCGTAATTGATAAATTACCGGGTAATGATTTTACATATCAATGGAGTGCCGGTGGCGTTGACAAAGATAACAGTACTGATACTTATGTTCCTGTGGAAGCGGATATTGAATCATTTATAACAGTTGTGGTTACAGACAATAATTCAAAAATGAAATGGGAGCTTACAACTTATCTGAGTGAGCTGCCGGTCATATATATTAATACTGATGATGGCAATCCGGTGACAAGTAATTATGTTGCAAAGGATGCTTACATCAGAGTACAGGGTAACAGCGAGTTCTCTGCTGCGGCAACATTTTATGAGGGTAAAACGACAATAAAGGGACGTGGCAATTCAACATGGAATGAAGCTGTGTCAATGGGGGTTAAGAAACCATACAAGCTGAAGCTTGCCACAAAAGCGAATCTTCTCGGGCTTGGAAAAGTGGGCAATGGGAAAAATAAACACTGGGTGCTTCTTGCTAATATGATCGACCATACTAATATGCGAAATGAAATTACGTATGACTTTTCAAGGGATATGGGTCTTGACTGTGCAATGAGTTCTACTGGGGTTGTCCTTATCCTTAATGGTGAGTATGAGGGGCTGTATCAGCTTTGTGAGCATGTGCGCATTGGAAATAGCAGAGTTAATGTCTATGACTGGGAAGAGCTTGCGGAAGATGTGGCACAAGCAATATGCAGGGCAAATGTACTCATAAACCGGGATGAGCTTGAAGAATCCATGGTGAAGGATCTCAGCTTTATTACTACAGGTGTAGTTGAATTTGGCGGTCAGTCATATAATGTAAAAGATTATTACAAGAAGAGCATACCTAAGATAACCGGAGGATATCTGCTTGGAATGGATTTCAGAAGTCCATACGATAATAATAAGTACCCATCGTCATTTACATCAAATAATACAATACCTATGTATATTGATACACCGGAAAATGCAAAGTCGTGCAAGGAAATGATGGAGTATATAAGCGGCTATATTAATTCATTTGAAAATGCAATAAAGAGTACTGACTATCTGTGTGATTATGAGGGGCGTGAACAGCATTACAGTGAATTATTTGATCTTGAATCGCTTGTTGATTACTGGTTTGTATGTGAAATAACAAACAACTGGGATTCAATGAAGAACAGTACCTATATGTATAAGGATATAGACAGTAAAATATATATGGGGCCGGCATGGGACTATGATTGGGGATATGGTAATATATGTATGTACAGCTCCGGAGTTCTGTGCAATTACAAGCAGTGGCAGACGGAGCTGTCCGGTATAGATCCGTCTGAAGGAGGGTTTGCTGAACAGTCTTATCAGAAATACCAGTGGAACAGATATCTTGTGAAGGACCCATATTTTGTACTTAAACTGTATGAAAAATATAAGAAGACCCGTGCCACGGTATTTGAAGGGCTGATTAAGGAAGATGGTGTGATCAGTACACTTGCTAAGAAGTACGCATCTGCATCAAAGGCAAATGATGATAAATGGGGATTCAGCTATGGCGATTATAAGGGTTATGCATTTGTAGACGGCAAAAAGGTCTATACTACAAGCCAGTATTACGATGATGCAGTAGAGTCACTTGCAACATTTATTAAAAAGAGAATTGGATGGTTCGATAAGCAGTTTGTGGATTTTGATACCCTGTTTGGGTCACTCGGCAACAAAAAGTCAGTGACAGCTTCTGTATCTGTAGATACAGAAGAACCGGAAAAGGTTACTGCCAACGTGTCTGTGAATGATAAAGATGCTTCATATGTTGAGATAATTGTAAATGGAAGACGGGTGGAGACGCAGTCAGGCGATTATCTGTATGACATAAAAGACGGTAAGGCAGGAATTGTTATTCCAAAGTATTATCTAAACAGGGAAGATGGGGCAGATATTGTACAGGCGGTGTGGTATAACTCCGCGTACAAAATGACGGATAATAACATAACATATGCGGTGTTTGAATATAATGAAAATGATATACCGGAACCTCTTCCGACAAAGACGCCACGTCCGTCGGGTGAACCGGCTCCTACAAGATACCCATTTGCTGATGGTGGAACAAAACCGACAAAGAATCCTGCGGCTGCACCATCAATTACGCCGTCCGTTACGCCGGCATCTTCACCTTCTTCGGAGGCGGAGCAGACACCATGTGTGCCCGCACCTGTGATAACACCTGCACCAGCAGGTACACAGCCGGGCAGTCCGGCCGGGGATCAAAGCATGGTAATCTTAAAAGAGACTAATGCGGCGAAAAGATTGAAGGTATCATTTTCAGTTAAAGGAAAAAAGACTGTTAAATGTAATAAAAGGACAAAGCTCACTGTCAGGGTAAAGGGTGCATCGGGAAAGATAAAATGGGCTCTGGGTTCCGGGGCTAAAGGGTATATCAGGCTTAACAAAAGGACAGGTAAAAAAGTTACTGTAAAAGCCGGAAAAAAGACCGGAACTTTTGCGGTATATGTATTGTGCGGATCATACAAAAAAACAATTAAAATAAAAGTACGTAAATGAAAGCGAATGAATGCTTATTATTGACGGTAGTTGTCGTGTGTAGTATAATTATGAAAAAAAACAGGGAGGGCGAAAGTGATGAATTGTAGTAATTGTGGTTCTAAGGAAACGCTGATTAATTAACCTTATTCTCAGCATTTTCCCATTTTGTCAAGTTTTTATAATAACCAAGAGGA
>CAKSBI010000034.1 GCA_934437985.1 uncultured Lachnospiraceae bacterium
CTTAGCAAAATCTCCGGGATGCGCATTAATATGAGGTGTTCCAAAATTATCAGCCATATACATGTCCTCCTTATTTTATATTTTTTTCTTACAAGAATTATAACATACAATCGTATCTTTTGTATATTCATCATAAATATACAGTCATAAAAGATTATGGCGGGTGAATTACTCACCCGCCATAAAGGCAAACCATATCAGATATTAAAAACTAATCGATTCTGTTAACCATGTTACTTTTTAACCTTAACCTTTTTGGTTTTACTCCACTTACCATTACCTGCTTCATTATATGCACATATGCGTACATAATATGTCTTAGCTTTCAGCTTCTTAACTACAGTTGAAGTCTTATTCGTGCCCTTAACAATAATAGTTTTAGCACCTTTAAGATTCTTCTTAAGCGAAAGCTTAATCTTATATCCTGAAACGTTCTTTCCTTTCTTCCACTTAATGGTAAATTTCTTTTTCGCTCCCTTAATCTTAATACCCTTAACAACACCCGGTTTTGTCACCTTATTATCAGTATCCTGTGATGGTGATACAGTCTTTGGCGCATCAGTTGCCTGAACCGTATTGCCAGGATTTTGTGTTGGCTCTGCACTTGGTGTCGCCGATGGTGTTGCACTTGGTGTCGCCGATGGTGTTGCACTCGGTGTCGCCGATGGTGTTGCACTCGGTGTCGCCGATGGTGTTGCACTCGGTGTCGCCGATGGTGTTGCACTTGGTGTCGCCGATGGTGTTGCACTCGGTGTCGCCGATGGTGTTGCACTTGGTGTCGCCGACGGTGTTGTGCTTGGTGATACTGCCGGTGACGCACTTGGTGATACTGCCGGTGACGCACTCGGTGATACTGCCGGTGACGCACTTGGTGATACTGCCGGTGACGCACTTGGTGATACTGCCGGTGACGCACTCGGTGATACCGATGGTGTTGCGCTTGTTTTAATTGTGATACCATCGGTGCACAGATAATATACATAACCATCTGTCTTATCAGTTATCTTTGCATATACAACACTCTTATCTGATTCAAGTGTTATCTCTCCTGTATATGCATTCCATGTGGTAATTTCTGCCAGTTCTTCTTTTGTCTTAACCTTTGTACTACCATCAGTTACAACAATATATTCAATAGTGCTTTCCTTAATGTTGCTTATAATCTCAACACCCGGCTCAGTAAGCTTATACTGTCCAAATGTGATTACATTAAGAAGTCTATCCCAGATTGTTGTCTCATTAACAACTATCTTTCCGGCTTCTCCATCAGCAAGAGGAGCCTTTACCCTGACTGATACATATGAAGTAGTAACCGATGCTGTCTTCGTATCAGAATATACATTGTTGTTAGTATTAGTTATCTTACACGAATATTGCTTAGTTCCTACCTCTGATATATCAGGGATATAACTGCCACTTGTTGCCCCAGGTATCTCTACAAGCGTATAATCATCACTTACAAGATACCACTGATACGAGATTGTTCCACCATCAGGAGATGTTCCCAATACCTTAAGCGGACCAGCCTCACCACCTAATTCATATACTACCGGAACAGGCTGCCTGTTAACGATCGGTTTCATTACATTTGCCCTGAGTACCGAAACATCAAGCTCTAATATTAATTCCTCATAGCGATCTGTCTCAGCTATTGCAATAGTAACCTTACAATCTCCTATACCTCTGCAGCTCATTCTGCCTGTACTGCTATCAATAATTCTGATAATATCAGAATCTGACGACTGATATTTAACAGCTGCATTATCCTTTACATTATTAAGGTTCAGTGTAATATTACTATCTAACACAGCATAGTATCTTCCGTCTTCACCTTTCTTCATTCCTAAAGTTACGATTCCTGTCTGTTTAAGCTTCTCGACCTCTATCGTAATCTTATCTGTATATTCAGGCTCATATAAGCCGGCTACACCTTCTTTATATGCATATACTGTACATGTACCAGCCTTAAGAACCGTAACAACACCTGTTGATGCATCCACTGTCATTATGCTCTTATCGTCTGATATGTACCTGACTGCCCCATCTCCGGAGCCGCCTTCTGCCTTCAATGTAAATGTACCGCTTCCGTATACCACATGCCATACACCGGCATCATCTACAGTTACCTTGGAATCATCAGTTGACAAAGTAAGTGGTGCCTGTGGCTGTGCCTTAACCCTTAACTTAATCTTCTGAATCTTCTCTTCATAGCTTGATGTACCCGCTTTAATTACGGTTATCTCATACTCGCCTGTCTTAAGTCCTGTTATTGTTCCATCCTCTGCCAGAGATGCTTTTTCATCTCCCGAGGTTATCTCATAGCTGACTGCTCCTTCTCCACTTCCACCTGTAACAGTAAGTGCCGCTGTCGATACCTCATGCGGAAGTATATAAGTTCCATCTGCTATCTCTGCTTCCTTACCATCATATGTAATAGTACATACAAGCTCTGCCTGTGATGGTAACAATGCATGGAATCTTGCACTAACCGTTTTAGCATTATAGAATTCACTCTCAGCTACATCTGCTGTAATTGTAAAATCACCGACTCCGACTACCTTTATTGCACCTGTTGTTGCTTCAACAGTAGCAATAGATTTATCAGATGAAGTATATGTTACAGCACCTGTACCCTTAAGACCTCTTACTGATACTGAGAACTCTTCACCCTCTGCCGTCTGGTATATACCCTTCTTAACAGTTATATCAGAAGGAACAGCCATCTCTGCACTGGTTTCATCAACTTTTATCGCTGTAAATGTCAGTATGTTCTGGCTCTTCTCCTCATTATAACAGGAATCAGTACCCTTAACTGCATATGCCTTAAATGTTCCTATCCTGTTAATGGTTACAAGTCCGTTCTCATCTACAGAAGCAATATCCGTTGCGTTGCCGGCATTATCAGTTACATAATATGAAGCTTCACCGTCTCCGCTGCCTCCTGCAATTGAGAGTCTGGTATTCTGTCCGTACACAAGAACATAATTACCATCCTCATCCTTAGTAGTAACGCTGCTCAATACCGTAACCTTATTCTGATGTGCTTTACCGACTACGAATGTAAGCGTTACAGACTTCTTATTATAATTAGCACTTTCCTGCTTAGTTACAGTAACAGGTATTGTACCCGACTTATTAAATGTAATAATTCCTGTTAACTCATTGATGCTTGCATACTCACTGTCCACACTGAATGAAAGCTTTCCATCTCCATATACAGGCTCCGAGGTATCCTCATATATCCTGATACCGGTATCTCCATATACAGCAGTGTAGTTACCATCCTCATCTGCCGTCGCATTACTGAGCACATTCAATGCCGGCATATCTGCCCTGACCGTCTCAAATGTCTCTGTTACAGATGTCGGTGCGTATGTTTCATCTCCATTGAGTGTTACTTCAAGTACAACTTTTCCTACACCTGTTACATTAATCTTACCTATATGCTCTGATGGTATCTCAGCATATTCATTACCTGAAATAATCTTATAAGTTATATCCTGTGAATCAGCCATTACCTGGTCATCTGCATCAGCAAGGGCTATCATAAATGAATTACCATAAACAAGGCTTTCGCTGCCCGCCTGTGGCATATTAACAATATGCAGTCCCAGACGTCTCTGCTTTACTACAAATGACAATGTAAGTTCAAGCTTGCTTCCTTCAACTGATGTGACAATTATTGATACATCAGTATCTACAGCCTTACCACTTAACGTTCCTGTAATCTTTCCGGTAGAATCATCAAATGCTAATCCTTCAGGAACACTGCTTCCATCCTTCAGTTCATAGCCTGCAATTCCGCCAAACCTGTCAGCATTGGCAACATAATCTGCTACATCAATACTGTATTTCATGCCCTGACCCACTACTATTGTAGTATCATCTACAGCCTTAAGCTTAAGCTTTGCACTTTTAACAGTGATATCCGAAGCCACAACGTCTGTTATAGCATATTCTGTTCCATCTGGATATACCCACTTACGTCCAAGAGCCGGAGCGTCAAGCACATTACCATTACCGGCATGAATATAAGCTATACCTCCATTAGCAATAATATCGTCTGTAATATCACTGTCATCCTCAGCAAGATATGTTACTGCATATTTGAGCGGGGTACTGCTATCCTTTACAATATACCTATTAAGTCCGCTGTAATCTTCCTTTACTGCATGTGTATTATCAGTCATCGACCATACAGCTGCTTTTTCCTCAGCAACAAGCTTCATATTCCTGTCATATGCATACTTTCCGCTTGTTATGTCAGAAGATGATACGCTTGTAATATCTGTCTTCACACCTGTACTGCTATTATACTTGATATGCGGTATACCATTATTATATTCCTCATCCTGGACAACAATATCATTTTTAATCTCCATACTCAGTGAACCCCAACTGGTAATGTATCCGACTATCATTCCGGTATAATTATTCATCAGGCTTTCATTTAAGCTGCACAATGCACCCTGAACCATACAATTATTGATATAATAATAATACTCACCAGTGTAATCCCTGCCATACATATCCATACATCCAATCATTCCACCGACATATGCCGTTGTCTTCTTCACAGTAATATTCTTCTGGTCAATAACGCCATTGTAATTACAATCCTCTAATGTAATCGCATACGCCCTTCCTGCGATACCTCCAATATATGCACTTCTGTAACCCACATCTTCAGCGGATTCAAAAGCAATATCTACATTAGATGAGCAATCCGTAATCTTAGTCGCTACAGATGACATACCCTTCTTTCCGACTATACCACCTGCATATACACTTGAATTACCTTGGATCACAATCGTTCCTTCTGTTGTAAGACCACTTATATTACCTGATGTTACATATCCAAATGGTCCGATATGTGAACCCGCTGACTTAATATTAATACCGGATATAATATGTCCTGCACCATAGAAGTTCGATGCAAGCGGACATTTTTCTGAATTACCGATCACAGCCAGATTGTTCTCGGTATCAGCATTAAGGTTAATATCTTCTGTAAGAATATAATCCTTACCCGATGTATATACATTCGTATTCTCGTTATTAACCAGGGCTGCAAGTTCATTCCAGTCCCTAATTGATGTTATCTGATACTTTCCATCGTAATCTCTTTCAAACTCAATTTCAGTATCAAGTCCTATGCTGATATCCTTATCCTGACATAATACATCAATATTCTCACTGTTTTTGTATATATTCCTGTTGTAAATCCAGCCGTTAATTCTGATAGCACCGGTAACTGCTGTAGGATAATTAGGAGCTGTTATCTCTAACGTCATGTCTTCATTGCCATAGTAGTCAGCCGCTGATACGTCATTACCATATACAAATGATATCTTATGAACCTTATCACTTCCATTAAGTCCATCATATGCAAGTACAGGTGCATCATCAGTTCCAATGCTCTGTGTCCATCTTGTAACAGTATTATCATTATTCTGATACGTGTATGTCAGATAACCGTCAGTGAACTTATCAATTGCAAGTGCTGTTCCATACTTCACCGATTCAAGCGCATTCAGATAATATACGTCTTTGTAACCGTACACATTCTGCCTATCTGCCACTTCAGCAACAATACTTCCACCGGTTACATAGCTGTTATACTGCGCTGTACAATACGAATAATTGATTGAATTAGAAGTATATTCCTTTCCATCCAGAATTCCTATCAATCCACCAAACTTAAGGTTTGAAGTCTCTGCAAATGTTACCTTTCCCCTATATGCACATTCCTCAATATTAACAGCCGCATCAGCATGCCTATCTGCAACCAGTCCGCCATAGTATCCTGTTGTATCTCCTTCATATGAACCATTCAGGCTTACATCACTTATACATCCTGTGACATTAGCCTTTCCACCGCTTACATCCGGTACAATATGTGCTATAAGTCCTGATGCATACATTCCATTCGATACAATACTTCCGTCTAAACTCAGATCCTTAATTATAACGTTAGAACCAACATATTCAAAGAATGCTGCTGCGTTATCTGTTCCCGCACCATCCTCAAAGTTCTCATATATCTGAATGTTATCAATACTGTGTCCATTACCATTAAATGTTCCATTAAATGGCCTTTCAGGCGAACCAAATCCTGTAAAGTTAGCTCTCTCTCCACTTGTTCTGTCATCAAGTCTGATATCTGCAGTCAGTGTAAAGAACGCCGTACTCATATTTTCTGTAATATCCATCATAACTGCTGCCCATCTGAGATTGGCTGCATTACTGATGATATATGGACTTGACGCCATACCATTACCTTCACAGGCAAGAAGCTCTTCATCTGTTGTATATGCTAATTCAAATGAAACATCCTCCTGCTTCATGGTTATAAACTTACTGTTGTACAGATCATCATCACCAGACAACTTCCATCCCTGGATGTTCATTTCATCTGATGTATATTCAGGCAGTTCAACAGTGTCCCCGGCATTAGCATATAATGAAGCAATAACCGAACCATCCATTTTGAAACTAATCCTGTATACCTGTTTTGCATCATTATGGAATGATACAAGGCGTGGAACTTCATCAATCTTATCTCCCGAGAGACTCTGTGCGAACACAAGACCATCATCACTGCTTACACTCTGCTGGAGCATATATGCGGCCTCTCCGCTTCCAAGGTTAACCTTTGCAACTCCGTCAGGTACACTTATACCTGCCATACCACAATATGAATTGATGAATCTCACATTAGAAGATCTGTTCTCCCGGCATATACTCCTTCCTGTTCCCGGATCAGAGTAATTCCACAGACAGTTTTCATATTTACCACTAGCTGCATACGAAAATCCATAATATGTAGGAACATTGTTAATACAGTTGATGAAAGAGCAGTCATTAGATGAACTTCCGTTAAATCCTCCAAAGCCTCCACCTGTTCCCAGCATATTATTCTCACAATTCTTAATTGTTGTAATACTTGCAGCCCTTCCCGAAATTCCTCCGGCATCTTTATCACTAGGTACCGATAATATTCCATCCGCCATACATGTATCAACAGTAGTCGAATTTGCAGATCCTACTATTCCTGCGGAATAATCATATCCGACAACACATCCCTTGAATGTACATTCCCTGATTGTTGCGGCACTGGCATAAGCAGCAATACCTCCATTGTAGTATGTTGTACTGTTAGTATTCGAGATAGAAGCATTACATGTTATAGTACCTTCAACATTACATCTCTCAACTATCGTCTTGTTATATGCCGCACCTGCCAGTATTCCGGTATATGAAAATGACTTCTTCTCATAGTAATTACAGTAATAAGCATGGGTGATATTCAAATCATGGATATTAGCCCCATCTACAATACCAAACAGACCCTCATATTGTTCAAAATGCTTTTTGTCAATATAGATACCATCAATTGTATGTCCGTTACCATCAAACTCTCCACCATATCTTCTCTTATAGTTACCGTAACCACCTATCGGTGTCCAGTTATTCATCTTAGCCGCCACATCATCAGCTATAGAATAACTGCTTGTTTTTTCCACGTATACCCACTGTGAGGTATCATTCAGCTTAATATCGTCCATAAGCTTAACTGACATCACAGTTGTTGACTCTACGGCATTAACCGAAGCAGCAACCCAGGCAAGCTCATCAGCCGTGTATATAAGATATACACCATCTTCACATTCAGGCTCTGTGGCAGTTGTTCCATCCCAATATGGATAATATCTCCACTTGGCATATACAGTTAGCTCACCACTCATATCTGCCGTTATACTGTCAATCTTACTATCCTCAGTACATGCTTTGTCTGTAAACCATCCCTCAAATCTGTAATCCTTAATGTAGTCAGGCTTTGACAGCTTAGTATCTATGCCCTGATAATACTGTGCATTCTCATAACCATCTACGACATCTCCAACAGTTATATCTGCACTGTCATAATCACTTTCAACGCCATCATTTACCTCAACAACTTTACCGTTGATGTATTTAATGTTATTCCAATTATTGTCGGTCTCGTTCCTGCTCTTGATAAGGTATATCTTTTTATCAGAATCCATATTAACAGATGTTACAAGGTTATCCTTACTGTTATCCGGACTCCATCCCATATATGAATATCCCACACCTGCATCATAGCTTTCAGGGAGTGTATACTCACCCTTATTCATATACCTTGTTTCAAGTAACTCACGTCCATTATACAATTCAAGTCTGACTATCTCGTTAGCATCATTGATAAGATCCGGTCTTTCGTCATACGTCTCACCGTTAAGCTTCTGTCCAAGAACCTTACTTCCAAACTTACCATTATAACTGTATGCAAACCGTCCATCGCTATATTCAGATACACCGGTAATCTCAGGCTCAGCTGACTTACCATTATATACGTATGAATACGTTTTAATTCCGGTATTATATACGCTGTCCTGTAATACCCTGAATCCGGAGGCCGGATTAATGATAGAACTATATCCTGCTATAAGTCCCGTCCTGCTGACAGTATTACCTGTTAATACAACGGTACTTTCCACTGCAGTGCATGTTACATTACTTGAGCTATATCCGTTAGCTGATCCTATAATACCTCCAATATAACCGCTTGTGTATTCCCTCTTAATATCAATATTACCGGTTACATACATATTATTGATACCTTTTAGATTAAATACATTACCTAATGCAGCTCCAATATTTACACCCGTTGTATCATGGTCAACATCAATATCTGCAATTACAATACAGTTGTTATATTGTGTACTGTCAGAGTATCCTGCAAGCATACCTGCACTTATATTACCTTTGGTGCTGTTATCATTAATCTTACCTTCAACCGCAATATTTTTAACGGTTGAGCCGGTAATATATCCAAATAATCCTGCTTCTACATATTTGTCTGTTGTCAGATTAATTCCTGTAATCTTATGGTTTTGTCCATCAAATGTAATCTTATTAAGTCTGCCCTTATCATATCCAATAGGCTTATGATTATCCTCCTTAGTCCTGTCATAGGCAATATCACATGTAAGAGCATAAGCTTTATTATCCGGAACGGATTTGTATGTATCATTTTCCTTAAGGTCAGCAAGAACCCTAAGGTCATCTGCTGAGCTTATCTCATACTCGCCATTTCCATTCTTTTTGAAGGCCAGGTCAAATTGTTCTTTACATATCATATCTGTTGTTGAGCTTACAGTATATTCAATTGTCTCAGTATCTGCAGGATATGTGGTGCCATCAAAGCTCCAGCCACTTCTTTTAATACCTTCAATATCCTGATTCTCCGGCAGTTCTAATGTAATTGTCTGCTTTTTATTCACATAATAATCTGAATATACTACATTGCTAGGTCCGTCAACACGAATCTCACTAACCCTTATTGCTTCCTTTGCCGCATCATCATACGTCTCATACATGAGCCTTGGCGCAGTATCAACTTCCCCATTCAGAGGATTCAGATTCTGACCCCATACCAGTTCATTTGAAGTATAGCCTGAGTTATAGAAAGAATGCGCCACCTCACCACTTGCAATCTCCCTGGCAGAATACATTTTAGGATAACATTTATTACTTAAAACGTCTCCTACAAGCAGGGCTGCATTAGCTGTATAACTAATATTTCCGGTATAATCGGTAATATATTGACCGGATGATACAGCTTCGTATGAACCCATACTTAAGTTACATATTACCTGTACCGTCTTATTGCCAATCTTCTGTGCAATTATTCCGGCAACGTTACCGATGTTCACACTGCTGTTACCGGACATCTTACCCTTATAACCGCAATACGATATAACAACCTGCTTATCTGTACATTCCGCTATACCGGCAATACCTCCAAAGTACACATCAAGCGTGCCATTAAGCGCATATGTACATGTGCTGTGGATGTCGACGTCAGACATTACACGGGTTATCTTTGCATCCTGCGTAGTATCCTTTGTTATATGCGACACAATACCTGCTGCATACATGCCATTGGTCTGTACCTCTCCTGATATCTCAAAGTCATGAATATAGGCATTGCCGCTTATATAACCAAATAATGCAGCACATCCCTCATCACCATCATTCAACAGCACTTCATTAATTGACATACCTGATATCTTGTGTCCGTTACCCTTGAATTCTCCGGTGAATGGAATATCCATGGTTCCGATTGGAAGCATATTACTCTCTGCCCCCTCTACTGACATGTCAATGTCTGCTGTTATCTCATAATATGCCGCAGCATATTCTGCCGCATCTTCACCACCTGTATATAACCTGGCAGCAAGCCATCTGAGATTGTCAGCCTTACTGATTCTGTATGGATCAAGCTTTGTTCCGGTTCCCTCCGGAGCTGTCAAATCCTCATTGACTGATACCATTGCTGTATACTCTGCATCTGAAGCCGGTGTTATTACATTACCTGCATTAACAATATCCGTATCATCAGCCTCATTCATCCATCCTGTTACCGTTAACATAATGCTTTCGGAATAATCAGGTACAGTTAAGGATTCACCCTTATTACAGTAATTGCAATCTGCCCTTGAGAATCCATCGAAGAAAGCAACCTTCACTACTTCCTTTCTCAGCTGCTCATCTTCAATCTCCCTTGCAAGCATAGGTCTGTTATGCACCTCATCACCTGTAAGTGCCTGGAAGTAATGGACATCCTTATCCTCTTCATCTATTACAACCCTGTTCTTATTAAGAAGATATGTACCTTTTCCTGACTCAGGTAACACCCTCTCTATATCCTTCATGTAATCCGTAAAACTAAAATCCGATGACACCATATCCTTGTCATATACGATATTCTCTTCTTCATAATTAGTCCCTGTCGGAGAAGTATAATGTAACGGATTAGTAATCTTTGTATTACCCTGTGTATAACAATTGTACATCTTACAACACTGGTAGGATACAAGTACGTTTGATATATCCTGGACATTAACACAATCAATAATAGTTCCATAGTTATAATGTGAAAATGCTGCACAGTAATTATCAACTGCCTTCATAGAATCATATTTATAAGCTGTTCCATAGTTAACACATGACGATACTACGGATAAATCTCCTGTAGATTTACCATTCTTACATACAATTCCGGCTGCTGCACATGCATAGATATCAGCAGTATTAGTACATGCATTAACCTTAGCATTTACTATAGCTCCTGCTATACCTCCTGCAACACCTTCACTAGTATTGGAGTAATTATTGTATATATTACCCCTGTTAGTACAATTATCAACTGTACTATTCTCAACATATCCGGCTATTCCACCCATATAGCCTCTTCCGTAATGTATTGTTGCTTCATTAGTACAGTTAGATATAACCGAATTATTGTATACATTATCAACAACCAGTCCATAACCATTCCTGCTGTTATTATTTGCACTTCTTACGCATCCGGTTCCCACATTAACATTGGTAATAACTGCTCCATCTACATATCCGAATATACCTGCCTGTGCATCATTGTCATGATACAATCCGTATATTGTATATCCATCACCATCATATGCTCCCTTGAATGGCTTTGACTTGGAACGTCCGATCTGCTTAATTGAGCTGTATGAAACCTTGCTGCTGTCAACAGTCCATGTTCCATAGGTATCATCCCTGCCCCATTCGCTGATATCATTGAAATATATATCCCCATCCTGTTTATATACAGCGTCAGCATAATTGAGCCCTGCACCATTATCAGCTCCGGACTCCACAAGCTCAGAGATTGTTAAGAGCTGATTAGCTTCGGTTATAATATATGGGTCATCTTTTGTACCGGCTCCTGCCACTTCAAGTGTACTCTTAGCACCTGTAGCAAGCTTAACGAATCCCGCATACAGTATCAGGTCTGTAGTACATCCGCTTGTATCATATATAGGAGTACCTGAACGGTCTGATGATTTATACCAGCCGGTGAACATACAATTTTTCTTCTTAACCTTCGGTAACTTCTCAACATTTGCCTCATTATATGATGTAAGCTCAAGGAAGTCTGCTATCTCATCCTCATAATAATATGTGATTGAGTGCCACTTATCACCTGTCTTCTCACCTGTAATATATACCGTCATATCATCTTCAACAGCAATATCTTCACCATAACCCAATGTTGATTCACTGTCCATATCTGTCTTCAATCCCTTAAGCAGATATCCTGACGGAAGCATTGCCTCTGCCTCTTCCTCTGATATTAATACAGCACTGGCATTGACATAAACTACCTTATCTTCATTTTTTCCATTAAAGCTGTATACAAGCTTATTAACCTTAGGGTCGGTTACATCAGCAGTTCCATCCCCATCATAATCTGCACAATATACCGGATACTTATCTACACCGATATTCTGTACCCAGTTATCATTACCGGATGCTTTATTAAGTGTATATGCAAGCTCTCCTGTTGAAGCACTGTCCTTTGCAAGTATTGTAACAGGATTCTTCTCTTCATCACTGTAGCTTCCCAAAGAATATACGTTCTTTACCTTCAGCGTATCACCACATATTGCCTGGCCTGTAACATTTTCGCCAAATTCTGCATCTACATAACAATTTTCAACATCGTTATAGTCATATCCAAAATTAGCCACAGGTTCAACGCATCCAATAAGTGCGCCTGCATCTGTAATACTTATATTCTCCGAAGACATTCTTCCAACATATGCACTGTTAGTAACCATGCATCTTGAATACTGATCCGGTGAATATCCAATAAGTCCACCGGCATATACCCTGTCCTCACCGGTTCTTGTACTTATTATATTGATATCACTTACACAGTTATCAATAACAACTTTATTATAGTCTCCATACAAGCCTGTAATGTATCCTACCAGACCTGACAGATATCTTGAATCAGACTTAACCTGACCCCCTACATTAAGATTCTTAATCTCTGAACCTGCTGCAACATATCCGAATAATGCATTACCGCCGGTTACATTGATTCCTGATATTGAATATCCGTATCCATTAACACGTCCGGCAAAAGGAATATCCTTATTACCCCATGAACTGATCTCCTTATCAAGAACAATATCCGATGTAAGTATATATGATGCTGATGCATACTCTTTATAAGCATTACTCATTCTGACAGCCCAGTACAGATTCTCTGCATTAGCTATCTTATATGGATTCTCCTCTGTTCCATCACCGGCACATGCTTCATATCCTTCAGCATTACCATATAATAACTTATATGTAACATCACCATTCAGTGTTTTACTGTCACCTGGCTTCACAATATCACTGCTGTCATCAGCATTAACCCATCCTGATGCTGCAGCTACATCCTGAAGCTCTTCCGGATATCCCTGAATCTCATACTGCGCTCCTGCATTGCCATATGAGGTACTGATAACAGAATCTCCAATACAGAATGCTGCCTGATATACCGGTGTTATATCAGCCTTATCAGTAACTGTAACAGGTCCGGCATCAACCCCAAGCTCCTGGCTCCACATACTGTTCTCATCTGACATAAGCTTATAAGCAAGTGCACCGGAGGACACATCTGATGTACTGATACGCTCCTGTACCGACTCACTGCTATTGAAAATATTCCAGTCATTACTATCAGCTGCATAACAATTAGCGGCATTGATGTAGTTATTTTTGTAACCTGCTATTGCATAACAAGAATCTCCTGCCTTACCCTTTTTACTTACAAAATCTGAATAGCAGTTATTAATATACGCATTCCTGTCGCTCGTAAATCCTAATATTCCACCATAATAAGTCATCTCAGATTCTGTTTTACTGTCAATCGATCCTGTAAATGAGCAATTATCAATACGTATCTCATAATTATATTCAGCACCTGCAATTCCACCAACATAGTTCTTCCCATTGGTTGTTATATCCATGTCTGAATGACAGCCGCTTATCCTTAATGTTCCATTCGAGAAACCAACAAAGCTTCCGACATATACATTACCGGCATCAATCTTTCCATGTAGTGTCAGATCCTTAATCACAACGTTTCCGGATACATGACCGAAAAGGCCTGTGTATTCCGTTTCATTCACAATGTTAAGATTACTGATGCTGTGTCCTTTTCCATCAAATGTTCCTGTAAATGAATTCTTTACCGTTCCGATAGGCTCAAAATTAGCTATGTCAGATTCACCCATATCTATATCTTTATTAAGTATATAGCTTGCAGACATATAGCTTTTGTTATATTCCATCTCATATCTTATATAACGAAGCTGTGCCGCTGACGATATCTCATATGGAGATTCCTGAGTACCATCCCCTGCAATATTATCATCATACTCACTCTTCTTGATAAGTGAAGAATCTGCCAGGGTTGTATATATCTTCTGGGTCACACCTTTATTAATGTCCACAGAAGTAATCTTATTGCCTTCTTCATCTGTGAATGTATCATATACATACATTCCATTATCCTTATTAATCTCCTTAAGAGTTACATTATGACCTATATTACCTGCAATTACTGCTACTTCTGTACCAGAATCCCTGTCAACTACAGGTATGGACAATACCTCAGAAGCTTCAGGATGAAAATACGCCAGAACAGGTGTACTATCTGCATTATCACCTGTAAGTGTCTGTGCCCATATAAGCTCTTCTGTGCCTGCGCCCTTCTGAAGCTCATATGCTGCATTACCATCTGACATGTCAGGCACACATTTTATGGTTGAATCCCTTCCCAGCTGATTGCTTGCAGGTAAATTGCTTGCAGGTAATTTTAAGTTTTCCTGTGTATAATAACAATTCTTAATATTATTATTGCCACCTGCATTATTAATATATGAAGCTGAAGCTGCATTTTTGAATTCACCTGTAGTCAGACAGTTGCTTATAACCGCCCTGCTGTCTATTAAATCAGCAAGACCGCAGCATTTGCCGCTTCCCGCATCCTTAACACTAACATAACAGTTAGTCACAGTTCCATATATACGTGATGATATTGCTCCGGTCGAATCTGAGCCATAGATATAATCCATATCGGCTTCACACATATCTATGACACCTAGGTTTGATTCTGCCCTTCCGGCAATACCACCGGCATAGTATCCTCTTATATATCCCGTTACCTTACATTTATATATGTATGATTCGGAATCAGATGTAATATATCCTGCAATTCCACCAATATAATCATCACCCCACATATGCACATCTGCATATGAGCTTACAATGGAAGACTTTCCTGTGATATATCCTGCAATTCCTCCCACATTATCATCACAGTCCACATATGCATTAACCTTACAGTTATCAACGGCTGACCCCTTAAGGTATCCTGCGATTCCACCAAAATTTGATGATTGCCATTCAAATGAATCCACTGTTGTTGAGCTGTATACTGATACATCTGATATACAATTAACAATCCGTGTCTTATCAGTATATCCGGCAACAGCACCTGCATATTTTCTTTTCTGCCCTGTAGGATATATGATACCTTTATCTAATGTAATATTCTTAATAACAGCATTCTCAGTATAACCGAATAAGCCCGTATAGTCAGAATCTATCTTAACATATAATCCGGTTATCTTATGTCCGTTACCATCAAACTCTCCCTTGAAATGGTTAGTATTGGTTCCAATAGGTGTCCATCTGTTAGCGGCATTCTCCACAGTGTAGATCTTCTTATCAGCATTCTTTGTCCACTGTGCACCCGGATTAATGTCAATATCTGTCATCAATCTCGCAGATATTGCATTGTTACCACTTTTAACCTGTTTTGTGAACCAGTTAAGCTCATCCACATAGTATATCTCATATACTCCATCATCTGCTTTTGCCGGTTCCCTGTCGGACTTACCATCCCAGCCTGAATATACCTTCCATTTTGCATAGACAGTAACATCACCTGTTGTCTCAGCTGATATGCTGTCTATGGCTGTAGTACACTCAGCATCACTATACCAGCCCTCAAAGGTATACCCTGCCATATACGAAGGACGCTTAACAAGTGTATAAGCTGTTCCCTCGTTATACTGCTTTCCTGATAATCCGGATACTTCAGTTCCTGATGCCAGATTCTCCGGTACATCCTCTGTCACCGTATTACCATCTGCATCTACAACAATACCATTTTTATAGATAACATTCTTCCAGCCGGAACCTGTCTTTAACTTCTTGGCATACACAGTCATATCACCTGTAACATCAATCTTTGTTCCAAGTGCTTTACCTGTAAGCTCCTTATTATCATACCAGCTATCTACTTGATAACCAGCCCCAGCATCTATATCAGTCCTAAGTGTGTAAGAACCTTTGTTAGCATATTCCACACTGAACTCGTTAACACCTGTCACGTATGTAATCTTATATACAGGATAATCAGACCTTCCTAATACCGGCATGGTATCAGCATCTTCACCGGTAAGCTTCTGCCCATATGCATTACGGCCAAGCATTGCATTAAGCTCATAACACCTGCCACCATTTTTGTAGAGTTCACCACATGATATATCCTCGGCATAGCTTCCAGAGTCATCATATATGTGTACGATACCGGCATTGATAGTATCATCCTTTAATACCTTTATATTTTTACAAGTAATTGTTCCATTTTTTTTGCCGGCAATAAGACCGACCTTACTACTTGCACCTTCCTCAACCTTTATGACCACATCAGAAGCTGTATCTGATATAGTCGGTCTATAGTAACTACCCAGAATACCTCCTGCATATGCATTGCTTCCACTTTTTACGGTAATATTACCTGTTACCGTACAGTTCTTCACGGAACCATAGTACGCCCATCCTAATACCGGTCCATAATAAGATATACTATGAGATTCTTTGCCCACCTCAATGTCTCCATTGACTACACAGTTATTAATGTCTGTGGAATCAGCATATCCACCCAGTATACCAACATATGTAGTATTTTCATCTTTTGTACGGCTCCCCACTTTTCCGGATATGATAAGATTACTTATCTTACAATAATACATATACCCGAACAATCCTACATAGCTACCCTGGATATTAGTAATATCCAGTCCGCTTATCATATATCCCTGTCCATCAAGTGTTATATGCTCTGCACGAATACCTGAATCTATTCCTATTACTGAATAACCCTTCATATCCTCAGCAGTAAATACAATATCCTTAGTAAGGACATACTTCTGCCTATTAGCCAGCTTATTGTATGTCTTGTTATTGACAACTGCTGCAAGAGCTTTAATATCAGCCACAGAACTAAGCTCGTAAGCTCCATTTTCATTCTTGTCAAGATCAATATTATACTCTAATGATATAGCTTCATCAGTTGTTGTATCATCAGCAGAATACGATATAGTCCCCACATTCACATCATATATCATATCCCCGGCCTTCCATCCACTGAATCTTATACCCTGGACCTTGTCAGGAACCTCAAGGTTAATATCTATCTTCTGCCCCGGATTCACATAATAATCTGTACTGCCGTCTATTCCATTGACTGTAATCTTCTTGACAACATTTCCATCATCACTAAGTGCGATACGCGGTTTTGTGTCCTTAGCATCGCCTGAAAGCTTCTGACCCCATGTATATGTATCAGCCCCTTTATTCAGATTATAAGCAGCCATACCTGATGCAACATCCGCGTCACTAAGCTTATTACCGTAACGTGATGCCATATCACTGCTGTCAGGGTTATTAGTATAGTAATTATTACTATTAACAGAGGTTGACGTTGAACTGATTATAGGATAATTGCCGGTACCACAATCCTCTGAATCATACTCTGCCAGTGAAAGGCAATTCTTAACAGATGCATAATTGAAGCTATCAGAGCTTCCCAGGATTCCGCCAATACCTTTAAGTACATTATCTCCCTCAGCACTCATTTTACCTTCATAACAACATCCCAGTATACGGTTGGCATAGTTATCCCCACTGCCATCTATCCGTCCTACTATTCCACCAAAGCCGCAGTCAATCTGCTCCCCTGCTGTACAGGTAATATTAACTGATGACCTGCATTTTTCAATCAGCGTTCCCTTACCTGCATTGGAGTGGGATACAAGACCTGACGCATACATTCCGTTAGTGTATATATCTCCGTCCACTTCAAGATTACGGATCACTGAGCCATCTGCTATATATGCAAACAATGCAGCAGCACCTGCATCACCATCAGCAGCCACCTGCTCATTAATATATATATTACTGATCTTATGTCCCTTACCATCAAATGTTCCTGCAAAAGGTATACTCCTAGTACCAATTGAGGTAATGTTCGTAACCTTTTTACTGTTGTCAAGAACTATGTCATCTGTAAGTTCATAATAACCTGATGCATACTCTGATGCCCCTGAAGAACCGGATGCTATAGTAATAGCAACCCACTTCAATTCATCTATACTGCTTATAAGATATGGAGATTCCTTAGTTCCATCACCTTCAGGCTTCTTTGAATCAGAAGCAGTAAGCTTTTCGTAAAATATTCCATTATCTGCAAGTTTAAATTCCTCACCCGGCTTTAATGTCGTATTACCACAGACCCATGCAGTAGAGGTATATGACGGATCAACAGACAGTGCCGGTGCACTTACGGCAGTACCATAATTAGCGTATACCGCATCCACAAGCTTATCCATTGATACGAATTCTGCTCCATATACAACCGTATCTTCCTCTCGGTCGCTGCACTCTCTTGCAAGAAGAGGATATTCATCCTTATTATCCCCTGTAAGCTGCTGACAGAATACAGAGTCATCATTATCGTAATCTGTTTTCACCCAGTGTACATTAAGCTTTCCTGCTACTATACCTGAAGCCATCTCAATTCCATCTGTATATGCATCCGATACATAGCAGTTCTTTATCTTAGCGCTGCCTGTATTACTGAATCCGTTAATCTTATCCTCTGCTTTATATGTGCTCTCATTAACTGAATTGTATACAGCGCATCCATTTTCCCTAAACTCATACACAAGCGGCGCATACATATGCTGGCCTCTGGCAATACAGCCTGTAATAACTGAACCGCCTGACATTGTTCCAGCCAGCGCACCACCTGAAGACTCTCCATCATCATTAATACATCCGGCTATGGTACTGTAATACAGATATCCTGCAATTCCACCGGTATAGCGCACGTTATTACTGATACCGTCATGTTTAACATTAACATTTGAAGTAACATCAGCTATAACAGAATTCTGTACATATGCAGCGACACTACCTACATATACATACTTGGTGTTTGAGTACGTTCCAGCTATGCTTCCATTTATAGTGAAGTTTCTGATATCAGCTTTACTAACAAAGCCAAACAATCCCCGATACATGTAACTACCACTGGCAGCATAGCTTATATCATTAATGGTGATCGTGTAACCTTTACCATCAAAATGACCCATAAATGAATGTGAAGAATCAGTTCCGATAGGCATAAATGTACTATCAAGTTCGATATCAGCTCCAAGCTCATAATATGCACCGGCAAATTCCTTGCCGTCCGAACCATTGATTTTGTCCGCAATAGTAGCAAGCTGCTTCGCATTCATAATAATATATGGCTTATCTTTCGTTCCCTCACCCTTAAAACTAACATCTTTATTATCATCAACGGCAATCTTATTTTCATCTACATAATACGCAGTCTTATCACCTGCATTAAATGAGGTGACAGCATTACCAGCCTCATCAACCCAGTCTGATACTGTAACCATTCCCTTATAATCATAAGGTTCAATCGTTACTGTTTCTCCCAGGTTACTGTAATACTCACGGATTGTAATACCCTTACCCTTCCAGACAAGCTCTGTCTTAACCACGCTATTAACATCGTTATCAAAGCAAGCAAGAACAGGAACTGCATCTGCTTTCCTGTCGTCTGTTCCCTTCAACAACTGATGCCATATTATATCTTCACTTCCGGATGCCTTCTGAAGCTTATATGCAACAACACCATCTGACATATCCTTGACATAGCATCTGTTGCTTGCTGCATCCGCCTCGGATGACTCTATAGTGTATAAGCTCTTTGTAGTATAGCAGTCAGTTATATTCTCACTGCATTCAGTATAGTACCTGTTAAACCAGGCCTTAGCAAACCCGTCCTCACCGGTATACAGTACCCTTTTCATAACGGCATCTTCTTCTATACTGTAAGCTGCAGCCCCTGCATTAATACTGCCCCATTGTTCATTGGTTCCCATGTATATATAGCAGTCCTCAACTGTTCCCCGCTGTTCACAGGTTATTCCGCCATATGTACGCATATATACTTCTTTAACATTAGCTTCACATTCAGATACTGAATCACTCTGTGAATCCTGCTTTCCAAGTATACAGCCTCCCATTTCAGCCGCAATATATCCTGTCATCTTACACTCTGACACACTTGTTCCACCTGATGTTACACCTGCGATACCGCCTCCATAATTCTTGGCGTCAACATATCCGTTATATTTACAACCTGTAATATCAGACTTGACAGCCATACCGGCTATACCACCTCTGTTTACTCCCTTACCGTAACTCTTAGAGCTGGTATTGCTATATAGTGATACATCAGAAATACATCCTGTTACAGCAGCATTCTCAGCATAGGATACTACTGTACCAACATTATTGACATCATTCTTAAATATACCTTTACTAAGGTTAACATCATGTATCTTACCACCGTTAACATAGCCAAACAGACCACAGCTGTTGTCTGAATTGCTATTGTTATACAGTCCGTATATAGTCTTACCATTACCATCAAATTCACCCTTGAACTTACAGTCCACAGTTCCAATAGGTGTCCATGAATTAGGCGTTCCGGTAACCGTATATATATGACTCGTATCGTTATATGTCCAGCCACTTACATCATTAAGATAGATATCATCAGCAAGCCTTGCCTTTGCAGCCGGATTGGTAACACCCGCATAGTCTGCAAACCACACAAGCTCTGCCCCATCTGTAATCTGATAGAATCCATCTTCTCCCTTTTTCGGTTTGGTCACAGATTCCCCATCCCATATAGATGGCTCATCTGATGATGGTGGTGGCGGTGCTTCCGTTTCTGCTGCACCTGCAGCACTTCCACCGGATTCATCTGCCTCAGCAGCATATACTACTGTGCCCCATGAATCAATAGGCATTGATGTCATAAACGTTGCTATTGCAAGTATCATGACAAAAACACGCTTAATAATTGTTTTTGATAGTTTTACACGCTTCATGCAATTACTCCTTACCTGTAATATAGTAGTATTATTTGAAGTCCCTCTCCAGAGACCGGCACACTTTTATGCCATATTAATAATATGCTACCATTTTATAGTTAAGAAGTACACTACCCGAATGGGTAGTTTAACGATGTTTTTGCCAAAAATCCGATAAAATTTTCATAAATTTTATTTTGTTTACATAAAATACATTCTTCCACTCCCGTGGAAACAATGCTCTGTACTGATTCTGAGCAAAACGTTCATCAAGCAGCAAAATGCATCCCCTGTCAGTTGCTGTACGTATAACTCTTCCGGCAGCCTGTAATACTTTATTCATTCCGGGGTACAGGTATGCATACTCAAATCCTTTTCCACACTCCCCATCATAATATGACTTGCAGAGCTCCCGTTCATGCCCAACCATTGGAAGACCCGTACCAACAATTATAACTCCGATCAGCATATCATCCCTGAGGTCTATTCCCTCTCCGAATATCCCTCCCATTACACAGAATCCTATAAGTGTTCCATCATTACCTTCCTTAAATAACCCCAGGAATTCCTCCCGGTCTTCTTCATTCATCCCCGGCTGCTGCACAACACATTCATATGTGTCTGACATGAATCCAAGCACATCATACATCATTTTATAAGATGGGAAAAATGCAATATAATTACCTTTCTTTGCACCGGCAAACAGCTCAATATATTCTGCCATATGCCTGAATTCATTTTCATTACGCCTGGTATACTTTGCACTTACATCATTTGCTATGAGAATAAGCTGGTTACTGCTGTCAAAGGACGATTCAGCATACACTGCATAGTCATCCTCACCAGACCCATATTGCGCCATATAATACCTGACCGGAAGCAAAGTCGCACTAAAAAATACTGCACTGCGCCCTTTACACAGATAATCCTTAAGATTAGCAGACGGATTCATACACTGAAGAGTAATACAGAACTCGTTCTGCTCATTATAATTAGTATATATTCTATATTTATCATCCATCAATCCATATATATTAATAAAGAATCTTATATCGTAATATAGCTGCAGCAGATTATCCGTATTCGTAAAATCCCTTAATGACTGCAGTACATCCTTCAGAAATTCCTCATATGGTACAAGCACCCTCATTAACTGAAACGTGACATTACTTACAGAATCTACCACTTCAAATTCATCACATGCACGCTTATAGCCCAGCATACATTCATTTAACCTGTCCAGCGCCTTATATAATGTGTTATGATATGTCTTAATACTACGCTTAACGTCCATAACCAGCTCTTTACATAACACCGCACTGTACATCTTTTTCGCCCTGTCCACCAGATTATGTGCCTCATCAACCAGAAACACATAATCACGCTTTTCCCCTTCCGAAAAAAATCTCTTAAGGCAGACCTTCGGATCAAATACATAATTATAATCACAGATTATTATGTCACTCCATGTAGTCACATCAAGGCACATTTCAAATGGACAGACCATATGTTTTTCTGCATATTCATTTATTATATCCCTCGAAACATTTTCCTCATGGGTGAGCATATCATACACTGCATCGTTTACACGGTCATAATGCCCTTTTGCTCGCTCGCACGCATTGGGATTACAATCCGGCTTCTCAAGAATACATATTTTTTCCTTAGCTGTAATTGTAACAGACTTAAGCCTCACACCCCCGGCTGCAAGAAGTGCAACCGACTCCTCCGCAACTGTCCTTGTAATAGTCTTTGCTGTCAGATAGAATATTTTCTCTACTATCCCCTCACCAAGTCCGGTTACTGCCGGAAATATTGTCGAGAGTGTCTTTCCAACCCCGGTCGGTGCCTGAAGGAATAACTTTTTCTTTCTTAATATAGTAATATATACACCTTTAACAAGGTCAAACTGTCCATTTCTGTATTCATATGGAAATGTCATCTTCTTAACAGAATCATCTCTGATAATCCTCCGGTTATTGCTCCAGATAACCCATTTTGCATACTCATTTATAAGTCTTTCAAACCATTGCATTGCTTCTTCACGTCTTATTGTCTCCTCAAACTCTTTTATGACAAGCTCGTTATAACGTTTAACGTCTGTTATCTGACAATATGTTATTTTCATACCTATCTCATTAATATCATCTGTATCTTTCTGCATAAAATACATTGCAACATAACACATTGCCTGGTTTCTGTGCATTGGAACCGGGAACTGCAGCCTGGTTACATCCATATACATTGTCTTAATCTCATTAATTACTACCGACTTTCCATCATCTATTATTCCATCAGCACGGCCTTCAATCATTATATCTACGCTTTGTCCATCATATGTTCCCTCTGCAATTGTATTAAGGCTTACCTCAGGGGTGTAATATTTACCACTGTTCGCCTGTATCAGCTTATGAATCCTGGTCCCCTCCTGCATAGCCGTAATATCCTTAGTTCCGCCTGTTCCACTTTCAATGTCACCTGAGCGGAGTATGAACTCAACTAGATTTCTTACAGATATACGCTCCATGTTATTCATAGTAATAACCCCCCGCCTTCAATGCTCTGATAATTTTCTGTACTTCCTGTAAAATAAAAAAATACCCTTGAAATCTCAAGAGTATAAAAGAGGCGCCAACCAGATTCGAACTGGTGATAGAGGTGTTGCAGACCTTTGCCTTACCACTTGGCCATGGCGCCATATATAACAATATATGAATAACTACTTAATATTATTCATACATTCAATGACCCCAACGGGAATCGAACCCGTGTTACCGCCGTGAAAGGGCGATGTCTTAACCGCTTGACCATGGGGCCAGATATTAAATTTATCGATATATTATCGAAACTCCCCGAGTAGGGCTCGAACCTACAACAACTCGGTTAACAGCCGAGTGCTCTACCATTGAGCTATCGAGGATTATAAGGTAAAAATGTACCTTCAAAACTACACACTGAACCAGAACCACTTACATCCGTCCATGTCCAAGAACTTCCGTCCCTGGTCAA
>CAKSBI010000035.1 GCA_934437985.1 uncultured Lachnospiraceae bacterium
GTTTGATTATAGTTGGGTTTGATTTAATATGAGACTTGAAAACAGAGGTGTATATATGGCAGAGTATAACAGAGTATTATTAAAATTAAGTGGTGAAGCACTGGCCGGAGATAAGAAGACCGGTTTTGATGAAGCAACCTGTATTAAAGTCGCTGACCAGATCAGGACGTTGATTTCAAATGGAACAGAAGTTGCAATAGTAATTGGCGGTGGTAATTTCTGGAGAGGAAGAACAAGCGAGAATATTGACAGAACGAAGGCAGACCAGATCGGAATGCTTGCAACGGTAATGAATTGCATATATATGTCAGAGATCTGCCGTTCCATTGGGATTGCAACAGAAGTAATGACTCCATTTGCCTGTAGTTCATTTACAACACTGTTCTCAAAAGATAATGTAGTGAAGGCATTTGCTGATAAAAAGGTTGTATTCTTCGCAGGTGGTACAGGACATCCGTACTTTTCAACAGATACCGCTACAGTTCTTCGTGCTATTGAGATTGAAGCGGATATAATACTTGCAGCTAAGGCTATTGATGGTGTCTATAATGCTGATCCTAAGCTTGATCCTGATGCCGTCAAGTATGATAAGCTCAGCTTTGAAGATATTGTTGACAATAAGCTTGGGGTAATTGACCTTGCCGCATCAGTATTATGCATGGAAAATAATATGCCTATGCTTATATTTGGATTGAATGAGCCTGGTTCAATTGTTGAGGCAGTTAAAGGTAACTCAAAAGGAACTATCATTACAGTATAAAATTTGGAGGATTATTATAATGGACATTAATGAAATTGAATCAAAAATGCAGAAGTCAGTTGCAAGTCTTGAGACAGAATATACTTCTATTCGTGCAGGACGTGCCAACCCACATATTCTTGACAGGATTACTGTAGATTATTATGGAGCACCTTCTAATCTCCAGTCAGTAGCCAACATATCTGTACCTGAGGCAAGGGTAATACAGATCCAGCCTTGGGAAGCTAGCCTTATAAAGGAGATTGAGAAAGCTATAATGGTATCAGATATAGGAATCACACCATCTAATGACGGAAGGGTTATCAGACTTGTGTTCCCTGAATTGACGGAAGACCGCCGTAAAGAGCTGGTTAAGGATGTTAAGAAGAAAGCAGAGAATACAAAGGTTGCAATTCGTAATATCAGAAGGGATGCTAATGACTCGATTAAAAAAGAGCAGAAAGCAAATGAAATCTCAGAGGATGAAGAAAAGCAGCTTGAGGATAAGATACAGAAGCTGACAGATAAGTATATTGCCGTTGTAGACAAGACAATGGAAGATAAGTCTAAAGAGATTCTGACAGTGTAGTCTATAAAATAATTATTGTTGATTTGTATATGATTAAGGGCAGTGTAATATATAACTGCCCTTGAACATTAATTATATAACTGATTTTATAATATGGAGTGGATAATTTGGATAATAACAATGGACCTAAGCACGTAGCGATAATTCTTGATGGTAATGGACGCTGGGCAAAAAAGAGATTTCTCCCGAGAAATGCAGGACATGTCCAGGGAAGCAGGGTTGTCGAGCAGATATGTGAGGATGCTTATAACCTGGGAATAAAGTATCTTACTGTATATGCATTTTCAACAGAAAACTGGAAACGTCCAAAGGATGAAGTTGACGCATTAATGAAATTATTAAAAAAATATCTGCAGAACTGTATAGAGCGCAGTAACAGGAATAATATGCGGGTACGTGTCCTTGGAGATATCAGTGCCCTTGATAAGTCGCTGCAGGATAAGATTGTAGAGCTTGAGAGGTGCTCTAAGGATAATACAGGCCTGAATTTTCAGGTGGCACTTAATTACGGAAGCCGTGATGAGATGATACGTGCAATAAAAAAATGTGCCGGCATGTGTGTTGATGGGATCATTAAACCGGATGATATAGATGAAGCCTTATTTACCGGAATGTTAGACACGCAGGATATACCTGACCCTGATCTTTTAATACGGACAAGCGGTGAAAAAAGATTGTCAAACTTCCTGCTGTGGCAGCTTGCATATACAGAATTTTATTTTACTGATGTATTATGGCCTGATTTTAATAAAAAGGAGTTACAAAAGGCAATTGAGTATTATAATTCCAGGGACAGACGATTTGGAGCCGTAAAATAGGAGGGTGTTATATGTTTGTAACCAGATTGATTAGTGGCATTGTATTATTGGCAATGATAACCACCGGTATAATAATTGGCGGGCCTGTATGGCTTGTATTTACATGTCTGCTGTCCGTAATAGCAACATATGAGCTGTTCAGGGCTTTAAAGCTTGATAAGACGGTTATGTTATATATGGCATTGGCGGCTGATATAGTATTATATCTTCTGCTGTATTTTAAATATCAGGAATTGATTATTGCTGTTGCAGCAGTATATTTTGTACTTATTATGGGAGTTTATGTTGTAAGGTGGCCGAAGTATGATGTTACGGATATATCGTACTCAGTCTTTTCATTTGTCTACGCAGGTGTATGCCTTTCATATTTATATCAGGTCAGAAGCTCGTCGGATGGAATAATTTTTATGTGGCTTATCTTTATAAGCTCATGGGGAAGTGATACATGCGCTTATGTCGTAGGAAAGTTATTTGGGAAGCATAAGGTGCCAAGTACCTTAAGCCCGAAGAAAACTATAGAGGGCTGCGTGGGCGGTGTTGCCGGTGCAATGTTAATAGCAGTTTTGTATGGTTTATATGTATATAATGTAATTGACAATAGTATAACTTATTATATGGTATTTCCTGTTATATGTATGTTTGGTGCTGTATTTTCACAGATCGGGGATCTGGCTGCGTCTGCGGTTAAACGTAACAAAGATATAAAGGATTATGGAAAATTAATTCCCGGACATGGGGGAGTTATGGATAGATTTGACAGCGTAATGTTTATTGCGCCGGTTATATATTATTTGATGTCTGTATATCAGGCGTTATAGATAGTATATATGTTATATTTGGAGGTGGGATTTTGAAAAGGATATCAATACTGGGTTCGACAGGTTCGATAGGTACGCAGACGCTGGATGTTGTAAGGGATAATCCTTCTGAACTGGAAGTGGCTGCATTGGCAGTCAAATCGAATACAGGGATTCTTCTTAGTCAGATAAAAGAATTCCGGCCAAAGCTTGTATGCGTATATGATGAGGATGCAGCAAAAAGGATTGTGTCAGATATTCCGGCGGACGTTACACTTGTTACCGGGATGGATGGGCTTATTGAATGTGCTGTTATGTCTGAGGCTGATGTAATTGTCGGTGCTGTTGTCGGAATGATAGGCATAAAACCTGTAATTGAAGCAATAAAAGCAGGTAAGGATATCGCACTTGCTAATAAGGAGACGCTCGTTACAGCGGGACATATTATCATGCCGCTTGCAAAAGAGAAAAATGTTTCAGTCATTCCTGTAGACAGTGAACACTCTGCAATATTCCAGGCCCTTAATGGTGAACCTGAAAAGTCACTTACTAAGATTCTTCTGACCGCATCAGGAGGTCCGTTCAGGGGCAGAAGGAGAGAAGAGCTTGTTAATGTTAAGGTTGAAGATGCACTAAAGCATCCTAATTGGGCCATGGGCAGAAAGATTACCATAGATTCTGCCACAATGGTTAATAAGGGCCTTGAAGTAATGGAAGCAAAATGGTTATTTGATACCGATATTGACAGGATTCAGGTAATTGTACAGCCACAGAGTGTAATACATTCGATGGTTGAATTTGCAGATGGTGCAATAATAGCACAGCTTGGAACTCCTGATATGAGACTGCCGATACAGTATGCGCTGTTTTATCCTGACAGGGTTTATCTTAAGGGTGAAAGACTTGATTTTGTATCTATTGGACATATCGATTTTGAAAAACCTGATATGGATACCTTTGAGGGGCTTGCATTGGCGCTTGAGGCTGCAAAAGCAGGTGGTTCAATGCCTACGGTATATAATGCTGCTAATGAATATGCAGTTGCAAGATTTCTTGAACGTAAGGCAGGTTTTCTTGATATTCCTGCCACAATCAGGGAGATGATGGAATCTCATAAGGTTATTGATGATCCGGACCTGGATACGATATTTGCTGTTGAGCAGGAAGTGTATTCAAGGATTAATATGAAAGGATAGTATAATTTATGAATATTATTTTAGCATTATTATTATTTAGTGTTATTGTTATTTTTCATGAGCTTGGCCATTTTCTTCTTGCAAGACTTAATGGAGTATTTGTTACGGAGTTTTCACTTGGAATGGGTCCTCGTTTTATTACATTATGTAAGTCAGATAAAGGATTTAGAATTAAGTTTTTTGCATCAACAAAGGCATGTGAGACAGCTGAAGGATGGAGCGGGCATACAATGTACTCTGTCAAGCTGTTACCTTTTGGAGGTTCATGTATAATGCTTGGGGAGGATGATGTAGTTGATGCAGATACAGCGTTCTGCAACAAAAGTGTATATGCCAGGATGTCAATAGTATTTGCGGGTCCGTTTTTTAATTTTATTCTTGCGTTTATACTTGCTATAATTATTACTGCTGTGGCAGGTTTTGATAAGCCGGTAGTTACTTCTGTTGAAAAGGGACTGGCGATGGAACAGGCAGGGGTACAGGCAGGTGATGAGATTGTTAAGATTAATGGCACAAAGATTAAGATTGACAGGGAGATTTCTTCGTATTTTGCTTTCCATAAGATTGAAAAAGGTGATAATCTTGAGATAACACTTAAGCGTGGTGATAAGACATATACAGTCAATGTATCACCTTCACTTGCTTCTAATGAGACGATAGTTAATGGATTCTCGACGGGTGCTTTGGGAGAAACCAAAGAGACACCAAAGACATACAGATATGGTTTTGGCTATGGCTCACCAAGACAGAAGGGTACTGCATTACAGGTACTTGAGTATTCTGTATATGAGGTAAAGTACTGGATAGTGACTACTGTTAAGAGTGTTGGAATGCTTATAACAGGACAGCTTGGAAAAGATGACATATCAGGACCTGTCGGTATTGTTACAACTGTAGGCGGACTTGTTGATGAGTCTATGGATTACGGCATATCATCGGTAGTATTAACATTAATATATTTCAGTATACTTTTGTCAGCAAACCTCGGTGTAATGAATCTGCTGCCAATTCCTGCCCTTGATGGCGGAAGATTGTTTTTTCAGATTATTGAAGTTATCCGCCGCAAACCAATTGACCCTGAAAAAGAGGGTGTGATAACAATGATAGGTTTTATGGCACTTATGGCACTTATGGTGTTTATTATGTACAATGATATTGCCAGACTGATTACCGGCTGACATTAAAGGAGTTAATGATTATGCATAGAGAGAATACTAAAAAAGTATCGGTAGGCGGAGTTGTAATTGGCGGCAGCAACAATGTTGTAATACAGTCTATGACTAATACCAGGACGGAAGATGTTGAAGCTACTGTCACGCAGATACTTGAACTTGAAAAGGCAGGCTGTGAGCTCATAAGATGTACCGTGCCGACCATGGAGGCAGCAAAAGCTATCAGTGAGATTAAAAAGCGTATTCATATTCCGCTTATTGCAGATATACATTTTGATTACAGGCTTGCTATTGCAGCAATTGAAAACGGTGCTGATAAGATAAGGATCAATCCGGGCAATATCGGAGATGCAGACAGGGTACGTAAGGTTGTTGAGACTGCAAAAAAGTATAATGTTCCGATAAGGGTAGGAGTTAACAGCGGTTCTCTTGAAAAGGATAAGATTGAAAAATATGGCGGTGTAACAGCAAAAGGGATTGCTGAAAGTGCAATTGAAAAAGTAAGGCTTATTGAAGATATGGGTTATGATAATCTTGTTGTAAGCATTAAGTCATCAGATGTATTAATGTGTGTTGAGGCTCACAAAATCATAGCAGGGATGACCGACCACCCGATCCATGTGGGGATTACGGAAGCAGGAACAATAACTTCGGGTAATATTAAGTCTGCAATAGGACTTGCACTTATCCTTAATGAAGGTATTGGTGATACAATAAGAGTTTCACTTACTGATGCACCTGTACAGGAAATATATTCTGCCAGGCTTATCCTTAAGACACTTGGCCTAAGGAAGGGCGGGGTTACTGTCGTATCATGCCCTACATGTGGAAGGACCAATATTGATATTATATCACTTGCAAAGCAGGTTGAAGATATGGTTAAAGATATTGATCTTGATATTAAGGTTGCAGTTATGGGCTGTATAGTTAACGGACCGGGGGAAGCAAAGGAAGCTGATATAGGTATTGCAGGTGGCAATGGAGAGGGGCTTTTGTTCAGAAAAGGGGAGATACTCCGTAAGGTTCCCGAAGGTGAGCTTATTAATGCACTGAAAGATGAGATTGACCGCCTTTTACAGCAGCATTGATGCGGGGGAATTTTATGAATATATTTGAAGGTTTTCCTGAACTGAAAGTGGACAGGGAGCTGGTCTCTTTATTTGATGATGTAGAACTTATCAAAGTAAGGATTAATAATGAATCAAAGCATATGACATTATTTCTTGACAGCCCGAAGATCATTAACTTTAAGGACAAGCTCAGGCTGATGGAAGTAATGGATGAACAGATGTTCGAGAGAAGCAGCGGTGGTGTGGATATAATAGAGCACTACTCATTACCGGTCAGATTTGAACTGTCGAGAATTATTTCATTATATAAAGAAAGCCTTCTTGACGAGATAGAATATAATGACAGAATGCAGTTTTATATAATGAAGTCTTCTGAGGTTGAGATTGATGATGACAATAACAGACTGGTTATCAGACATCATAAGGATTATATATCCGAGCAGTATGACAAAGGGCTATGTGCATGGCTTACACGTATATTTGAGTCAAGATTTGATATAAGGCTTACATGTGAGATTAAGTATCTGACAGATGCTGATGACGGTAATACCAATGACAATAATGCCGATGCGCCATATGAAATATATGACATGAACACAAGACGCAGTTATTGTATGTCTCCTTATGAATATGACATGGGGGTTGGAAGTGATATCTCTGATATTGAAAATGATGATGACAAAGAGTTTATCAGTGTAGACAGTGTCGACGATGTATTAGAGAGCGTGACCGTTGATACAGATGAGAGCGTAAGTGGTGCGGCTGATAACCCGGGTGCTCCTGCCAGAAAATCAGGTAGTCAGGAAAGCGTGATAAAAAAAGAACAGAAAGCAGTGAAAAAAGATAAGAACAATTCGTCTTCCCGGGATAAATTCAAATGGAATAAGCAGGATAAAGGCCAGTATGCTAAAAATACACGGTTTAACAGGAATTCTGATTACAGGTCAAGATATGAAAAAGATGAAGACATTATATATGGACGTGAATGTGAAGGGGATGTCATAAAGCTATCTGATATTGTCGATGAGTCGGGTGAAGTTGTGGTTCAGGGATGCATTACATTTTTAGATCCGAAGGAACTAAGATCCGGTAATTTTCTCCTCACCTTTTATATTACTGATTATACAGATTCAATTCCTGTAAAAATATTCCTTAAGCCATCTGAATTGAAGGCCATGGAGGAATATATAAGTAAGGGTAATTTTGTTAAGGTAAAGGGTAACGCCGAAAATGATAAGTTTGACCATGAACTGGCAATACTTAACGTAAAGGGAATCAAACCAATACCTGCATTTTCTAATAAAGTAAAACGTGTGGACAGCCAGGAGAATAAGAGGGTCGAGCTTCACTGTCATACGCAGTTCAGTGATATGGATGGAGTTTCTTCACCGGGGGATATTCTGTCAAAGGCAATAGAATGGGGACATTCTGCACTTGCGATCACAGATCATGGCGTGGTTCAGGGATTCCCTGTTGCAATGCATGCGCTTGAGGGAATTGCAAAAAAGAATGAAGCGGCAAAGGATTTTAAGATAATCTACGGACTTGAAGGTTATCTTGTTGATGATGAAAAACTACTGGTCCTTAATGAAGCCGGACAAAGCCTGGATGACACATTTGTTGTTTTCGACCTTGAAACAACAGGTCTTAATCCGTATTCCCATCATATAATAGAAATAGGTGCTGTAAAAGTTGAACATGGAAAGATTGTTTCAAGATTTTCTGAATTTGTTAATCCACTAGTTTCTATCCCTTATGAAATTGAAGAATTAACCGGGATAAGGGATTCAATGCTTAAGGATGCAGGGCTCATAGAGGATGTTCTTCCAAGGTTTCTTGAGTATGTTGAGGGCAGTGTGCTTGTTGCGCATAATGCAGAATTTGATGTTAATTTTATATTGAATAAGGCCGCAGAGCTTGATATACATCCGGAGTTTACGGTATGTGATACAATGACGCTTGCGAGGGTATTGCTTAACGAGCTTAAGACATTTAACCTTAAGAGTGTATCAAAAGCACTTAATGTTGTACTTGATAACCATCACCGTGCGGTAGATGATGCGGAGGCTACTGCAGGTATATTTCTGAAAATGCTTGATATGTTAAGGGAAAAAGGTGTGAATACACTTGCAGAGCTTAACACATTTGGGGCAATGGATGCGGATGTAGTCAGAAAAACCCCTTCTAACCATGTTATATTACTGGCGGCAACAGATGTTGGAAGAGTAAATATGTACCGGCTTGTTTCTGAATCACATATTACATATTTTAACAAACAGCCTAAGCTTCCTAAGAGCCTGATAAATAAGTACAGGGAAGGCCTTATAATAGGTTCTGCCTGCGAAGCCGGGGATCTGTTCCAGGCAATACTGCGTGGGGTTCCTGAATCTGAACTTGCAAGAATAATTGATTTTTATGATTATCTTGAAATACAGCCGACAGGCAACAATGAGTTTATGTTAAGGAACAGTAAGTATGGTATGAGGGACATACAGGATCTGCAGGATCTGAACCGTAGGATTGTAAGACTGGGGGAAGCTTATAACAAACCGGTCGTTGCAACCTGTGATGTACATTTCCTTGATCCTGAGGATGAGATATACCGGAGGATAATAATGGCCTGTAAAGGCTTTGATGATGCCGATAAACAGGCCCCGCTCTATCTGCATACGACAGATGAGATGCTGGAGGAATTTTCATATCTTGGTGCCAAAAAAGCTTACGAGGTAGTTGTAACTAACACCAATATGATTGCTGACAGGATTGAAAGGATATCTCCGGTACGTCCAGATAAATGTCCGCCTGTAATCGAAAATTCAGATAACGATTTACGGAGCATATGTTATGAAAAGGCACATTCAATGTATGGTGAGAAGCTGCCGAAGATAGTGGAGGACAGACTTGAAAGGGAATTAAATTCAATCATCAGCAATGGTTACTCCGTAATGTATATAATTGCACAAAAACTTGTGTGGAAGTCTGTTAAGGATGGATATCTTGTTGGCTCCAGAGGTTCGGTAGGCTCATCCTTTGCCGCTACAATGTCCGGAATTACAGAGGTTAATCCGCTGCCGGCACATTACTACTGCCCAAAGTGCCATTATTCAGATTTTGAGTCTGAGGTTGTTGCAAATTTTGGTGACAGGTCGGGATTTGACCTGCCTGATGCCGACTGTCCGGAATGCGGCACCAGAATGGTAAAAGATGGACACAATATTCCGTTTGAAACATTCCTCGGATTCAAGGGCGATAAGGAGCCTGATATTGACCTTAATTTTTCAGGTGAGTACCAGAGTAATGCGCATAAATATACAGAGGTATTGTTCGGTGAGGGGCATACGTTCAGGGCGGGGACGATAGGAACACTTGCTGAAAAGACTGCATATGGATATGTCCTCAAATATTATGAAGAACGGGGTATCAAAAAAAGAAGGGCAGAGATTGAAAGAATTGCCCAGGGATGTACAGGAGTAAGGCGGACTACCGGACAGCATCCGGGTGGAATAGTAGTTCTTCCGCATGATGAGGAGATATATTCATTTACACCTATACAGAAACCGGCAAATGATATGACAGTTGACACTATCACGACACATTTTGAGTATCATTCGATTGATCACAACCTGCTAAAGCTTGATATACTTGGACATGATGATCCTACGATGATAAGGGTGCTTCAGGATTATACGGGAATCAATATATATGATGTGCCGCTCGGTGATGAAAAAGTCATGTCACTGTTTAACAGTACGGAAGCGCTTGGAATAAGACCTGATGATATTGACGGATGTGACCTTGGAAGTCTTGGTATCCCTGAATTTGGTACGGATTTCGCGATGGGAATGTTAAGGGAGACAGCACCGTCAACGTTTTCGGAGCTTGTACGTATTGCCGGTCTGTCACACGGAACTGATGTCTGGACCAATAATGCCCAGGATCTTATACGTGAAGGTGCCTGTACACTGTCGACAGCAATCTGTACCAGGGATGATATTATGACATATCTTATCCAGTCTGGAGTAGAGAATGGCGCAGCATTTAAAATTATGGAGAGTGTGCGAAAGGGTAAGGGACTTACTCCGGAGATGGAAGAGATAATGTATGCGCAGAATATCCCTGAATGGTACATGGGCTCATGCCGTAAGATAAAATATATGTTCCCCAAGGCCCATGCTGTTGCGTATGTTATGATGTCTATCCGTATTGCATGGTTTAAGGTATATGAACCACTTGCGTACTATGCCGCATTTTTCAGTATAAGGGCCAAGACATTTGATTATGAAATAATGGCACAGGGAAGAAAAAAACTGGATAAACACATTAAAGAAGTAAAAAATAACCCCAAACCAACCGCAAAAGAGAAAGAAATGCTTAAAGACATGAGAATAGTACAGGAGATGTATGCAAGAGGATTTAAGTTTGAACCTATTGACTTATATAAGGTAAAGGTTGACAGGTTCCAGATAATTGATGGGAAGCTGATGCCATCGCTTGGTACAATAGAAGGTCTTGGTGGAATTGCTGCCGAGTCAATAGTAAATGAAGCAGCAAAAGGTGAATTTTACTCGATTGAAGACTTCAGGAAGCGTACTAAGGCTGGCACAAAAATAATTGATAAAATGCGTGAGCTGGGATTGTTTGGGGAGCTGTCGGAATCAAATCAGCTTTCTATTATGGACTATTTGAAAAATATGTGATATAATGTTATAGGTTTATATTATTATGTGTTGGGGGACACGTGTATGGATCCAAAAGATATTCAGACCGGACATAAGATATCAATAATTGTCGAAAAACTTGACTTTAGTTCCGAGATCAAGCATGTCAGGGATGGGTATATACTCATCGAGCTTATTGTAGTTAATGAGAAGATCGTTAATTTTCCTGACAATGTTAATGCCAATATGGTATATTTTGATGATGATGACAAGCTATACTCATGGAACAATGTGCAGATTGTACCTGTTAAGTTTAAAGACGGACGTAAGTATCATAAGATCACTATGCCGGTTGAAGAAGGTAAAAAGTATAACAGAAGAAGACATTATAGGTTATATATAGGGGAAGAGATGCTTGTTGATATCAAAAATACTGCTGATAAGAAGTCAATCATGCCTATTATCAGGGATGTCAGTGCGTCGGGGTTCAGTTTTATATATAAGGAAGAGCTGAAAGTCGGACAGAGGGTAGTATTATATTTTCAGCAGCCTGAAGGTTACAGGCGTATAGCATTTAATGGTAAAGTAGTCAGGGTACAGTACAATGAGAATCTGGACTCTAATATGTATGGCTGTACAATTTTTGACCCAGGTGGAGCACTCGGTAAGATTATTAATACTATACAACAGAGGAAGCTTAATGAGAATAGAAGATAACATATTATAATGGGAGGTATTTTATGCAGAGAAGTTTTAATAAGGGAGAGTTACTTGATAATTTTTTGGAATTTTCGGATGCGAGTGCTGTTTTCCGCATATTGTCGAGGTCAGAATATATTCTGCTTCGTAAGATAATAAAAATGGGTGAAGATAATTCTGGAAAGGTATATCTTGAAGATCTGAAAAAGGAGCTTAACATTCCGATGTCCGCCGTATCAGAGATTGTACGTAATCTTAATGATGACGGACTGATTATATGGGAGCTGGATGCTGCCAGCAAGAAGACATATGTAGCTGTGGTAGCTAACGGACTTGAAAAGTATAATCTTCAGCGTGAGGGTATGAAAAAGATAAGCGCACGTCTTGATGAAGAGATGGATGATAAAGAAAAAGAAGTTGTCCTGAACGTTATCAAACGGATCGGTAATATTATGAAAGAAGAAAGCGGCAATGCAGAAGCATATTTTAAGCTTATCCGCGGAGAGATCGGCAGAGATGTTAATGTAATGAGCCTTATTAAGCAGAAGAGTACCGTTACGTATGCAAGTACGAATGACACATTGGATGATGTCCTTGTAATATTCAAAGACAGCGGCTATACGACAATACCGGTTGTAAGTGAGGACGGAAAGTATGCCGGAACAGTCAGTGAAGGTGATCTGTTATGGTATATCAAGGACAATGGTGTGACATGCATTGACACTGCATGTGTTGGTAATATTGTTAATGTAGACAGGAATCCTCCTGTTAATGATATTGCTGATGCAGGGACGATCATACATGACATAATGTCCCAGAACTTTTTAAGTATGGTAGATGACAGAGGGTGCTTTATAGGAATAATTACAAGAAAAGACGTGATCAGATATTTAAGACAGAAGTCTGAACACAAATAAATCAAAATACATCAGATGATATGATTGTGATATTAAGCCGCTAAGTATATATAACTTTGCGGCTTAACAATTATTATAAATAATTATAAAAAAAGAAATTACATAACTTAATATGTAATTTCTAATCGGGTTGGGCTATTATAAAAAATAGTCAGCAGTCCGTAGGGGAATCGAACCCCTGTTTTCGCCGTGAGAGGGCGACGTCTTAGCCGCTTGACCAACGGACCATCAACATTTGCTAGTATACTACAAGCCATGACAAAATGCAAGTGTTTTTTAATAAATCAGAATAAGATATTGAAAACAGGATAAGATATTGATAAAAAAATCCTGCTTATCACCATTGCAACAAGCAGGAAAATAATTATATACAATAAAGCAGTCCGTAGGGGAATCGAACCCCTGTTTTCGCCGTGAGAGGGCGACGTCTTAGCCGCTTGACCAACGGACCATCAACGGTTGTTAGTATATAACATAACCAACTAAAATGCAAGTATTTTTTGAAAAAAATATTTTTAAAAAAATTATTGCATAAAAATAACAATTGTGATAAACTATTAATGTTGATATTAGAATGTTAGTTAAGAGTGGACGTGAGTTCACTCTTAACTTTTGTTGGAGTAAGAGGTGTTATTTTGAAAAAGAACGATGAATATGCAGCAAGAACAGAGAGACTGCTTGAACCAATGATGAAGGAGCACGGCTTTGAGCTCGTGGATGTGGAGTATGTCAAAGAAGGTGGCAACTGGTTTCTGAGGGCTTATATTGACAAGGATGGTGGTATTACCATTAATGACTGTGAATTGATTAACAGGGCATTAAGCGACCGGCTTGATGAGGAAGACTTTATAGAAGATTCTTATATATTAGAAGTAAGTTCGCCAGGACTTGGCAGACAGCTTAAGAAGGATAAGGATTTTATAAGAAGTATTGGGAAGGATATTGATATTAAGCTGTATAAAGACATAGAACTTGTTGAGAATAATAAGAAGATAAAGGCAAAAGAGTTTTCGGGGCGGCTTGATGGATTTGATGAGAATACTGTTACGGTATTTTTCGGTGAAGATACAAGGATATTTGAACGTAAAGATATTGCAGTAATAAGGTTATCAATAGATTTTTAAATCAGATATTTAACAGGAGGATGTAACAATGAGTGAAAAGGATAACAGGGAATTAATCGAAGCACTTGATCAGATTGAAAGAGAAAAAGAGATAAGTAAGTCAATCCTGCTTGAGGCAATTGAAAATTCGTTGCTTGCGGCATGTAAGAATCATTTTGGAAAGGCCGATAATATTAAGGTAATAATTGATAAAGAGACAGGCGAAGTAAAAGTATTTGCACAGAAAGAGATTGTTGAAAATGTAACAGACAGTACATTACAGATCAGTCTTGAGCAGGCCGGGCAGTTCTTCCCCGGTAATGGAATCGGAGATGTTGTTAACGTTGTTGTAACTCCTAAAAACTTTGGACGTATTGCTGCACAGAAGGCAAAACAGGTTGTTGTACAGAAGATCCGTGAAGAAGAGAGAAAGGTTATATATAACCAGTATTATGAAAAAGAGAGGGATATCATAACCGGAATCGTACAGAGGATAAGCGGCGGCAATATATCTGTTAATCTTGGCAAGATAGATACTGTCCTTACAGCGGCAGAACAGGTACCGACAGAGCATTTCAAGCCGACAGAGAGAATTAAGCTGTATGTTGTAGAAGTAAAGGATACAACAAAGGGACCAAGAATTACAGTTTCAAGAACTCATCCGGAGTTCGTTAAGAGACTTTTTGAATATGAAGTGGCTGAGATCCAGGATGGCACAGTCAAGATTAAGGCTATCGCCAGGGAAGCCGGTTCAAGAACAAAGCTTGCCGTATATTCAGAGAATCCTAATGTAGATGCAGTAGGGGCCTGTGTTGGTGTTAACAGCAGCAGGGTTGATGCTGTAGTGGAAGAGCTTAGGGATGAGAAGATTGATATTGTCAACTGGAGCGAGGATCCGGCTGTATTTGTAAGCAATGCACTTAGTCCCGCAAGTGTAATCTCAGTTGATATTGATGAGGAAGCTAAGTTTGCAAAGGTAGTAGTTAATGAGGACCAGTTATCCCTGGCAATTGGTCTTGAAGGCCAGAACGCAAGACTTGCGGCAAGACTTACGGGATATAAGATAGATATTAAGAGTGTTCAATAGGAACAAGGAGGTTTTTATTTGAAAACCAGGAAAATTCCAATGCGTAACTGCGTTGGGTGTATGGAATCAAAAAGTAAAAATGAATTGATAAGGGTACTTAAGACACCTGAAGGAGATGTAGTAGTAGATATTACCGGAAGGAAAAACGGACGCGGCGCATATATCTGCCCTTCTGTTGAATGCCTGAAAAAAGCGCGTAGGACAAAGGCAATATCACGCTCACTTGATACTATTATTCCGGATGAAGTGTATGAGGATATAGAAAGGCAGATGTTAGCATTTGAAACAAAATAAAATATTGTCTTATATTGGATTGGCAATGAAGTCCGGCAATCTTGTAAGCGGTACTTATGCTACAGAAAAAGCAATAAAGGAAATGCGTGCTTATGTAGTGATCATTGCGGATGACGTGTCTGATAACACAAGAGAGCATTATACAAAAATGTGTAAATATTATGACATACCATTATATTTCATGTCGACGAAAGAAGGACTGGGTCACGCAATAGGAAAAGAATACAGGGCATCATTAGCAATAATAGATCAAGGTTTGGCAAATGCAATTATTAATAATATTAACCGGGAGGTAGCAGATATATGGCAAAAATGAAGATACATGAGATAGCAAAAAGTATTCAGCATATGCAGGCTGATATTAAAAGTTCAGACATTGTCCGCCTGTTGAATGAGAATGGATTTGATGTAAAGGGGCCTAATAGCAATATTGAAGATGATGCTATCAGATTCCTGCTTAATCATTTCCAGAATAGGAGTGTTCCGGCAGCGAAGGAAGAGAAGAAAGACCAGGGTAAAACTGCCTCCGGTAATGATAATAATGCAGTAAAAGCTGATAATAAGCCAGAAGTTAAGGCTGAGACAAAGGCTGCAGAGCAGAAAAATGAAGATGTAAAAGAGAATATAGCCGTTAAGGAAGAAAAAGAAAACGCAAAAGGAATAAAAGAAGTAAAAGAGACAAACGATACAAAAGAAACAAAAGACGCAAAGGAAAACCGTGCAGGGCAGAAGACTTCAGTTAATACACAGGAAGCAAAGCCACAGAAGTATTATTCGGGTAATGGTAATTATTCAAGTGATTCCGGATACAGGAACAATAATCCGGGTCAGAATAATAATAGGAATTCAGACGGAAAAGGTTATAACGGCAGGAACCAGGAACGTGGCGGTAATGACAGGAACAATGGATACGGTAACCGCTCCGGTTCCGGCAATAGGAATGGCCAGGGTAATAACAGCTTCCGTAATGGTGGTTCTGACGGAAGAAGTGATAACCGTGGTAATAACAGGGGAGATTATAGGAATAACCGCGGGGGCTACCGTGATAGCAGGGATAACCGCGATAACAACAGGGACAACAGGAATAACCGCAATGGACAGGGCGGTAACAGGGACCGTGGACAGTCAGGATTTAAGGTTATCGAAAAGTTTGAACGGAGCCAGAATAGCTTTGACAGCATAAAGCAGGAGCAGAAGCCTGGAAGAAGCCAGCGTGCCGGTAAGAAGGACTATGGCAAGAAGCATCCAAAAGACAGGTATGACTATGATTCAGAAGAGGATATCAAGAAGTCATCAGGCAAGAAGAAGGATCCTAACCGTAAGGGTGCATTTATTAAGCCTGAAGTTGTAGTTAAGGAAGAATCAGAGGATACGATCCGTACTATTATTCTTCCGGAGAAGCTTACACTTAAAGACCTTGCCGATAAGATCAAGGTTGCCCCGGCACAGGTTGTCAAGAAGTTATTCATGAAAGGGCAGATGGTTTCGATTAACCAGGAGATTAGTTTTGAAGAGGCAGAGGAGATCGCCCTTGAGTATAATTGCATAGCTGAGCTTGAAGAAAAAGTTGATGTTATAGCTGAATTGCTGAAGGAGGCTGACGAAGATGATGAGAACCTTGTGAAGCGTCCGCCTGTAGTGTGTGTCATGGGTCATGTAGATCATGGTAAGACTTCACTTCTTGATGCTATCAGGTCGACCAATGTTATATCAAAAGAAGCAGGTGGTATTACACAGCATATAGGTGCTTACATGGTCAGCTGTGGTGGTGAAAAGATTACATTTCTTGATACACCGGGACACGAGGCATTCACTTCAATGCGAATGAGGGGTGCCAAGTCTACAGATATTGCAATTCTTGTCGTAGCTGCGGATGATGGTGTTATGCCTCAGACTATTGAAGCTATAAACCATGCGAAGGCTGCCGGAGTTGAGATAATTGTGGCGGTTAACAAGATTGATAAGCCGGGTGCTAATATTGAACGTGTTAAGCAGGAGCTTATTGAACATGAACTTGTTGCTGAGGACTGGGGTGGAAGTACTGTATTTGTTCCGGTATCTGCCAAGACAGGTGAAGGTATAGAATCACTTCTTGAAATGATACTTCTGACAGCAGAGGTACTTGAACTTAAAGCTAACCCTAACCGTAATGCCCGTGGTATTGTTATTGAGGCACAGCTTGATAAGGGCCGTGGACCTGTTGCGACAATTCTTGTCCAGAAGGGTACGCTTCATGTTGGTGACCATATTGTAATTGGTGCTGCACATGGTAAAGTACGTGCAATGGTTGATGATAAAGGCAGGAGGATAAAAGAGGCAACTCCATCTACACCTGTAGAAATACTAGGACTTAATGAAGTTCCGGCAGCCGGAGAGGTATTCCTTACAACTGAAAATGAAAAAGAAGCCAAGACAATTGTTAATGCATATATAGACCAGAGTAAGGCAAAGCTTATAGAGGATACCAAGCATACAATGTCGCTCGATGGTTTGTTTGACCAGATCCAGGCAGGTAACATCAAGGAGCTTAATATTATCGTTAAGGCTGATGTACAGGGTTCGGTTGAGGCAATTAAGCAGAGTCTTCTTAAGCTTAATAATGAAGAAGTAGCTATCAGGATCATTCATGGCGGCGTAGGTGCCATCAATGAATCTGATGTTTCACTTGCCATCGCATCCAGTGCGATAATTATTGGATTTAATGTTCGTCCTGATAATATGGCTAAGCAGACAGCAGACAGGGAAAAGGTTGATGTAAGACTGTATCGTGTAATATATGATGCGATTGCAGATATAGAAGCTGCCATGAAGGGAATGCTTGATCCTATATATGAGGAGAAAGTTATCGGTCATGCAGAAGTCAGACAGACATTCAAGGCATCAGGGGTTGGTATTATTGCCGGTTCATATGTGCTTGACGGTAAGATTGAGCGAGGATGTAAGGCACGTATAACCAGAGGGGATGAGCTTGTATTTGAAGGTGAACTTGCTTCACTTAAGAGATTTAAGGATGACGTTAAGGAAGTTGCTGCAGGATATGAGTGTGGACTTGTATTTGAAGGCTTTAATGATATTCAGGTTGAAGATAAGGCTGAATTGTACATTATGGTTGAAGTTCCAAGATAGTATACATTAGGTTTTGTGGTATATAACTCAGGATGGGGCGGGTCTCATTCTGAGTTATATTGCTATTAGGTGGTATAATAATTTTTATATAGGTGTAATTTATTTTTATAAGGACTATAATAAAAATAATTATGTTTTTACCGGGAGGAATTGATATGAATAACAGAAAATATATAAAAGAGACGAGGATTAACGGAGAAGTACAAAAGGAATTGAGCAGGATTATCAGGGAAGAGATAAAGGACCCGAGGCTTCCAAAGATGACCTCTGTTACCAGGGTCAGTGTAACCGGGGATCTGAAGTTTGCCAAGGCCCATATCAGTATTCTTGGAGATGCTGAACAGAAGGAAGCTGGAATCAAAACGCTTAAGAGGGCTGCCCCATATATCCGCAGTTTACTTGCGAAGAATGTCAACCTGCGTAATACCCCTGAACTGACATTTGTACTTGATGAGTCTATTGAGTATGGTGTTGAGATGTCAAGAAAGATTGCCGAGCTTAACGTTAACAGGGATGAAGCTGACAGTGATATTGAGTAAGGTTAATGCTTCACAGACAGATATATAACAGATAGGGATTAAATATGTCAGATATAAATAAGAAAAGTATGAATAATAATATGATTAAAGAATTAATCTGGAATACAGTTAAAAACAGTGAAAGTATAGCAATATGTGGGCATATCAGGCCGGATGGTGACTGTGTAGGTTCGTGTATGTCATTATACCTGTATATTCGCAGGGCATACCCTGAAAAGGCGGTATATGTATATATGGAAAATGTACCTGAGGTATTTGGCTATATATGTAATGGTTATGATATCATAACCGATTACAGGGATGTAAAACCGGAGCTGTTCATATCTCTTGACTGTAGTGACAGCGAACGTCTCGGTAACGCACGTACAATGTTTGATAATGCACCGCATACTATCAATATTGACCATCATATCAGCAATCTGTCATTTGCCGAGATTAACCATTTTGTTGCTGACAGCAGTTCTACATGCGAGGTTTTGTATGAGCTGTTAGATGATAGGCTTATAGATACAGAGATCGCTACGGCATTGTATACAGGAATAATACATGATTCGGGAGTATTTCAATATTCCAATACTTCAAAAAGGACAATGGAGATTGGGGGGCTGCTTATTGAAAAGGGCGTCCGCCATGATTATATCATAGATGAGAGCTTTTATAAAAAAAGCTATAAGCAGAATATTCTTATGGCGAGGTGTGTTCTTGAAAGCAGGTTATATCTTGATAACACCTGTATCGTATCAGTTGCTACAAGGAAAATTATGGAAAAATATGATGCCGCAGCTTCTGACCTTGAAGGAATTGTTAATCAGCTCAGGATAACCAGGGGAACTGACTGTGCCGTATTCATGCATGAAACTGATAATGATGAATATAAAGTAAGCTTAAGGGCTAATAATGATATGGATGTAAGTAAGGTTGCACTTAAGTATGGCGGAGGCGGCCACGTTAAGGCAGCGGGCTGTACTATAAAAGGAAAGAGCGAAGATATAATTGCCCGGCTTCTTGATTCAATTGTTGAAGTCAGGGACAGTATTCGTGGAGGCATGTAATTTGGACGGAATAATTAATATATATAAGGAAAAAGGATATACTTCACATGATGTTGTTGCAAAGCTCAGAGGAATCCTTCGCATGAAAAGGATAGGGCATACAGGCACACTGGACCCTGATGCAGAAGGTGTGCTGCCGGTATGCATAGGGCGTGCTACCTCTTTGTGCGAATATCTCACAGATAAGGACAAGGAATACGAGGCAGTTGTCCATCTTGGAATTATAACTGATACCCTTGATATGTCAGGAGATATTATTGAAAGAAACAATCCTGTATGTACAAAGGCGCAGATAGAAGATGTATTAACCCATTTTACCGGGGAGATAATGCAGGTACCTCCAATGTACTCTGCAATTAAATTTAATGGGAAAAAATTATATGAGCTTGCAAGAAAAGGTAAAGAGGTAGAGCGTAAACCAAGGAAGGTTACCGTTAATTCACTTAAGCTTATTTCATTTGATGAACAGAACATGAAGTTTAGGATAAGGGCTGATGTTTCAAAAGGCACTTATATAAGATCATTATGTGATGATATAGGACGTATGCTTGGCTGTGGTGCATGTATGGGAGAACTTACACGTACCCGTTCAGGTATATATAAGATTGATGATTCAGTTACGCTTAACGAATTATCGAACATGGCCGTAAATGAGATGGAAGGCATGCTTCAGAGCATTGAATCAACATTTATGATGCCCGGTAAAATATGCTGCCCGGAAGCAGACAGGCTGATAGTTAATGGCAATTCAGTTAAAGAGGATAAGCTGAAGGATTATGGGCATAATACTGAAAAAGCATATATTAATACCGGAAAAGATGATATATGCGTATATCTGTCGGATGGCAGCTTTGCTGCATTATACAGATATGAAAGAGATACACATATATATAAACCATTAAAAATGTTTGTATCTGCGTAACGCAGGCAATGGGAGCGCATTAATAAATGATGGGACAATAATTCAAATGACAAAAACAATAAAAATCATAAGACGATAAATAAGGAATGGTAAGACAATGACTATAATTCATGGAACTGATTTTAATATAGAGAATCCTACTGCAGTTACAATTGGAAAGTTTGAGGCTATACACAAGGGGCACCAGCTGTTATTACATCATGCGGAACAATATAGGAAAAAGGGATATTCACCGGTACTATTTACATTTGACACACATCCTGAAAAGCAGCTTGGACAGGAAGATGTCAGGCTGATATATAGCAGGGAGGAAAAGAAGCTTATCCTGACAAAGTTTGATCTGGACTATATTATAGAGTATCCATTTACAGGTGAACTGATCAATATGTCGCCAAGGCAGTATTTTGAAGATATATTAATTAACAGGTTAAACGCAAAGGTTGTTATTGTGGGTGAAGAATTCAGGTTTGGCCATAACAGAAGCGGAGATGTTACAACGCTTGAAAGTCTTGCATATGAATATAAGATTAAGATTGATGTTGTAAATAGTCAGTGTATCGACAGAAGTAAGATCAGCAGCAGTATAATCAGGGATGTAATTCATAAGGGTTATATGGAAAATGCAGCTGATATGCTTGGAAGGCCGTATTTTATATATGGTGAAGTGGTACATGGAAGACAGCTTGGAAGAACTATCGGAATGCCGACAATTAATGTCATACCTGATAAAGATAAGGTTTTACCGCCAATGGGTGTGTATGCATCAATAGTTACGATTGATAATATGCAGTATAAGGCAGTAACTAATATCGGAATGAAGCCGACAGTCGGAGAAGATAATGCTGTCAGCGCAGAATCTTATGTTTTTGGCTTTAACAGAGATGTATATGGTAAAAATGTAAGAATTGACCTGATACATTTTCAGAGACCTGAAAAGAAGTTTGATAATATAGACGCACTGAGAGAGCAGATGCAGGATGATAAGGAAAGAGCTTTATCAATACTTAACAGATGATGTGTAAGGGGGAGCATGACATTATGGATAACGGGTTCTATAACAACAGATTTGATGGTGTACAGGCACTGAGGGCGCTGGCTGCTTTTAGTGTTGTTATCAACCATATGGCTTTTGTGGAAAATGGCGGCTTTGGTGTTGATATATTCTTCTGTATAAGCGGGTTCATAATGATGTATGTTACCGAAAGGAATGCTGACCATTTTATATCAAAAAGGATAATAAGGATTGTCCCGCTTTATTATCTTATGACATTTTTCACGTATCTGTGTGCCCTTATTATCCCGGGATTATTTGAAAAAACGTCAATGCAGGTTACGTACCTTGTAAAATCCCTTTTATTCATTCCATTTGATATCGGACACGGCATAATACAGCCCATCGTGCGTGTCGGATGGACTCTTAATTACGAAGTGTTTTTTTACATAATCTTATGGGTGGCATTACATATAAGCCACCGGTACCGTGCTGCCGTGGCGTCGGGTATCATTATAGCCCTTGTTGCAGCCGGATCTGTATTGGATGATATGATAATACCGCTTGAATACTGGTCTGACAGTATTATGCTTGAGTTCATATTCGGAATGTTTGCATACATGTGTGTTAAAAACTTAACAATGCACATCAGCTACGACAGTATCAGTAGTATAAAAAGAGTGGGCTTGGCTGTTCCTGCCATAATTATGTATATTTTTATGTGGTCTGTAAAATATACTGATATATTTGACGGCATTCCAAGATGTGTAATCTTTGGTATACCGGCTTTTATAATATTTGTTGCTGTATTCCTGGCAACATACAGATGTACATTGCCGGGGATACTTGTATATCTTGGCGATATCAGTTATTCGGTATATCTGATACATTATTTTATTATAAGATTATTTAACCACTTCATCTGTCCTGATGGGGTGGCTGATATAAAAACAGTTGTATGCGCAGCAGCACTGGTGATAATTATAGTACTGATAAGCTCAGCAAGCTATTACATTATTGAAAAGAAATGCTCCGGCATGTTAAAAAAATTATTGAAGTGATAATTCTTCCCAGTACACAATTAATTCTTCAAGTTTTGCATCAAGCTCAT
>CAKSBI010000036.1 GCA_934437985.1 uncultured Lachnospiraceae bacterium
GGCATCAAAGCCGTGGGCTTTTGCCCCCTGCATTATAATATATGTATATGCATTTTATTTTTGATTGTCATTATCCTCCATTACTTGACATCACATTATAATTTTTATTATAATTATATAGCGTTAAAACTATATTAAAATGTCATTATATTCATGTTGCACATGACACATTAGGAGGAATTTTATGCGAGGTCTGGAAACACCGGTTTCTAATATACGAAGCAAGATAATGGAGGAGATTGCCCGGATAGCATTTGAATCAACAGATGAGACAGATATTGAGAAAAAGCTTGAAGCTATCCCTTACACAATATCTCCAACCGATGAAGCGTCATACAGGGAGAGTGTCTGGCGCGAAAGAGCCATTATTTCAGAAAGAATACGTCTCATCCTCGGTCTCTCACTCCGTCCCGGGGACAAAGCAGTTCACCTTACAGCCGGTTTTGAGAGCAGCAACATCGCCGACAAGTATTATGAACCGCCTCTTATGCAGGTTATCCCATCTGCATGTGAAAAATGCGAGGATAACAAGTATGAAGTATCTAATATGTGCCGTGGCTGCATTGCCCATCCATGCGAGACAGTCTGCCCGAGGAATGCTATATCACGTGTTAACGGCAGGGCTTTCATTGATCAGGAAAAATGTATCAAGTGCGGACGCTGCAAGGCAATATGCCCTTATGATGCGATCGCAAAAAAAGAACGTCCCTGCTCCAAAGCCTGCGGCATCAAGGTGATCACAACAGATGAATACGGACATGCACGGATTGACCCGGACAAATGTGTTTCATGCGGACAATGTATGGTAAACTGTCCATTCGGGGCTATTGCAGACAAATCCCAGATCTACCAGCTTATCCAGTCTATCAAAAATGGCGACACTGTAATTGCTGCGATTGCCCCTGCATATGTAGGCCAGTTCGGAAATGATGTAACATCCAACCAGCTTCTCTGTGCATTAAAGGACATAGGGTTCAGTGAGGTTTACGAAGTTGCACTCGGTGCCGATATCGGAGCTGTTGCCGAAGCAAGACATTACGCCAAAAAGGTTGCAACAGGCGAATTACCGTTTCTTCTTACATCATGCTGTCCTGCATGGGCTACCCTTGCGAGAACACAGTTTCCTGAAACGATTGACAGTATTTCAGAAGAGCTTACCCCAATGGTTGCAACAGCAAGAAGCATTAAAAAGAAGATTCCTGACTGCCGTGTAGTATTTATCGGGCCGTGCGCTGCTAAGAAGCTGGAAGCAATAAGAACCTCTGTCAGGAGTGATGTTGATTTTGTTATAACCTTTGAAGAACTGGATGCAATATTCAAAGCAAAGGATATTGATTTCAAGAAGTATGATCCTGGCAGAGCTTTACATGATGCTACCGGCGTGGGACGTGGTTATGCAGTTGCCGGAGGAGTTGCATCAGCAATAGAAGAATGTATCAATGAGTATTACCCCGGAACACCTATCAATATAGAACATGCCGAAGGACTGGAAGAATGCAAGAAGATTCTTATGCTTGCCAAAGCCGGCAAGAAAAACGGCTGCCTGATAGAGGGAATGGGCTGTCCGGGCGGATGTATTGCAGGAGCCGGCACAAGAATTCCCCTTAAAGATGCCCGCCTTGCAGTTCAAAAGGAAGTAAAGGATTCCTCTACCCACCTTCCCCCAAGTGATCTGCTTGATATCAAGCTTGATTAAGCAACCGCCCGGTAACCCGGCTTGCTTATAACATAACTGCCCTGTTACGCAGACTTATGCCGAAACTTTTTACCATTGTAATTGTATCGGAGGAATCGACATTCAGTTAAAATATAGGCTTACAGCTTTTAAATAAAAGCCGTAAGCCTATTTATGTCCATCAAAATACTACTCTACTTACACTTATGCAGAATTATTCCACGAGAGATCAGCAAAAACGGCAGTCACATTTAATTTAGAAAAGGTGATCCAGCTTACTCATCAGCCTGCGTGCTGCCATTTCAATATCCCCTTCAGCAAATATCCCACCGACTACTGCTACTCCTGCAACCGGCACTCCCGACAGCCTGTCAATATTATCTATATTGATTCCTCCGATTGCCACAACAGGTATCGGAACGCTCTCACATATCTCACACAAAAGCCCCATGTCCATAGGAATAGCCTCAGGCTTTGTCACACTTCCAAACACTGCCCCGCTCCCAAGATAATCTGCGCCATTTTCATACGCTGTAACTGCCTGTTCAACTGTCTTAGCTGTCACACCAATAATCTTATCAGGTCCAAGTATCTGCCTTGCCTGCACAATATCCATGTCATCCTGTCCGATATGAACTCCCTCAGCATCTATATCCTTTGCCAGATGCACGTGGTCATTAATGATCAGCGGAACCTTATTCTTCCTGCATATATTATGAATACTTACCGCACAGCTCTTCTGTCCGGCTGCACCCATAAGCTTCTCCCTGTACTGTATCATCGTTGCACCACCTTTTATTGCTGACGCAACCTTTTGTTCCATAGGTATGTCAGGCCAAAGCCTGTCATCTGTTACTGCATATAACCTCAGATATGATCTGTCCATTATTCCTCCTGACCACCTTCACTATCCGTATTCCCCGGATCATCAGCTGCACTGTCATCCGGTTTTTCTGTTGCTGTTACAGCCCGTGTAGGAACAGGCGATATAGTCTGGTCTCCTTCTGTCTCCTTTTTCAGTTCAACCTTAATAGTTCCCGGTCTTGTCTCAAATAAGTCATCAGCAACCTCGCTGCATTCCGGCTGCACATAAAACACACCCAGATCCTTATTCTTAAGATCAATATAGGCACCTACAGTATCTTTGTAAAACTTGCCAATCTGCTCCTTTGTACCCTTTAGCACTAGGCTTACAGTAGCATTAGCATCAGTAAATTCCGCTGCCATTCCCTCCGGGACATTGCGTAATTCAATGTCATTGACAGATAACGTAATATTTTTTGTTAATATCTCATCAAACAATACACGCACTGATACTTCTTCATCACCAACTATCTTAACAGAATCCGGAAGATATGTCTGCATTGATATATTAGTCTCATATTGCTCCTCTGCATCAGTAATATCAACAGGTATTGTAATTGAATCAATCTTAGACAGTCTCTTTCCCGGTCCTCCGATAGTAATTGTCTGCGGCGTGTATTCATAATTGTTGTTGTACACAAATCCCTGGGCAGGCTCACCACTTATATCAAGCAATACAGGTATTGTCTTTGTGTTAAATATAGACACATCAATATCTATGCCATCCACAATCTGGTCATTATTAGTAAATGTAAGATATTTGGAATCTATCATATTACCATCTTCATCATATGCAACAGGCGCAAGCCTGGTGGAAAAGCTCTTCTTGGCACCATCTACATTAACCTTAATCTTAATTGATGAAAGCTTCGATATCCTTGAAGCAGCACCCGAAACAGTTATCATATTAGGCTTAACTTCAAAATCCCCAACATAATAACCATCCGCCGCATCTCCTGTAGTTTCAACACTTACCTGTACATTTTTGGAATCAATATCTTCAAGCTTGACCACCATCATCTTATTATAGCTTTCAATCTCAATCGCATCGGTTTTATTACATGTTACAACAATATCTGTTGCATATACCGGGGATAACTGTGACAGATCCGCATATGCAATAAAATCAGACAGCTTGAGATTCTTTACAACACTGGCTTTTCCTTTAACCGTAAAATCTACCGTGCTGCCCTCCACAACCTCATATACCTGGTTAATCGATGTAATGGCATTCTGGTTCCTTACTTCAACCTCAAGACCATTAAAGTTCTTTGTTGTAACAGGATCCGCAAGATTAATAATAACGACCCAGGTCATAACAGCAAGTATGACAGACAGTATCTTATACCAGATATTGTGCATGAGAGTTACTTTGAAAAAGTATTCAATCCTGTTTGTCTTCTGATTCATTCTTCTTCACCCTCTCCCTTCTGCTGCCAAACACATGTTTTCTGTCTCTGACCGGTACGCCCGGAATGTTCTGCTGCAGATAACTTTTCAACAACTCAGAGCTTATATTCCGAATCAGCTTCCCCCTGAAAGCAACAGAGACATATCCTGTCTCCTCTGATACAACAATTGTAAAGCTGTCCGACTCTTCACTCACTCCCACGGCAGCCCTGTGTCTGGTACCAAGCTCTTTGCTGAGTTCAAGATTATCAGATAACGGAAGGTAGCAGGTTGCTGCCACGATCCTGTTATCACGGACAAGTACTGCCCCGTCATGGAGCGGGGTATTATGTTCAAACGTATTAATAAGCAGCTGGCTGCTTATCTCACCATCAATCCTTATTCCCGAACGTTCAATATCCTTTAACTGGACCTCATTCTCAATAACAATAAGCGCACCTGTCTTACATTTTCCCATCTCAAAAGCCGCTTTTACAAGCGCGTTAATAGATGATTCACTAAGCTTTGGCGAATTCTTTTCATCATCAAACGAGAAAACACTCATAAATACGTTCTTACGTCCTATCTGTTCAAGTGCACTTCTAAGCTCCGGCTGGAACACGATCACAATTGCAATAATACCAACATTAATGGCATTTTTAAATATCCATAATATTACATCCATCTGCAGGATCATAGCAATTACAGAAAATACCATAAGAAAAATAATACCTTTGACAAGCATCCACGCCCTGGTACTTTTAACCCATATTATTATCTCATATATTGCAAATGCAATAATTGCCATCTCTATAATGTCAATTACTGTCAAAGATGGCAATGAAAATCCCGAAAAATATTTATCAAATAAATTATAAATAGCACCCATTTATAAATACCCCATTCCTGCTTATTACTGTTCATCATATATTTTCTGAATAGCATCCTGAAGATTAGCTGTGTTTCCGGTATTCACCTGTGCGTTGATGCGTTTAACCTGCTTATCAGGTGCAGATACTGAATACTTCGGAACTGCTTTCACATAATAATAGTACTCATCATCCTCAAACTGCACCTGCTTAGTTCCTGAATAATCAAGTGTCATCCTGAAAAACTGTGCAACTACCGCAATAATAATCCCAGCAACATTTCCAATAAGCACATTTATGACACTGTCTGATGTATCAAGGAATGCAGTTGCAAGCAGGAACGATATAATGCTGATAAAAATCCCTGCAAATATGGCAATATATGAAGCATGTGACATTTTCTGACGTCTTATAATATATGTAACGAGTATTACAACCGCAGACACAACTATTGAAAATAACATAAACCTGTTATTCAGAATTGTGTCAACTACTGTATTATATATGTTGATCGTATCAGATATTCCTGCCTCTTCATATACAAGTGCCGCCTGCCCTATCGCTGAATATATATAATATATAATTATCCCAAACGCACATGATACGATTGAAACAGGCGTAAGGAATAAGCCACACAGCACCGGAATAACATATTGTATCTTCAATATATACAAAAAAGGGATACTGAGTATAAACAGTGCCTGAACCTGATCATATCTTACATACATAAAATACACAATAAGATATACAAGCAATACAGATAACGCAAGCACCGGGGCCACACTGTAAACCTCTGCTATGGTCACGATACATATAAGCATTACACCTGCCGCATCCGGGGTACAAGCAAATATTACCGCAAGCCCCAGAATCATTAACATATTATTGATCATGCTGTTATATCCAATATTAGTATTGATCAAAAACAACATTAAAAATGCCACAACAAACTTTACAAGCATTTTAACTATCAAACCATATTTTTCACAAATGAACTTAATATGGTCCTTAAGTTCCAACAGTCTAAGCATCATGGTCTGCTTCCTCCTCTTCCGATACCTCATCTGCCTGATAGTACTTATTCAGATACTTCAGATACTTAAAATACCGCCTGACTTTATTGCGTGATTCATCATATCCTGATGAATATACCATGATCGTTACAAGAATATATAATGCCAGTAACAGCATATATACGCCCAGTGCAGTATATGTTATTGTCTTATACGGAAGATCAACTGCATTCTTTATCAGGTATTCGAGATTATACATTGCAATAAGCACAAGAATCATAATATAACCTATCGACATGCATATTATTGATTTTAATATATTAAGCCTGACATAATCATTCTTATAATAATGAATATTCTTCAGATCCTGCTTTCCCCTGCCCTTCTCATACAAGGCAAGCTGCAGCATGATCTTAATCTTTTTCTTACTAAGCATCCTGTTCCTCCCTGTCCACAGCTCCGGGAGATATCCTCCCCAGGTAGTATATCACTGTTCTCTTCCATAGGGCAGAATATCTCTTTACGTATTATTATATCACACCACAGGAATTCCCGCAAACATAAACTCAGGCCTTTGCAACACGGATCATATTAGTTTTTCCCGACTGTCCAAGCGGAACACCGGCAGTTATGACAACTATATTTCCCTCTTTTATACGGTTACACTTAAGTGCAGCAGCCACTGCATCATGAAATAATTCCTCCATTGATTTTTTTGGCTTAAGACATATAGACGTAACGCCCCACATCAGGTTAAGTTGTCTGGCAACACTGTCTGATGTCGTACAGCCTATGATCTGGCAGCCCGGTCTGAACATTGAGACGGCTGCTGCGGTAAATCCGGTCATTGTTACTGTTATGATTGCACTTGCCCCAAGCTCCATCGCCGTTTCACATGTTGCATATGCAATCACCGTCGTTATATCCCTGCTGCCACACATATCAAATCTTTTAAGTCTTTTCTTATAGTCAATATCATTTTCAGTACTGACGGCAATCCTGGACATTGTTTCAACTGCCTGTACAGGATATTTTCCCGCGGCACTTTCGCCGGACAGCATTATAGCCGTTGTCCCATCATATACTGCATTTGCTACATCTGCTGCTTCCGCCCTCGTCGGCCTCGGATTGTTTATCATTGATTCTAACATCTGTGTGGCTGTAATTACAATTTTTCCTGTTGATACTGCTTTTTTTATCATCTCCTTCTGCAGGATGGGAACTTCCTCAAATGGGATTTCTACTCCCATATCCCCCCTTGCAACCATAATACCGTCAGACACATCAATAATCCCATCAAGGTTATTAATTCCCTGGATGCTTTCAATCTTGGATATTATCTTTATATTACAGCCATGTGAGTCAAGTATCTCCCTTACCTGCAGCACATCAGCCGCATTTCTGACAAATGATGCGGCAATATAATCAAATTCTTCTTCAATTCCAAATAATATGTCAGTCCTGTCTGTCTCATTAAGATAGTCCATTGAAATCTCGGCTCCCGGAATGTTAACCCCCTTGTGGTCAGAGATCACCCCGCCATTGATAACACGGCAGATAATATCCGTATCAGTAACCGCTTCAGCTTTCAGTTCAATGAGCCCGTCATCTATGAGAATTTCCATTCCCACATTTACGTCATTAATAATATTCTTATAAGTAACTGCAGCCTTAGTATTATCACCGGGCACATCTTCCGTTGTCAGAATAAATGTCTCTCCTGATTCAAGCAGCGTTCTGCCACCATTTATATCCATAAGTCTGATTTCCGGCCCCCTGGTATCAAGAAGCATTGCAACCTGAAGTCCAAGTTCATCCCTGAGATTCTTTATCATCCCGCACCTTTTACGGTGATCCTCTATAGTTCCGTGCGACATGTTAAACCTCGCAACATTCATACCTGCAAGCATCATTCTGCGTATTACTGCTTCATCATCACATGCCGGTCCTAACGTACAGATAATCTTTGTCTTTCTCATTACTGACAGCTCCCTTCGCATATATGGAAATTTTATTAATAATACCCCTATACTATGGTTATATTATTCCCATATTCTGCGCAGATATTACCCTGAAACCATTCAAATATCCAAGTCTGCCCAATAGACATTTAACTCAAAAAAGCTGCAGCATTACCGTATAACATAATGCAACAGCTTCTTACGTACCCTGTCAGATTATTATCTGCCAGCCTTTGTATTTTTAAAATATTCATTGTAGAGATCATATCTCTTGGCAATATCAAACAGTTCTTCCTTATTCTCTACTGTAGATACAAACTTCTGCCAGTAGCCACAGCACTTAAATTCAGGGCAGCCACACCTGTATACACAGTTTGGAACCATAACATCCGCAATCTCAGGCTGGGTCTTCGATATCTCAACTTTAAGGTCCTCCATACAGCCCCTTGTCTCAGGGCTTGCCTGATAGCAGAGCCTGAACCTTGAAACATTGATAAGCGCCTGCGCATTGGCACGTACATCCATGTTAACCGGTGTATCCTGTGGCTGGCTGTTACGGTCAACACCTGTGCGGTCACTGCGCTGGGTACTTACCCACTTATCCCATCCAAGCCAGTGTCTGGCAAAATGTACGCTGACCCATGAATATATACCTTCCCATCTCCATTTCAGTAAAAGAAGGCGGATAGGGCTGTGCTCCGATATAAGCAGCTTCTTCTTAAATGCCGGTGTTGCATCCACATCTGTAGCTTCTTTATTAACAGTATTGCGACATTCATTCTTGGTATCAAGCCAGTCACAATCAACTTTCTGAATCTTAGTCTTAATATCCATATATCAATATCTACTTTCTGTTTTTCTGAAGAAATTCAGGAATCTTAATTCCACCATGCTCGTCCGTTGCAGCAGATGTATTAAATGATGTCCTGTGGATAGGCTGCGGTGCTTCTGAGGTATCTGCCTGTGAATTGTACGAAGAAACCCTTGATGCAGACTGTGAACCATAACCTCCTGAAAGGAAGCTTGGAGCCGGTGATGTACCAGCATGGCTAGCTGCACCCATATTATGGGCTGTGGATGACATACCCGGCATACCTGACAGACCGATGCCCTGGCTTCTTACACCGTTAAGGAATCCACGTTCATTGTCAGCATTGTTCTCAAGACCCGTCGCAATAATAGTGATATATATCGAATCAGTCATTGTCTCATCATACTTGGCACCGAATATGACATTAGTGTCCTCACCGGTAAGTTCCTGAACATATGATGTTGCTTCATTAATCTCAATAAGATTAATATCACCTGAAATATTAATAATGACATCTGATGCGCCCTCAATAGTAGTCTCAAGGAGCGGACTGTTAATAGCAAGCTTGACCGCATCAATACTCTTCTCATCACCTTTGCCATAACCCATTCCGATGTGGGCAATTCCCTTATCAGACATAACGGTCTTGACATCAGCAAAATCAAGATTGATAAGGGCAGGAAGATTAATCAGGTCAGTTATACCTCGGACACCCTGCTGAAGAACCTCATCTGCCTTGCGGAGCGCATCAGGCATGGTTGTCCTCCTGTCAACAATCTCAAGCAGCTTATCATTAGGAATAACAATAAGTGTATCAACTGCAGCTTTAAGTCTCTCTATACCATTAACCGCATTATTCATCCTTACCTTGCCCTCAAACTTAAAAGGCTTGGTTACAATACCAACTGTAAGGGCACCCATGCTCTTTGCTATCTCAGCCACTACCGGAGCTGCACCTGTACCTGTACCGCCACCCATACCACAGGTAACAAACACCATATCCTTACCTCTGATATACTCGGCAAGCTCATCCTTGCTCTCTTCTGCAGCCTTCTCACCAACATCAGGCCTTGCACCTGCACCAAGTCCCTTGGTAAGCTTTTCACCAATCTGGATGCAATATGTTGCCTTACAATTCTTAAGGTGCTGCTTGTCCGTATTGACACATGCAAACTCAACACCCTTGATTCCCTCTTCTATCATACGGTTAACAGCATTATTACCTGCACCGCCAACTCCGACAACCAGAATATTAGCAGCTGAATCTACTTCATTTGACACTATCTCTAACAAAACGCTTCCTCCTTCTAATCTACTATCTATTCTACAAAAAATATATACTCATGTTATATGTAATACAGTACGTACAGACTTTCCACCTAATTACATTCACATCTATAATATAGGTTTTCAGTCAAATAATCAATCCCCAATTTAATCCTTTATGTTTTTTTAACTTCTTAATATGATTTTATCACCCTGTTTATAATTTTTCATATCTATTGTTCCCGACAGCCTGTCTTCGGCAGCCTGCTGCAGCACATCCGAAACGGATGCTATCTGCTGGTCATACAGAGACTGCTTTCCAAGGAAAACTTTAATTTTTCCACAATACAGGGTTACCTCATTTTTATTGTTGAATGCAACCCGCTCTACATCCAGGCCATAATGTGATATAAGCTCCGAGATATCAAGTATTGTCTCTATCTGCCCTTCCTTTGATACTTCAATGCACTCGTTAAGGGCAAAATCAGAAAATGAAATCCCATCTATACACGGAATATCCTCTGCCCTCTCGGAAGTTGTCTCAAGTATCATTCCATCCTTGTCAAAGTATGCATACTCACCCATATAATAAAAACATGCCACAAGTGATTTTTCATATACATGTATGTCTACCTTTGACGGAAATGTCACATCTATCTGCGCCTCCCTTACAAATGGTATCGTATCATAGCATCCAAGCATTTTCTTAACCCATATAACGACTGTATTGTCACCTAATGGACCGCTAAGATAATTATCTTTTATCTGTTCTTCGGTACATATCTCATTACCCTCAACAGACACTGTGGATGCCCTGAACGCAAAATGTATAACTGATATACATATAATAAATACAGCTGCGAAACCTGCCATAATTATATACCGTACCCTGAACTTTCGGTTCTCATTCATATCGTATATTCCCTCCAAGCCGGATAATATCTCCGGTAATATTCTCATATCCCCTTATTATATATCCCGGGTCATGGATATATGTAGTGCCTTCTGCACCAAGCCCTGCAGTGATAAGGGCAGCACCGCCACGCAGATCCCTGGCACTGACATCAGCTCCTTTAAGCTGTTTTTTTCCATGAATTACAGCTTCATCACCTAAAATACTGACATCCGCTCCCATTTTAATAAGCTCGGAAGCAACGTGGAATCTGTTTTCAAAGATTCTTTCCCTGACAACACTTGTACCTCCGGCTGCTGAAAGCACAGCCATAAGCTGCGACTGCATGTCAGTAGGGAACCCCGGGTAAGGTTCAGTCTCTATATATGGAAGCGGCTTTATACAACTGCCTGCCTTCACTCTGAAATAATCATTACCGGACGTTATGGTACAACCGGTCTTCATAAGCACTTCAATTGCCGAATCCACAATTGTCATATCATTGACCATACAGGTCACTTCCCCATATGTAATAGCTGCGGCATATGCATATGTACCTGCTACAATCCGGTCAGATACCACGGTATGTTCTACACATGTTTCTGTCCTGCCGTTCCTGCCGGATACACAGATTACCGATGTACCTGCACCTTTAATTATATATCCATATTTTGTAAGTAAACGTGATAATTCAACTATCTCCGGCTCTCTGGCTGCATTATCTATAACAGTATCATTTTCAGCACCACATGCTGCAAGCATTATATTTTCAGTGGCACCTACACTTGGAAACGGAAGTCTTACAACTCCGCCATCAATGGAACAGCCCAGGCATTCAATCATCGTATCGCCGTGAACCACCTGTATCCCCATCCTGATAAATGAATCAAGGTGGTAATTAACCGGTCTTTCACCTATATTACAGCCTCCGGGATATCTCATGCCCGCATGCCCGCATCTTGCAGTTAACGCCCCAAGTAACAGCACCGAAGCCCTGACATCTGCAACCTTTTCCAGCTCCAGGCATGTATTACTTATACATTCTGCATCAATAACCATCCTGTGTCCCGATACCGTAACACTACAGCCTGCGTATCTTATTATATCTGCCATTACATACACATCATTTATCAGCGGACAATTATCTAATATGGTAACTCCTTTATTAAGTATTGCAGCAGCCATAAGGGGTAGTACAGCATTTTTTGAGCCCTGTATATCAATCTCCCCGGATAATCTGCTACCACCTTCAACAACATATACAGCCATATAGCTTCACCATGCCCTGATAATATAATATCATTATATGGCAACAGCTAATACGATGTTCTACACCGTTAATATCCCTTTATCTGATTCGATACACTCAATACAATCCCCATCTCTGCAAGCAGAATTGATACAGAGGTTCCTCCATAGCTTATAAATGGAAGCGGAATACCTGTCGATGGAATAAAGTTAGTTACTACGGCTATATTAATGATGACCTGGACAGATACATGAACAAGCACCCCTACACAAAGCAATGCCCCAAACAGGTCGGGTGCGCTTATCGCTATTGTAAATATCCTCCAGATTATCAGTAAAAACATTACGATGACCACAACAGCCCCAAACAATCCCAATTCCTCACATACAATAGAAAAAATCATATCATTGTATGACTCAGGGATAAATCCAAGCTTTTGCATACTCTGTCCAAGCCCGGTTCCAAATAATCCCCCTGAAGCAATTGCGTACAGACCCTGAAGAATCTGATATCCTTTTGCATGTGTCTCTACATTCTGCCAGATCTGGATTCTCTCCATACGGAAACCATCTCCAAATACAAGCACAAGCCCCAGCACAACCCCTGCCAGCGCAAATGATAATATGTAATACCATTTTTTTCTGCTGGCGACATAACATATTCCTATCATGATCAATATCAGTACAATTGCCGTACTCATGTTCTCCTTAAGTACAAGCCCGATCGGTACCGCCATAAATATCGCCACTTTTACAAACCCAAACATACTATCCATCATAAGCGGTGTCAGGTATATCATATATGACGTAAATACAATAACTGCTATCTTGGTAATCTCCGACGGCTGAAAGCCTATCGGCCCTAAACGTATCCATCTCTTTGCCCCATTAGTATCATCACCGATAAATAATACAAGCATCTGCAGTATCGTTGCTGTTATATACAGTAACACAGCGGGAGTAACTCTGATGACAGGAAGTTTTTTTATGAATCTCCTGTAGTCAATCTTTGATACCATAAGCATGGCAACTATTCCAAGAACAGCCGCACCGGCCTGCTTCTTTAAGAAGTACGCCGCATCGTAATTGTATTTCTGGCTCGTCTGTGCCGTAAATGAACTTGCACTGTATATCATTATCAATCCAAATGCAACAATGAATATTACCAGCATAAGCAGGCTGTAATCATAGTAATTATGCAGCCTTGTGCGTTCCCTGCGTCTTGCTTCCTTCGCTCTGGGTGTAACAGCCCTGGCCATATTAAGCCCCCTCTCCTGTCACATATTGTTTAAACAGTATGCCTCTCTCCTCATAGCTTTTGAACATATCCCAGCTTGCACATGCAGGTGATAATAAAACAGCATCGCCTGATACGGCATTATCTTTGCAGTAATCAACTGCAGCCTTAAGCGAATCCAGCTTTATATAATCTGAAAATCCTGCTTTATCACAGGTCTTTGCAATCTGGTCTGCGGTTGCCCCTATAAGGACAAGCTTTTTGACCTTTCCATCAAATGCCTCTATCCATTCAGTAAAATCGGCATCCTTGTCATATCCTCCACCTATAAGATAAGTAGGGCGTGACATTGCCTGAATTCCTTTTATTGCCGCATCGGGATTAGTTCCTTTAGAATCGTTATAATATATTACACCATCTGTTTCACATACATATTCTATTCTGTGTTCAACACTCTTAAATTCAATAACCGCATCGTGGATATCATCAAAGCTGACGCCCATTGCGTATGACATTGCAACGGCTGCCATTACATTTTCATAATTGTGTATCCCCGGCAGCATGAGTTCATTAACATTACATATAAGCCTCTCCCCGCCGCCAAATCTTGCAACAATCCTGTCACCACCGCGTAAGAACACACCTTTTTCAAGCTCCCTTGCGCTGCTGAAAAATATTACCTCAGGTGTAAGTCTGTCTGCCGCAGCCCTTAATATCTCATCTTCATAGTTAAGTACTATCACATCATCTGATGTCTGGTTAGCAGCAATGCTTAACTTTGCTTCTATATAGTTTTCCATGGTATGGTGTCTGTTCAGATGGTCAGGCGTTATATTGAGTATGGCACTTACCGCAGGTCTGAAGCTGCATATAGTCTCTAACTGAAAGCTGCTTACTTCAAGAACTGAACACGAGTCCGCATCAGTATTAAGCACCGTTTCGGTGTATGGATAACCAATATTGCCGGCAACACACACCTTAGAATACTTTTTCTTCATTATCCCGCCCACAAGCGATGTTGTTGTTGTCTTACCATTGGTTCCCGTTATTGCAGCTACAACACCTTTTTCATGCTCATATGCAAGCTCAACCTCACCAATGATCTTAACGCCACGGTTCTTCCAGTACATAACCGTATCACAGTCAAGCGGTACGCCCGGGCTTACAACCACTTCTTCTACAGCAGCCGCAGGCTCATCAGGTATGCTTCCTCCATATATTGTAATGTTATCACTGTTGTCCAGCTTTTCTGATATTGCATTCTTGTCTATGTCCTCTTTATCATCATAAAGTATTACTTCTTTTCCCTCTGATGCAAGCAGCCTGGCTGCTGCAATTCCACTTCTTCCTGTTCCTATTACAAGATATGACATCACATATTCCTCCTATATCTGCGTGTTTAATTTTCACTGTCAATTGTAACCGTATCTTTTTCCACCCCAAGATACGGAAGTATATTTTCAAACAGCTCCGCTATTACCGGAGCAGCTATTGTTCCTCCATAATACACTCCCTGTGGTTCATCCACAAGTACTAATGCCATGACTTCAGGATTCGTTGCCGGTGCAAAGCCAAGGCACGATGCAATATATTTTCCACTTCTTCTCGGAAGCTTTTCGGAAGTCCCGGTTTTTGCCCCTACATGAAATCCTTCAACATATGCCTTACGCCCCGTACCCTCTGATACTACTGACTCGAGCAGATACCTCATTGTATCAGATGTTTTCCCTGATAAGACACCATCCTCAGATTCATACTCTATCTTCGTTATGGCATCACTGTCTTCATCCTTTACCGCAACGCCAAAATGCGGCGTTATGGTATGGCCACCGTTGATGATTGCTGATGCTGATGCCATAAGCCTTAATGGTGTTATCTGAAATGACTGTCCAAATGATATTGTAGCAAGCTCAACCGCCCCGACATTATCTTTTTTATGAAATATCGTACCCGCCTCACCCGGCAGGTCAACTCCGGTTTTTGCAAGTACATTATATTGTCTTATATATTTGTAAAAGTTATCTACACCAAGTCTTGCCCCAATTGTAATAAACACAGGATTACACGAATTCATTATGCCATCCTTGAATGTCTCCGCACCATGGCCCCCTGCCTTATGGCACCTGATCCTTCTGTCCTCAACGGTTATAAAGCCCGGACAGCTGAATCTGTCTTCAAGTGAAACAACACCTTCTTCAAGTGCCGCTGCTGCAGTAATAATCTTAAATGTTGAACCCGGCTCATATGTATCGCTTATACATGGGTTGCGCCACATATTGTTAAGCTTATCCATTGAAGCCCCTGTACTCTCTTCCACCCCGGTACCATCTGTATTGACAAGGCTGAATGGTGAATTCAGATCAAATTCTGGAAGATTGACCATTGCATATATCTCACCATTCCGGGGATTCATAATAATTATCCTTGCAGATTTTGCCGACTTTTGCTCCATAACCTTTTTTGCTGCCTGTTCGGCATACTGCTGTATATTGATATCAAGCGACAGCAGCAGACTGTTGCCACTCACAGGCTCTCTTCTGTCCTCAGCAGCATTTTCTATCTCAATACCATTAGCATTGGTAAGTGTAAGTATTGCACCGTCAATTCCCTGCAGGTACTTGTCATATGAAACCTCAAGGCCGATTATCCCCTGATTATCCGCACCGGTAAAACCGATCACATGGGAAGCAAGGGTACCGTATGGATAATATCTCTTATAGTCTTCATCAACCATTACGCCGTCAAGGTTATACTCTCTTATCTTATCAGAGATTTCCTTGGGTACATTTGACTTGATCTTTTCCCTCAGTGATACCTTCTCAACCTTTTTCCTTACATCAGCCTCACCCAGCCCCAGCTCTGTCGAAAGGACACTTACAACTTTATCAGGCTCAGTAATCTGGCTATGTATTACTGATATTGTTGAAACTGACACATTACCGGCAATAACATTGCCAGTCCGGTCATATATCAGTCCTCTGCCTGCCTTAATCGACCTCTCTCTTTCATGGAGCTCCTTTGCCATAACACCATAATGATCAGCCTTGCAGAGCATAAGATATGACAATCTTCCAAACAGCGACAGGCTAAGCACCACGATCATAACGAATACAAACGTAAGCCCCTGTCTCTGGAATGTCTTTAATATTCGGTCTCTCGAATCAGTTATTATATGCATACAATCACCGGTATATGTTATTATTAAATTCTATTAATACGGTGCATGTATTATAACCTTTTACTCATTATCGGCATACAGCCCAATAAATGGAAACACTTCTTTCATTATCTCTGATGCAAACTTTGTTGCATATGTTGAATGCGCCTGGTCTTCAACGTGCGGCTGGTCAATAAGCACATATATTGCAACCTGTGGATTATTATAAGGCGCAAATCCCATAAATGAAACTATGTAGTTTTTTTCCTCAACAGGTCGTTTTTCTGCCGTTCCTGTCTTTCCTGCTATCTCATATCCCACTACCGCGGCATCCTTTGCGGTTCCATCCTGTACAGTCGCAAGAAGCGCATCCCTGACAAAATCACTTGTTTTTGACGTGATTGTCTGTCTGAGTACACGGCCATCCATCTTTTCTACAACCCCGCCCTGCTCATTAACAATCTCTTTAACAACATGCGGCTGATAATACTTACCACCATTAATCAGTGAACAGAATGCTGCGATCATCTGAACCATTGTAACGTTCTGCGTCTGTCCAAAGCTACTTGTTGCCAGTTCAACAGTATTAAGGCTTTCTTCAGAATGAATGATACCCTTTTCTTCCCCCGAAAGGTCAATGCCTGTTGTCCTTCCAAATCCATACAATTCAACATACCGGTGAAACTGTGTTCTTCCAAGTGCTGCAGCAATATTCATAAGTGCAACGTTACATGACTGCATAAGTGCGGTTTTGGGATTAACCACCCCATGCGCTATCCTGTTGGCACACCCGATCCTGTAATCACCCACCTGTATCTCACCCGGGCAGTTGTATGAAGTGTTAATATTGATAACGCCTTCATCCATGGCCGCAGCAACCGTAAATGGCTTGAATGTCGAACCCGGTTCATACGTATTGCTGATGCAGAAATTTTTCCACATCTCACTAAGTGCCTTAACTTTTTCATCTTCACTCATTGCATTAACTTCATTTTCAGTGTAATAAGCAGACAGATCCCTCGGATTGTTCGGGTCAAACTGCGAATCAGATGCCATGGCAAGTATCTCACCATTATTAGGATCCATCATCATTACAGCCACATGCTCCGCTCCCGGATCTTTCATGTATTTTGCAATCTTTTTCTCTATTTTCTTCTGTACATTGGAATCAATACTGGATATTATCGTATTGCCATTGACCGCCGGCTTTACCGTCCGTTCAAGATTAAGCTCTGAATCATAATAACCATACTCACGTCCATTACTTCCGCTAAGCTCTGAGTTATAATAAGACTCTATGCCAAGACTCCCCTGTTCATTGTCTGTAAAGCCTATAATATTGCTGGCAACTGTACCTAATGGGTATTTTCTCTGGTACTTTTCTTCAAACCATACACCTACAATAACAGGTGGCAGATTCTCTTTTTCAGTCTTTGCTTTTTTTGCATCGGAATATGCTGTCTGGGCCTCATCCTTCATATGGATAAATTCTTCTTTTTTTTCTGCCGGGAGATTCTTTGCCCCCTCTATAATATAATACTGTGATTTTGGCCTGTCATGTATGGCGATATTAAGCTCTGACTCATCGATGCCAAAAAATTCTGCAACCCTGCTAATAGTATACCGGCCATTTTTTTCATCCTCTATTACATCCTTTGGTGAAATAACAGCATCATATACCTTGACACTTATTGCCATGGTAGTGCCATTACGGTCTACAATATCACCTCTTCTATACAGCAGATCGTTGCTGACATATGTTCTCTGCGCTAACATTCTTTTCGTATATCTGTCACTGTCATTTTCAATAATCAGAAATATTTTTACGAGAAGTATAATAAATGCAATGACAACAAAACCCATTACCATAATTAATGTTTTTTGCATTCTTATTGTAAATTTTTTTGGTTTTTTTCTCTTCCCTGCCATAATACATACATCCCTTTACATCCTGATAGCTTATTCCCCAGGTATATTATTATGCTGAATTACCCTGTCACTCTTCTTATTATCATACTTATATATCTGGTTCTTAGATGCCGGTACCATTCCAAGCTTCTTAGTTGCCACTTTGTATACATAATCAAGATCAAGTTCTGAATCAACTTCTGCATACCCTATCTCGTTGGCCGCCGTCATCTTCTCAATCTGTCTCTCAAGTGAAGCAATCTCTTCGCCTGCCGCTTCAATGTCAGAATGTACCATTACATAGCTTACACACAGATATAAGCTTGTAAGTACCGCAAACGTTACAACGAGCAAAGACATTACCCCAACTCTTTTTCTCGCCTTTGCCTTATTCCTTGCAGCGAGCTCCCTTGCCTTTCTTTCGCGTTCATCCTGCTCCCTGCTTCTTCTGTCTGGTATGTATTCCGGGGCAGCCTCATATTTTCTGACAGCATTGCCATCAATATAACTGCTGTACCTTCTATACTCTGCCATATCAATTCCTCCCAATCATCCGTTCATCAGCATCCGGATATCCTTTCAAATATTCTTAACTTCGCACTTTGCGATCTTTTATTGTATTCAAGCTCTTCATCCGATGGAATTATCGGTTTTCTTGTAATTACCCTTCCAAGTGACTTTTTCCCACACACACATACCGGGAAATCAGGCGGACATGTACATGGATTTTCACATTCCCTGAATATATTCTTAACAATCTTATCTTCAAGTGAGTGAAATGTTATCACGCATATCCTTCCCCTGTCATTAAGAAGCGAAACCATATCCCTGAGGTTTTCTTCAAGAACCTTAAGTTCACCGTTAAGTTCTATTCTTATCGCCTGAAATGTCTTTTTTGCCGGATGTCCCGGTTTACGAAGTTCCTTAGCAGGATATGCCTGTCTGATAAGTGCCGTCAGTTCTCCCGCTGTCTCTATCGTCTTCCGCTCTCTTTGTCTTACTATTGCCCTGGCAATTCCTGCAGCATACTTATCCTCGCCGTAGTTTTTTATCACTCTTCTTAATTCTTCTTCTGTATATCCGTTAACAATATCTTTTGCGGTCATTTCCATACGGTCATCCATCCTCATATCAAGAGGCGCATCCTCTTCCCTGTATGTAAACCCTCTGTCAGGATTATCAAGCTGATATGAAGAAACCCCCAGATCCAGTAGTATTCCATCTACCCCATCTATGTTCAGGCTCTTAACTATGTCCTTCATGCATGAGTAGTTACTCCTCACAATTGTTACCCTGTCACCATATACCGCAAGCCTTTTAGTTCCTGTTGCTATAGCATCTTTGTCCTGATCTATGGCAATAAGCCTTCCATTGTCAGAAAGCCTGTCCGCAATATGACTTGAATGTCCGGCACCACCCATCGTCCCGTCAACATATATTCCATCCGGCTTAATATTAAGATTATCTATACATTCATCTAACAGAACTGATGTATGCTTAAACTCCATTCTGTCTCCTTCCATATATCTGCCATTCCAGACAATCTGATTATTCTAAAAGCATCATAGTCAGGGGCTTTTGACCCCGGCATCATCATATTAAGCACCGGCTACAGGTCAATGCCAAATCCTGAAAGCTTCTCGGCAATATCATCCATGTCATCAATATCGCTTGCTTCCCATCTCTCCCTGCTCCATACTTCTATCTTTGACAGTACCCCTACAAATACAACGTCTTTTGTAAGTCCTGCATATTCACGCAGCTTCTGCGGTATCAGTATTCTTCCCTGTTTGTCCAGTTCACACTGTGCTGCCCTCGCAACAAAGTGTCTTATTGTCTGTCTTGCTTCCCTTCTAAGTTCAGGCAGTGTACGAAGCTTCTCAACGAATGTCATCCACTCTTCATTGGAATAAACACAAATACACCCATCAAAGCCCATTGTAAGCATGAAGGATTCCCCAAGCTCTTCCCTGAACTTCGCAGGCATTATTACCCGCCCCTTTGGATCAAGCGAGTGGTTATATTCACCTGTGAACATATTCGCCATAAATATCACTTCTCACTTTTCACTTATCTTCCACCAAGACACCTTTTCGTGACACTTCACCCCACTTTGCGCCACTTATGTCCTTATTCTATATGATTTTTGGGAATAAATCAAGAGGATTATTCATTTTTTGTTCATCAATTGTTCGATTTTTAGGTACTTTTTCACCCCATATTGCAGACCACCGCACAGAAAACAGCTGCTGTTAGGCATTTCTGCAAACAAAAAAGGTGCATTCCAAGTCATTTTTTGACTTAGAATACACCTTATCTGCCATTACCCGGGCATAATGTTTCCTAAAGGCTTAAACCCACCTATGAGCGAGCTCATGTGGGTTTAGGCCTTTTGACCCTGGCATCATATTATACATTAAATCTGAAAAGTACCACATCTCCATCCTTTACAACATATTCCTTTCCTTCTGAACGGACCTGCCCTTTTTCCTTGGCAGCAAGCATGCTTCCGGCAGCTACAAGGTCGTCATATGCAACAACCTCCGCCCTGATAAATCCTCTTTCAAAGTCTGAATGTATCTTACCGGCAGCCTGTGGTGCCTTAGTTCCTACCTTGATAGTCCATGCTCTCGTCTCAGTCTCTCCTGACGTAAGATAACTTATAAGTCCAAGAATTCTGTAGCTTGCTTTTATAAGCTTTTCAAGTCCTGATTCCTTAAGCCCGAGGTCTTCAAGAAATTCTTTACGCTCATCATCATCAAGCTCTGCAATCTCCTGCTCTATCTGCGCGCAGATAACAAATACCTCTGAACCCTCCTCTTCTGCGAACTCACGTACCCTGTTAACCATCTCATTATCTGCCGCATCATCAGCAAGATCATCCTCCGAAACGTTAGCTGCATATATTACCGGCTTAGCTGTAAGCAGATTGTACTCTGCCATAAGTGCCATCTCATCCTCATCATCTGTCTCAAAGTTCTTGGCAAGCTTTCCCTCCTCAAGAAATTCTTTTAGCCTCTTAAGGAATGCAAGTTCAGCAGCAAGCTTTTTATCATTGTTAGCCCCTCTTGTTGTCTTGCTTATTCTTCTTTCGATTATCTCTATATCAGAAAAAATAAGCTCAAGGTTAATCGTCTCAATATCCCTTAACGGATCAACACTTCCATCCACATGCACAATGTTACTGTCCTCAAAACATCTTACAACATGGACAATAGCATCTACCTCACGGATGTTTGAAAGGAACTGGTTACCAAGCCCTTCACCCTTTGATGCCCCTTTTACAAGTCCTGCAATATCAACAAACTCAATAACCGCCGGAACTGTCTTGGCTGAATTATGCATCTTCGTCAGCACGTCAAGCCTTTCATCCGGTACTGCAACAACACCTACATTGGGATCAATTGTACAAAATGGATAGTTAGCAGATTCAGCCCCTGCTTTTGTTAATGAGTTAAATAGCGTGCTTTTTCCAACGTTTGGGAGTCCAAC
>CAKSBI010000037.1 GCA_934437985.1 uncultured Lachnospiraceae bacterium
GAATTTCCCAAGATACTGTACGAATGCAGTCGTTGTTCTAGTGTATTATATCAATGATATTTTGCATATCTATCATTTATAAATGAATTTGCGGCACTTTGCAACCTGCCACTAACATCATATTTTCTGAGTGATGCAGACATTAAAAAATGCTAAGCCACAGGTTTTAATCCTTGGCTTAGCACAATATTTTAATGTTCAATTCCAAAAGTCAGGTATTATAAACCTGTCACAGCCTTATGATCAAGCCTTGCCATCACTGCCAAGAACGTTAACGATCTTGTGGGCAACCATATCCTTAACAGCCTGACGAGCCGGCTTAAGGTACTGACGTGGATCAAAATGATCCGGATGCTCGTTGAAGTACTGACGGATAACAGCTGTCATGGCAAGACGGATATCTGAATCGATATTGATCTTACATACAGCAAGCTTAGCAGCCTCACGAAGCTGATCTTCCGGAATACCGATTGCATCCGGCATCTGTCCACCATTCTCGTTAATAATCTTAACGAATTCCTGTGGTACTGATGATGAACCATGAAGAACGATTGGGAATCCAGGAAGCTTCTTGATAACACCCTCAAGAACGTCAAAACGAAGTGGAGGTGGAACAAGGATACCCTTTTCATTACGTGTACACTGAGCAGCAGTGAACTTGTAAGCTCCGTGTGAAGTTCCGATAGCGATTGCAAGTGAATCACAGCCTGTTCTGTCAACGAACTCCTCAACTTCCTCAGGACGAGTATAGCTTTCTTTTCCTGCTTCTACGACTACTTCATCTTCTACACCTGCAAGTGTTCCAAGCTCAGCCTCAACAACAACGCCGTGTGCATGAGCATACTCAACAACCTGCTTTGTAAGTGCGATATTGTCCTCGAATGACTTTGAAGAAGCATCGATCATAACTGATGTGAATCCACCATCGATACAGCTCTTGCAAAGCTCGAATGAATCACCATGATCAAGATGAAGAGCGATTGGAATATCAGGGTTCTCAGCTACAGCTGCCTCTACTAACTTAACAAGATATGTGTGGTTAGCGTAATTACGTGCTCCCTTTGATACCTGAAGGATAACCGGGCTCTTAAGCTCCCCGGCAGCCTCAGTAATACCCTGAACGATTTCCATGTTATTAACGTTGAAAGCACCAACAGCATATCCGCCGTCATAAGCCTTCTTAAACATTTCTGTTGTTGTAACTAATGCCATTTTTCTATCTCCTTTTCATTTTTATTGTAGCGCATGGCACATGAAAATATGGGTCATGCGAAAAACTTACTTATATACATCTGTAACATTCAAAACCCTGTCAGGCAGTAATGCAGGATCACTTTCTGACAAGATGTGATGGAATACCGTCAACATACATAGGTGTAAGCTCACCCATGATAAGTGGTCTTGCATACTTCTCGAAATCTTCTGTAAGTCCACAGCCATCTTCTGTAATCCACTCATCCGGCACCTTACGCTCAACGTTAGCAATATCATGAATGTCATGTGCGCTTGTACCACACTGGTATGGATCCTCACCATTACGGTCAAGAGTGATCATCATTGCAGTCTTTCCGGCGTCTGCAGCCTTAACAGCGTCAGCACCAACCTGGAATGCCTCATTAATATCTGTAAGTGAAGCAATATGGGTAGCTGCCCTCTGAAGTGTTGAGAACTCAATAGCTCTTGTCTTAAGACCAGTCTCAGCAGCGATAAGCTCAGCAAGCTTAACAGCTGTTCCTGACATCTGCTTATGACCGAAAGCATCAACAGCTACTTCTCTTCCAATCTCACATACATAACGTCCGTCAGCGATCTTAACACCCTCTGATACAGCAATAACTACTGAGGACTTAGTTTCTGCAAGTGTCTTAACCTTCTCTACGAACTTGTCCATATCAAACACCTTCTCAGGAAGGTAGATAGCATCTGGTCCTTCGCAGTCAGCTGTCTTTGAAAGGGCAGCTGCAGCTGTAAGCCATCCTGCGTTACGTCCCATAATCTCAACAATACATACTGTAGGCTTCTTAGCACCAAATGAAGAGTTGTCACGGATGATCTCTTTCATTGATGTAGCTATATACTTAGCTGCTGAACCGTATCCAGGGCAGTGGTCTGTAATAGGAAGGTCATTATCGATTGTCTTAGGTACGCCTACAAATCTCTGACTCTTACCATGAGCTGCTGCATAATCTGAAAGCATCTTAACAGTATCCATTGAATCATTACCACCACAGTAGAACAGATAGTCTATGTCGTGCTTCTCCATAATCTCGAATACCTTCTCATATACTTCCTCATTACCTTCTATCTTAGGCATCTTGAAGCGGCATGAACCAAGAAATGCAGATGGTGTTCTCTTAAGCATCTCAACACCTGTTGGTGCTGCGAGATAATCATCAAGATCACATAATCTGTCCTCAAGGAATCCCTCGATACCATGAACCATACCATATACCTTATCAATTCCAAGCTTCTTTGCCTGTGAATAAACACCTGCAACTGAAGAATTGATAACTGCTGTAGGTCCGCCTGACTGTCCAACAACGATATTCTTTCCCATTGTTACTACCTCCAAAAATCTAATTATTAAATAGTTATATCAATATACGGCAAATATTATAACAAATGAAGCATCATATTTCAACACATAATTCCAATAAAAATGCCAACCCAGTATAATATCTACTGCTTTCTCGCAAGTTTATATTCATCTTCAAGCGAGAAATACGCACATGAATCCATGCTGCCCCTCATGAATCTTGCCATGTCATCCTCATCAAGATTAACATCACAGTAATAATAATCTTCTACCTCGTCATATACATAATTGGCGCACATTTCACATGACCCTGCCATAATCACCAGCCCTTTCTCCTGCTATTAATGCACAAAAAGTATATTACGCTTCTACATCATATAGTGCATCCTCACTGTATGTATCAGAATATGCCGCATCATCAGAATAGACACATCCGGCATATACCCTTTCTTCCACTAAAATAGTATACTCATCTTTTGTGTCATTTTTCAGCCTGGCATATTCACCACTTTTTTTGAATTCATTCCATGCGTCCTGATATGTGCGGATAAGTACTTCCTTATCAGGATCCTTTTCACCTATAGAAACAACTGCCTCATCATATATCTCCTGTGCCTGCCTCTTAGTCCTGCAGCGCTTAAGCTTATCCTCAAGTATATTGCGCTTGAGCCTTACCCGCATCGCATGCATATAGGTTTCGGGATCATTCTGTCTCAGATAATTCATTTCCTTTGCGCTCAGTTTTTTGCCGTTGCGGTACTTCCTGTATATATTAGATACATACTCATTCTTCTCTTCTTCCGTATATCCTGAAATTCCTGCGGCATAATCCTCCAGACCCTGCCTGATGTATGCATCTGCCTTTTGTCTTGCACTCATACCTTCACTGCTGCCACTGCCTCTGTCCTTGTTACTGCTGACAGCCACATTACACTTATTATACATTATCTGCCCTGTAATCATACACTCTCTCCTCCTGATATCACTGCCAATTCATATCCATATTAGCTATATCGGCAAAAAAAGCCGGAGCCATAACTCTCATTATGACTCCGGCCGGACTTAATTGCTGTAATTAAATTATCAGAAATATTTCCTATTACCCCAAAGGTTGCTTTTCTTAAGATCAAGATACTCCGCATATGCTTTTTCAAGTATCTGCTTCTCATTAACAAACTTGAGCAGATGGTATGCCTCATGATACTTATAAAACCCTGAGTCGACAAAATATTCCTCGCGTTGTGGTTTGCTGTAGTAACTGTCAGCCATCATAAGATACCAGTGAACGTCCTTAACAACCGTATCATTCTGCGCATTAAACGTATACTGGCTCTTACCAACATACTTAATAATAGACGCATCTGCCCCTGATTCCTCTTTGACTTCACGAAGAGCGGTCTCCTTATACTCCTCGCCTTCCTCTACAGTGCCTTTCGGCAATACCCAGCCTTCGTACCTGTTCCTGTAATTCTTATACAGTAACAACACCTTGCCTCGGAATACAACCACACCACCACAGCTTGTTGCTTCAATCATTGCAAATCCCCCTGTTACCGCTGCCATATAATGACAGCCTGGTGTGTATCAAAAAACTGCAATAATTATATCACATATATGCCTTTTATGCAACAAGTCAATAGTAGGCATCAAATATTTTTTTTGCTATCGGCACGGCAAACTCACTTCCGGTTCCTGCCCCTTCAACGATAATACTTACAGCCAGTTTTTTATCACCCTTTTTCGCATATCCCACAAACCATGCATGGGACGCCCCGGAAGAATTGTATTCTGCAGAACCTGTCTTTCCGAATACCTTATATGGCTGACCTGAAAGCATTGCTGCAGTTCCGCTGCCAGTAACCTCCTTCATGGCTTTTTTTATAACCTTTATCTCATCTTCCTTCATAATCTGACTGCCGCGCTCATATGAAAACGTTCTGACCGTACCTCCGTTGCTGCTGCTTATACGGTCCACAAGATGAGGTGTTACAAGATAGCCTCCGTTTGCAACCGCGCTTACAATAAGCCCATTATGCATTGGCGTAATCATGGTATCTCCCTGACCAAACGCAGTCTGGGTAATAAGCCCTGCATCAGAGTCACTGTTAAGGCTGAATACACTCTTATTGTATACACCGCTATATGGAAGCTCAGAATTAAATAACAGGCTCCGGCATGTCTTATTATAGGCATCTATATCACACTGCATCCCCATCACCGCAAACGCACCATTACAGGACTTCGCAAGTGCACTGTATATATCCAGGCTGCCATGCGGCTTTTTGTTATGGCAGTTGACCTTTACCCCATCTATCTCGGTCACTCCGCTGCATTTGTACTCAAATGAAGCGTAATCACTGTGTTCTCTTATATACTCAAGCAGCGTTACAAGCTTAAATGTTGACCCCGGAGGATACAGGCCCTGGGTGACTCTGTTGATAAGAACTGAATCGCTGTCATTGTCTGTAAGATTCTTCCAGTCAGAAACTATTTTGTTAGGATCATAATCAGGCTTTGACACCATTACCGATACAGCACCGGTATCCGGGTCCATGGCAAGAACAGCCCCCCTATATGACCCCAGTGCATTGTAGGCAGTCTTCTGAAGCCCGACATCAAGTGTTGTCACAACATTATCCCCTGCATATTTCTCACCTTCTAACTCCTTTATTGCCTTGAATACAGGGTTAATGCTGGATGTCAGAAGGTACATATTATACTCAGACTCAATTCCTGTCTTTCCGTTGCCTGTGTAACCAACCGCATGTGCAAACATATTGTCATAAGGGTACTCCCTTGTCTCATTGCCTTTTGCATCTGTTTTCGATACTGCAAGCACCTCCCCGCCGGATGCCAGAATCTTTCCCCTTACAGTATACTCTTCAAGAATACCCTGAAGCTTGTTATATGGGTTATTAAGCATTTCTGTCTTGTCTTTTGCAAGGAAAAAGACAAAATATCCGATCAAGGAAACAAATATTGCCATACAGACATACGAGACTATAATAATCTCCCTGTTACTGCTTTTTTTTCTGCCGCCGGCATCTGCGCCGCCCGGTAACGCTGTCTCATCCGCACCGGATATATCTCTTTCTGCCGCAGGCGAAGTCCCACCAAGCTCATCTTCAATATTTTTTCTGAGATTAGCTTCTATCTCCCTGGTCTCGGCATCGTACCTTTTCTTCAATCAGCCTCCACCTCACTTCCGTTAAGTACATACATTCCCTGGATTACTGAAAATAATATTATCGTACTTATAGCAGAGCTTCCACCATAGCTTATTAACGGCAGGGTAACTCCTGTTGATGGTATGAACTTGGTTACACCCCCGACAGCCAGGAATATCTGAAATATAAATAATACCGCAAGCCCAAAGGCAGTAAGCTTGTAAAACCTTACCTTCATCTTCACCGCAATATTGACAAACATGATAAAGCAGCTCACATATACCATAAGAAGACAGATAACAAATATCCCCCCAAGCTCCTCTGCCATGGCCGAAAATATGAAATCGCTCTCAACAACAGGTATTACACCCGGCCTGCCACGTCCAAGCCCAAGCCCAAACCATCCGCCCATTCCTATGGCAAACAGTGACTGGGTTACCTGATAGCCCTTGTTGGCAATATCTGCCCATGGATCAAGCCATACTTCAACCCTTACCCTGACATGTGAAAAAAGCCTGTATGCAATAACCGAGGCTAATGAACCACCCGCTATACCTGCCAGCACATACCATGCCTTTCCGGTCGCAGCATACAGAACAATTATGTAAGTAATAAAATATATAAGTGCACTTCCAAGATCCTTCTGTACAACAAGTATAAGTACATGGACTGCTGCAGCACATGATACGGCGGCTGCATATTTAAAACTCTTACATTTTGATAACAGGGCGGCAATAAAAAATACATATATGATCTTCACAAACTCTGATGGCTGAAAACCAAAGCCTGCAATTACAACCCAGTTTCTTGCTCCATACTTCTCTTCCCCGACAACATATACCAGTGCAAGCAGACATATTCCAATAACCGCATATAACCAGCCAAGCCTGTCAAAATACTTAAACTTTTTTATGATGACCGGAACGAACAGACACATAAACAGACCGGCTGCTGCTATAATGAACTGCCTGAATGCATAATCAATATTAATACGCTCAAGCATAATAAAGCTTATCATAAGCAGCATCATCATATTGTTGAGCACAAGCTTTGAAAGTCCCCTGTAAAATACCTGATATATATGGGTACCCAGAAATATCATCGCAAACTGCATGGCATACAGCACAGGTATCCGTATGTCAAAATCCTTAACATACAGAAGTATCTGGCAAAGCAGCTGGATTATATACATGCATGTCCTCTGTCTTGCAAACAATTTGTTACTGCGTTTCCTGTCATTACCCCTGAATGCAGTAAAACAATACAGTGTATATAACGCAAACACTATTACAATTATATATCCACACAATCCTGCAATTGTATTCAATAATTATTCCTCCATACTTAATCCCTGAAACCTTATCTGCGAAAACGCTCCCTGACAGCCCTGTTTATTCCTGCCGTCTCAAAAGCATCTTCATCTGTAAACATAACACGTAACGGCACATTGTATTCATCAGCTTTGTCTATGCGGTTAACAGCTTCATAATTAATTATCTCATTATAGTCATCATACGACAAAACTGTATACACATTGCCATATGAATCTTTAAGTTCACCTTTTTCCCCGGGAGTCCATGCAGTTATCATAGCTGCAGGCTTACCATATATAAGAACCGACGGTCCGGCGGTACCGCCAAAATGTCCTGACATATAAGCTATCTCCCTGTCAGTCATCTCAACTGACGACATAACTGCGTCTGCCCCATTTTCCATATACCATGCTGCTGCCGACGGATTCCTGACATACATGTTATCATATGTGCAAAGCTTAATGCCAAGCTCCTCACACAGGCTGCCATATACTGCAAGCTGTTCAAGTGTACATACAACAATTCCGGTAAAATGGCACAGTTTACACCGCAGCCTGCGGATAAGCTGTTCATATTCTGCGTATCTGTTGTCATCTCGTATAATTCTTGGCAGTACAATATAAAATGGCATGTCAATATCTGACATAACCTGTTCTTCCGGCACACCCGGGACAGACACACCCCGGATATGCACATACACACTGTCATAAATATTGCTTTTTAGCACTTCCTTTAACTGAGCCATGTTATGGCACTCTGCAATTAATCTGCCTGTACATTTCATATCCATGCCCGAAACAGTATCCCACGAAGGTACAGGTGCATTTTCATAAGACTTCACGCGGTCACCATATATACCCTGATGTATACCGGTATATTCTGTAAATGCCCGGCGTCTCATATCCTTAAGCCCTGACGGTGGCAGATATATCCCTTCATCAATATCGATGCTGAGCAGGCTCCATACAAACGGAGAACTACCCGACACCATAATCTTACTTCTTATATATGCTTCATCTGCCGGATGCTTATCCGCTGTACCGACAACATCACCATATACTGTATGGGATACGTCCGAACCTGCTAACCATACGGAAAGCTCCGCAGCTTGTCCAACCCTTGCGGTAAATTTCCCTTCAACCGTAAGCGGCTTCATAACCGGAGGATACTTTGTTAAAATATTATCAATTAATTTTTGATTACGTACTCTGTATACCTTCATTCCATTTTTGATGCTTTTATAATTATATCCGGGATTAATACTCTGCCTGTTACCTGCATTATATGCCTGTCCGCTTGTAAAATCATGCACTTTTTCCCCATGTGCATTCCGTATCTCAAGAATATCACCTGCCGAAATATCCTCATTGTACTGCAGATGAACCCTGCCATTTTTAATATCCTTCACTACCCCTGTAATAATCCCTTCGTGATTCGGCCTGTTTCCTGACAGCATACCGGCATTATCTATATTATTAACAAGATAGCTTCTTGTAAACCCGCCTCTGTTATATATGTCCTTAAGTGCTTTCATATCATCTGCAAATTCCGGGGACAAACGTACCATATCTGCATATGCCTCGTCCCCGGTCTCAAAGTATATGTCAACATATTTTCTGTACATATGCACTGCAAGTGCAGTATACTCCGGCTTCTTCATGCGTCCTTCTATCTTAAATGAGTCAATTCCACACTTTACCAGTGACGGAATAATTTCAAGTGCACACAGATCCCTCAGACTGAGATAATATCCCGGGGCACTGCCGTTAAGACAATACTGCTTTCTGCATGGCTGCGCACATGCACCACGATTCCCGCTTCTTCCACCTATAAGACTGCTCATAAGGCACTGTCCCGAATAAGATGAACACAGGGCACCATGCACAAACACCTCAAGCTCTGCGCCTGTATGTTCCCTCATGCTTTTAAGCTCCCTAAGTGTAAGCTCCCTTGCAGGAACAACCCTGGTCACACCATAACCCATAAGCAGATTGGCAGCCTCTGCCCCTGTTATACTCATCTGTGTGCTCGCATGTATCTGAAGTCCCGGAAAATGCTCATGTATAAACTTAAGTACCCCCATATCCTGGACAATTACCGCATCAAGCCCATTATCGTATAATGGGCACAGATAATCATACAGGCAGCCTGTCTCATGCTCTGTAAGAACAGTATTGACTGTAAGATATAACTTTTTACCTGCCAGATGAATATTACCCAGTATCTCTATCAGTTTATCATTATCCTGGTTATCAGCAAATGCACGCGCCCCAAACCTTTTACCGCCTGCATATATGGCATCACAGCCTGCATTAACCGCACTGTATATACTTTCCGGTGAACCGCCTGGTGCAAGTATCTCGGGTCTGGTCATATCCTTCTTCCTTTCACAACACTACTCTGTAAAACAGGCAGAACAACCTATCCATCTGTTCTGCCCTTATAATCCCTGATTACTAATCGAATCAGTCAGATAATCTGTAAAGAGTTATCATTCTGCACTGCCAAGCAGATCATCAATAGTCTTTTCAAGCTCTTCATAATCTGCTTTTTCTTTCTCAAGCTGCTTCTGTGTCTCAGCAGTCTTCTTTATCTCTTCCTCAAGCTGCTCCTGTAACCCGGTATTCTTCTTTCTTTCTTCCTCAAGCTGCTCCTGTGTCTCAGCAGTCTTCTTTATCTCTTCCTCAAGCTGCTCCTGTAACCCGGTATTCTTCTTTCTTTCCTCTTCAAGCAGTTCATGTATCTCGGCACTCTTCTTCCCTGCCTCTTCAAGCATGTCCGCCGACTGCACCTGCTTTTTCTTCTCTGCCGATACTTCTTCCTTAAGCTGCTTATTCCGGACCGTAAGCTTTTCTACCTGCTCTGTAAGCTTCATCATCTCATGCTTGAGCTCAAACAGTGCCTTATCTGCATCATTCTTTTCCTCTGTAACAGCCTGTGTCCTTGCAACCTGCTTATGGTAATCATCCGCAATATTAATCTGCAGAAGAATGTTCTTAATATCATTGTCAAGAAGTCTCGGGTCAGTATTCTTCTTAATTACTGAAAGCTTATCGTTAATATATGTTGCAATCTTCATTATATATTCAGCACTCTCATAACCACTTATAGTATATCTGGTACCTCCGATGAGTACTTCTGTATCATTTTTCTGTCTCATACTTACCCCCTGCCAGGAAAAAATGTCATTACCGCATCCCCACTAAAAGGAATGTCTCTTTCTGACAATTATATAATAAGCTCTATAAAAAGGCAACTGTTGTACTAATTCACACTAAGTCCAAGATGCTTATACGCCGTTTCAGTAACAATCCTGCCCCTTGGTGTCCTCGCAATAAATCCATTCTGAATCAGGTATGGTTCGTATACATCCTCTATTGTACCCGAATCCTCACCAATACTTGCCGCAAGTGTATCAAGACCTACAGGTCCTCCCCCAAACTTCTCAATCATCTGCATGAGTATCTTTCTGTCGGTATTATCAAGTCCATACTTATCAACTTCAAGCATATCAAGAGCTGAACCGGCAATATCACCGGTAATATAACCCTCATACCGTACCTGTGCAAAATCCCGTACACGTTTCAGCAGTCTGTTCGCTATTCGCGGTGTTCCCCTCGACCTTCTTGCAATCTGTGTGGCACCCATCTGGTCTATCTCAATCCCAAGCACATGTGCAGAACGCGTAATTATCCGGACAAGCTCATCAACCGTGTAAAACTCTAATCTATGAATAACACCGAACCTGTCACGCAGGGGGGCAGTAAGCATTCCCGCCCTCGTCGTTGCCCCCACAAGAGTAAACTTTGGCAGATCAAGCCTTATAGACTTTGCAGATGCCCCTTTTCCAATCACTACATCAATAGCAAAATCTTCCATAGCAGGATACAGCACTTCCTCAACCTGTCTGTTCAGACGATGGATCTCGTCCACAAATAAGAGGTCTCCGTCCTGCAGATTATTAAGTATTGCCGCCATATCACCCGGCTTGTCTATAGCCGGGCCTGACGTTATCTTAAGATTAACATCCATCTCATTTGCAATGATCTGTGCAAGCGTAGTCTTGCCAAGTCCCGGAGGTCCGTACAAAAGCACATGGTCTAATGCCTCTCCTCTCAGCTTTGCAGCCTCTATATATATCTTAAGAGTATCCTTGGCTTTTGTCTGTCCAATATATTCAGACAAAAGCTTGGGACGCAGGCAGCTTTCATACCTTCCCTCTTCTTCCATATAGTCAGTTGTTATTATTCTCTTATCCATACTTCCTCCACACTACAGGCTCTTAAGTGCGAGCTTTATGATACCTGAAACATCTGTATCCTCTGATGCTGCCACGCTGCTTACAGCCTTAAGTGCCTCGCTCTGCGAATACCCAAGCACAACCAGTGCCTGGACAGCTTCATTTTTCACATCCCCCGGTATGCCGCCTGCCGGAATCCCCTGTAAATCTCCCCTGACGTGGGATGACATAAGATCAAATGACTCCTGTAAGTCAACCTTATCCCTAAGCTCCAGTACAAGCCTGCCTGCAGTCTTTGGTCCGATACCCGGAGCCCTGGAAATAGTCTTAACATCATCAGACAGTATTGCAAATCTAAGTTCATCAGGTGTTAATACCGACAATATCCCAACAGCACCTTTCGGCCCGATTCCGTTGACCGTAATAAGCTTTTCAAACATCTGTTCATCATCAGGCTCAAGAAAACCATATAATACTATGCCATCTTCCCTCACAGCCATATATATATATATTGTTACCTGCTGCCCCATAGCAGGCAGCTTCGCAACAACCGAATTCGGAACTACTATCTTATATCCGATTCCACCTGTCTCAACTATAATACTTCCTTCACTTATATACCCAAGTATCCCTTTAATATATGAAATCAACCATATACCTCCAATCTATACCATTGTAGCAAAAAGATTAAGCACAATCTGCTTCACCTTAACTGAAAACGGTCTGTCAAGCCATTTTTCATACGTAATCCCGGCACTGATATCAAATGTCTGCAAAAAGTCATCTTCAATAGTCTTAAGTGTATCCCTGTCGGTAAGCCAGACTGCATTCTCATAATGAAGATAAAAGCTTCTGTAATCCATGTTAACAGTTCCGACGATTCCGGCAAATTCATTCATTATAACCTTAGAATGAATAAATCCGGGTGTATATTCATATATTCTGACCCCAGCTTCAAGCAGCGGTCCGTAATTATATTCTGTCAGTAACTTAACACTCTTTTTATCAGGTATATTAGGCGTAATTATACGCACATCTACACCTCTCTTTACTGCTTCAACCAGAGATTGCACCATATGGTCTTCAAGTATCAGATACGGTGTCATAATATATAATTTTTCATCTGCATCTGCTATCATCTGCTTATATACACGTTCAAGGAAATGATCAGTCTTACCTGTAGGTCCATCAGATATAACATGGCAAAACGAATTATTATCTTCAACCCTCTTATCAGTCTTATAATCCAGATACGGAATCCTTTCATCCGGGCGGCACATACTCCACATCTGCATAAATGTTACTGTAAGTCCCCAGACTGCATCTCCCTCAACCCTTATTCCGCAATCCTTCCAGACACCAAAGCGCGGAATAAGATTGGCATATTCATCAGCAAGATTAAAACCGCCTGTATACCCTACTTCACCATCTATTACAACAATCTTCTCATGGGAACGGTAATTCATAATAAGCTTATCGGTATATCTTCTTATGGGATTAAAGACCATAGTCTTAATACCCTCCCTGTTAAGCCTATCCGCCATATCCTGCTCAGTCCGTAACATTGCCCCGAAATCATCATATATGAATATGACCTCAACGCCTTCTGATACCTTTATCTGCATTATCTCATGCATCATATCCCATATAGCACCTTCAGCTACAATAAAAAAATTAACCAGTATAAACTTTTTTGCATCAAGCATGTCCTCAAACATATCTTTAAAGACCTGCTCGCCCCTTGGATAATACTTCGTTCTGTTGTTCTTATATAAAGGGAAATGCTCCGCACTCATATACTTTGACATACGTTTAGCTTCCGGTATCTCTCTGTAAAGCTCTTCTCTTGTATCCACATCCTCCGTAAGATACGGATATGTCTCAGCTATCTTATGTATCGCTGATTCAACAATCCTCTTACGCGGCTTTGTACGCCCCCACATGTAATACATAATGTGACCCGATATAGGAAAGAGCAGTGCTATCGACATCCAGGCAACCTTATATGACGCACTTTTATTTGCATTGGTAAGCGCCAGTGCCAGCAAAAAACTGAACACCTCAAGAATAAGATAAAAATATATGGTATACTGATGTAAAAAAACCGGCAGGCTCAATATCAGTGCAAACTGTCCGCCCACAAGCAGCATAGCTACAAGTATCCTTATAATTCCACTTATATTATTACGGAAACGCCCCATAACATTCATCATTGCAGCTTCCCTAAGCTCCTCTATCTTGCGCTTCTGCTCTTTATAATCACGTTTTAATAAAACACGCTGCTCACGGTGTTCCTGTCTGTAACCGCCATCCCCATAACGCATATGTTCCCTGTATTCCTGCTTGAGATGATCCTTCTGCTCCCTGTACTCATGCCTTAACTCCCTTTTTTCATACAGCTTAATCTCATCATTCCCTGCCTGTTCAAGATCATCAATCTTATCCTTTATATCCATACAGTCACCTGCCTGTTCTATCGTACAAATATATAATTATATTCTCATCATTGTAACATGATTATTGAAAAAAAACAAATGTTCTTGTATACTTACATCATTATTAACTATTATTACACAAGCACAGGAGTTTTGTTATGAAAATATATGAACATTCTTTTTCATGTCAGGATATGGTCTCACCCATCAATAACACCTGGGATTTTTCTCCTTACAATGAATATTCACCTTATGAGCTTTGTTTTTTTGATATAGAAACAACCGGACTTTCTCCCGCCACATCTTCAATCTACCTGATCGGAGCCGGTCATTATGAACACGATACATTTAAAGTTACCCAGTGGTTTGCTGATGATTACGACAGTGAAAAGGTAATTCTCGAATCATTTTTTGTGTACATCAGCCGATTCACGGTTCTTCTGCAATATAACGGCAATACATTCGACCTGCCTTTCATACGCACCAAATGTAAGACACATAATATTGATTACAGCATCATGAATAACTTTAAACACATCGACCTGTACGCATGTCTGCGCAGGTACAGCAGGCTTCTTAACCTTCCCAATAAGAAGCTAAAGTCATTTGAGCAATATGTCGGACTTAACCGTGATGATATATACAATGGCGGCGAACTCATAGCTGTATATTCACAATATATGCAGAATAAGATACTTCATAAAGAAAATGATTCCCTGATGGAACTTTTATTATTACATAATTATGAAGATATTACCGGACTGTCACAGGTAGCTTCGCTTTTGTTCTTAAAAGAGCTTGACAGGCTGCCACTTACAGTAACCGCCGCATCATACAGTAATAATACACTTGATATTATATACTCCTGCAATATCCCGGGCAATTATTCATTTAAGCTCGACATTCCCTTCGGCCGGTCACCCGATAGCACACCATACAATATTGTATGTTACTGGAATAAAAGCGATATTCATCTGAATATTCCTGTTATACAGACAACCCTTAATTATTATTTTTCTGATTATAAAGACTATTACTATATGATAAATGAGGGAACTGTAATGCATAAGAGCGTGGCAGTATATACAGATGCCAGCGTGCGGAGAAAAGCCAGAAAGTCAGAATGTTACGTAAGCAGGACAGGATTATTTATTCCTATATGTAAGCAAGGATGTTTTTCTAAAGAATTCCATATATTTAAGTCAGACTATACTTCTAAGGAATATTATATTGAATATAGTGAAGAACTGCATATCAATACTGATTTACTTATAGTGTATTACAGGCAGCTGTTCTGATACAGTCTGTAATAGGTGTACTACAACAAAAGAGACCGGCAGGATTCCTGACGGTCTCTTAACATCTTCATGCTATTAAACTAATCATTCAGCATCTGTAGCAATAATCTCTTTCTTATTATAAGAACCACAGCTGCGACATACACGATGTGGCATCATGAGCTCACCACACTTGCTGCATTTAACAAGATTAGGCGCTGTCATCTTCCAGTTAGCACGTCTCTTATCTCTTCTAGCCTTTGATGATTTATTCTTAGGGCAAATTGACATTCTGTTACACCTCCTGTCTATCTATTGCGAAATATATACATTACTTCGCTCACACTTGACCTATTATAATTGGTATGGTGTTATTTGTCAACACCTTTCTTATTTTTATTCTGCATTTATTCTGAAAGAATATCTACTGTCTCTCTGGCAATAGCAAGCTCCTCGTTAGTAGGAATAACTACAACCTTAGTTCTGGAGTCAGGTGTTGATACTATAACCTCTTCGCCGCGGATATTATTCTTTTCCTCATCAAGCGTTATTCCAAGGTATCCAAGGTGATCTATGATCTGCTTACGGACAGCAATATTGTTCTCACCAAGTCCGGCTGTAAATACGATAGCATCTACGCCATTCATTACCGCAACATATGCACCGATATACCTTATAACACTGTAGCAGAATACATCCACAGCCTGCTTTGCAAGCTCATTTCCCTCTTTTGAAGCCTTATCAAGATCCCTGAAGTCACTTGATACCCCGCCTGACAATCCGAGCACTCCCGACTTCTTATTAAGCACATTCATGACCTCATCAATACACTTGTCCTCTTTGTGAGATATGAATTCAATGATAGCAGGGTCTATACTTCCACTTCTTGTTCCCATGATAACACCCTCAAGTGGTGTAAGTCCCATGCTTGTATCAACAGACTTGCCATTAAGCACAGCAGAAATACTTGAACCATTGCCAAGATGGCATACGATAACCCTGCTGTTATCCCTGTCAAGTCCAAGGAACTCACATGCCCTTTTAGATACAAAGCTGTGGCTCGTTCCATGGAAGCCATAACGTCTGATCTTATACCGGTCATAATATTCAATAGGAAGACCGTACAGATACGCCTCCTTTGGCATTGTCTGATGGAATGCCGTATCAAATACAGCAACATTCGGAACCCCAGGCATAATAGCCTGACATGCCCTGATGCCAATAAGATTGGCGGGATTATGAAGTGGTGCAAGGTCATTACACTCTTCAATTGCAGCCATTACCTCATCATTGATCTCAACTGAAGACGCAAACCTTTCTCCACCATGTACAACCCTGTGCCCGATTGCCCCTATCTGGTCAAGACCGGAGATAACGCCCATATCCTTATTGACAATAGCATCAAGAATAAGTCCAACACCAACCTTATGGTCAGGTATTGAAACCTCAGTAACTGACTTTTCCCCATCACCGGGTTTATATGTAAACATACCATCAATCCCTATACGCTCACACAATCCGCTTGCAAGTACATTCTCTGACTCTGAGTCAATAAGCTGGTACTTAAGTGATGAGCTTCCACAGTTCAATACAAGAATATTCATTATAATATATCTCCTGTTCTTAGTCTAACTTAATCTCATGGATCCATCCTTCAGGAGCCTCGATACGACCCATCTGGATACCGGTAAGTGTATCATATAGTTTTTTGGTAATCTCTCCCATCTGCTCCATGCCGGCAGCAAAACATATCTCTTTACCATGGTCTACTACCTTACCTACAGGAGAAATAACTGCAGCTGTTCCACAAAGACCACACTCTGCCATATCCCCTAATTCATCAAGATATACTTCTCTCTCTTCAACCTCAAGACCAAGATACTCCTTAGCTACATACACAAGCGACCTTCTTGTTATTGAAGGTAAGATACTGTCTGACTTAGGTGTCACAACCTTCCCATCCTTAGTTACAAACAGGAAGTTAGCTCCACCGGTCTCCTCAACCCTGGAACGTGTTCCCGGGTCAAGATACATATTCTCATCATATCCTTCTCTGTGAGCTGTAACAATTGCATGAAGGCTCATTGCATAGTTAAGTCCGGCCTTAATATTACCTGTTCCATGTGGTGCTGCACGGTCAAAATCACTAACCTTGATAGTAATAGGCTTAGCACCACCCTTGAAGTATGGTCCAACCGGAGTTGAGAACATTCTGAACTGGTAATCCTCTGCCGGCTTAACACCGATAACCGGTGAGATTCCAAACATATATGGTCTTATGTATAATGTAGCTCCCGAACCATATGGCGGAACATAAGCAGCGTTAGCAGCTACAACCTTATTAACAGCATCTATAAATCTATCCTCAGGGAATACAGGCATCTCAAGACGCTTAGCAGAATCCTTAAGTCTTGAAGCATTAAGATCAGGACGGAATGTTACAATACGTCCATCCTCTGTTGTATATGCCTTAAGTCCCTCAAATACCGTCTGTGCATACTGTAAAACACCGGCACATTCGCTCATCACGATCATATCATCTTCAGTCATACGACCCTCATCCCATGCGCCGTTACTGTAATCAGATACATATCTCATATCCGTCTTCTGATAGCCGAACCCAATATTTGACCAATCAATATCTTTCTTTTCCATAAAAATATACCTCCGCTCCGCCGGCATCCTGTCAGCTTATTTTTGTCTTTATAATGATACACCCTCATTTTTTTTACGTCAAGATTTCTTTCTATTTACTGCCGTGGCAGATGAAAAGTACTTTAATCATTATTTTATTTCTCCTTGTTTTGCCCCGGAATGCCCTGTTTTGCGAGGTTTTCTGGGATTCTTGTAGTTTGCTCTGAAAATTACAGATTGTGGCAAATCAGAGCAGAACCCTGCAAGCTGTTACTACCTGTTAGTAGTAAAGTTGGTAGTAAAAGGGAAAGGGTTACTACTAAGGATTTTCGTTAAAACAAGAAATCACTTATGTAATTTCCTAGAACACCTAACAATGTGCCAAAAACAACTGTACCCATCAAAAATTTTCTTATCCCTTCATTTTTCTTCTCAACTAATTCATTCTGTCCAACCCTAAATTCTGTACACGGAAACAGGTTTCTCTTCAACCTCGCAAAAGGAGGCAATACACAAGTAAAAAAACTTCCTCCCAACCATATACCAATAATTAATCGCTGAACTATTGTCGGAAAAACTATATCTCTTTTACCCGTATATACACAAATCACTACGAATGTAGCTGTTAATAATATTGACATAATTGGTATAGCAGATAACACTCGATAATTTAACCTGAAATTCTTCAAACACATCTCTATTTTATTTTTTAACAGTAAATAATCATCCCCACTATTAAAACAAAATTTTATTTCAGTAGTAGCTTGTTCACTATTATCGAATACGAGGGTAATCCTGTTACTATCATATTCATTTCCTAACGTAACACCAATTTCCATTGCTTCAATTCTATATGGTTTCTTTTCAAAATATTCAAAGCATTCATCAATGTTACTAAATGTAAATTTCGTACTATTTGTACACTCAGCCTTAATTTCTAATATAGAATTTTCATTATACTGTTTAAACACATCTTCCAAACTCACTAACAGTTGTCGATTAATCCTATGTCCAACTGCATATTTATGTATTTTAAAAACTTCTTCTTTCATGATGTACCTCCCTATTCTTCCTCATTTGAATAAAAACTATTATTTTTTAATATACATTCTAATTCATCAATATTTTTAATCGATGTAATAGTGGTTTTTGTTCCTAAAACCAAGTTCTTATTCTTTTCATAAAAATCTTCTTGCGCTGTTTTAAATGAACTTCCATTTTTCCAAAATCTAGCATGAGTAGTCCAAGCAAACTCCTTTTCCTTATACATGTCAGATTTATTATATACATATACAAATGCAATAACTTCATAACGAAGACTTGAAATATATTGGTATAAATACTCTTGTGTCCATTTTTTTCTATATTTAAAATTGCAAAGCTCGGCAAATTGATTTATATATTCTTCGTTTCCTTCTTTATGTAATAAAATGTTATGCAAGCAACTAATATCATATAAAATTTCGCGCCCAACATCGATACATTTGCCAACATTTAAACACTCAAATATATCTTCTCTTTTTCCAAACAATGCCCATATTCCCTGTTTATTAATATATTTATCTACTTCATTAATAGTAACTTTACCATTCTCTTCTTTATAAATTATCTTGATGCAGTTCACCCAATTCCTCCTTAGTATCAAATCTACTATTCTTTATCTTTTATATCTAACGATGTCCAAAACACAAAAAATCTATTTAAAATACCTATCAAACTTGAAGAAACAAATTCTATTCCACATGCATTAGATATACATATCCATAAATAGCGGGAATAAATAGAAGTATATTCACTTTCAAAATTATTATCAAAGACATAACCTGTCATCAAAAATATTAGCACATTTTCAAGACTACTTGAAAAACGAAATGATGACCCAATTCGTAGTCTATGAAAATAGTCTATCCTTTCAATGTTATTGGACTATTTATCCAGTATTTCATAAATAATTGCTGAAATAACAAATATAACAAACGCTATAATTACTAAACTAGTAAACAAATGTACACCTATTCTTACAATGTCTAAAATCAAACTTTGCATTTGCTTGCTTACCAGACTTCTAATACATCCCTGTATATCCCAAACTCTGCTAGTAAACAAAACTAGAATCAAACATAAAAAACAAAGGATTTGAGATAAAATAGTGTAGATTGTCTTTTTTCTTTATTTCCTTCCAACAACATTTTTACAAAAAACCACCCATAGTATGTTTCCTCCAATGTATTTTTATCTTTCAGTATTTACACTATATTATATCGTCACCCTCATCATTTTTCCATAGAAAAAAAGCGCCCGGTATACCCGGAGCGTTTCTACCATGTAGCCTACCTACACCACTTTAAATATTTTTTGCGACACCGCTTTGGCATCGTTTTTCTTTTCAACCTCCGCCTGTGCCTTCCTAAACTCTTCCATCCGCTTCAATTCTTCCTCAGCGTCATCGAATCCGATATGCGTGTACACATTCATTGTAACCGATATATCCGAATGCCCCATGAGGTACTGTAGTGTCTTAGGATTCATTCCCGATTTCGCCATATTCGAGCAATAGGTGTGTCGGCATACATGAGGCGTAATGTTTGGCATCTGCACCCGGTAGATGTCATTGTATCTGCCTACCATATGATTGAATCGGTGCTGCCAGTGCATTGCCACAAGTGGCATTCCATTATCATCGTAAAACAGGAATCCGCTATATCCATCTATGGACTTCTCCACTTTCGGTGCATTTCTATCCTCGATGATTGCCTGAAACATCTGTGCCACATCCTCTGTAATCAGCAATACTCTTGTTCCGGCATCTGTCTTTGTGGTTTCTATGATGTATCGCATATCCGATGTTCTCTGCAACTGGTGGTCAATATTCACAGTTCTGTTCTCAAGATCAATGTCCTTCAGCGTCAGTCCACAAAATTCCGATATTCGCATTCCCGTATGAAAGAGTATGTACACAACTTCATAGTATTTACAGTACACCACATCGTCATGCACAAACTTTAGGAATTTTCTCATCTGGTCTTTGGAAATTGCCTCTCTTGTGACTGCGTCATTTACCAATACTCCAGCAAGCTGGAATCCGAATGGATTCTTTACCAGAATGTCATCATCCACCGCCATCTGAAAGGCTGGTCGCAACACTCCACGGATGGTATGAATAGAACTGTAGTTCTTTCCATCTTCCTGTTGCAGTTTGATAAGAAACAGCTTTGCATCCGAAGTTTTCACACTTCGTATCGTCTTTTTGCCAAATGCTTCCTTTGCAAGTAATCTCTGTACTGTAACATATCCCTGTTTCGTGCTTTGCCTTACTCCGGTCTTTGTTTTCAAATATCGGTCTACCAGTTCACATACTGTCATCTGTCCGTCCACGATATTTACAAGCAAATCTAAATCTGTGTTTACCTGTTTTTCCAACTCTCGAAGGGAAAGGCATGGTTTCTTGCCCTTTGGGAGTTTATCCGTAGGCTCCAGTTTCCAACTATAGACAAAATGTGGTTTTCCATCAATATGGTACTTATACTGATATTTTCCATCTGCCCTTACGCTCTCTCCCGGCCTGAGAACCCTGCGTTTGGAATCCCGCCTTGTCTGTCCTCTTCCTGCCTTTGCCATTATCCTCGCCTCCTCAACTCTGGATGGTGCAGTAGATATTTTTCAAACGCAACCCGGAGAATCAGCTTGCGTTCTCCGTAGTATGCCAGAAAATCTTCTCCATCCGTATTACTCAATAAATCATAAAATTTTCT
>CAKSBI010000038.1 GCA_934437985.1 uncultured Lachnospiraceae bacterium
GGCATGTTAAAAAAATTATTGAAGTGATAATTCTTCCCAGTACACAATTAATTCTTCAAGTTTTGCATCAAGCTCATCCTTTTCCCTTGTCAATTCCATAAGCAGTCCTGCATTACTTGAGTTTTCGGGATTTGAAAACTGCTCATCGATTTCGGCAAGCCTGCTTTCAGCCGCTTCAATTTCCTTTTCTGTCTTGTTAAGCTCAGTCTGGAGCTTTTTTGCCGCAGCCTTAAGCTCCTTTTGCTTAGCCCAGTCTGCCCTGGAGTTATTCTGCTTATTATCAGAAGCCTGTAAGGCACCGGCATCATTACCGGTGACAGTGCCGGCTGTGGCGGAGGACCTGCTGTAGGCAGTCTCTGTAGCTTCTTTTTTCTCCAGGTAATAATCATAATTGCCAATATATTTGTTGATATGATTGCCGGTCAGGTGAATAATGCCGGTTGCGGTGCTGTTAATGAAATAACGGTCGTGTGATACATAAAGCACAGTGCCGGTATAATTCTTCAAAGCATTTTCAAGCAATTCCTTGGATACAATATCAAGGTGGTTGGTTGGCTCATCAAGTATAAGGAAGTTTGAATCCGAGAGCATGAGCTTAAGCAGTGATACACGTCCTCGTTCGCCACCGCTAAGATCCCTGATCTGTTTAAATACATCATCTCCGGTGAATAAAAATGCCGCAAGGACATTTCTTATCTCTGTTCCTGTCATATATGGATAATAATCCTGGATCTCTTCAAATATGGTATTATCTTCGGTAAGCAGCTGCTGTTCCTGGTCGTAATATCCAATGTGTACATTAGTTCCAAGTCTGATAAGGCCGCCGTCAGCAGCTTCAATCCTGTTAATAATCTTAAGGATTGTTGTTTTGCCTGTACCATTGTCGCCTATTATAGCAATCCGTTCACCCTTTTTAATGTCAAAGCTTATATTTGAAAACAGATGGTTACTTCCGAATGATTTTGAAAGATTCTCAACATGGAGAACATCATTACCGCTTTCCACGTTAGGCCTGAAGGATAACTTCATCTGGGCATTTATCTCAAAGGGCTTTTCTATACGCTCAAGCTTACCAAGCATTTTTTCGCGGCTTTCTGCACGCTTGATGGACTTCTCACGGTTAAACTGCTTCAATTTTGCAATAACCTCTTCCTGATGCCTGATTTCCTGCTGCTGGTTCATATATGCCTTAAGCATATTTTCACGGAGCAGGGCCTTTTTAACTGCATAATCGGAATAGTTTCCGGAGAAAACAGTAGACTTTCCATTGTCAAGCTCAACAATCTTAGTTGCGATCATGTCAATAAAGTATCTGTCATGTGCAACGATAAGAACTGCACCCTTGTAGCTTCTAAGAAAGCCTTCAAGCCAGGATATTGAGTTCATGTCAAGATGGTTGGTCGGCTCGTCGAGTATGATAAGGTCAGGGGAGGACAGCAGTATCTTACCAAGGGCAACCCTTGTTTTCTGACCACCTGATAAGGTTGATATTTTCTGTCCAAATGCTTCGTCAGTGAATCCGAGTCCTTTGATAACACCTGTAATCTCACTTTCACATGCATATCCGCCCTGTGCCTCAAAGCTTGTCATAAGTGTATTGTATTCGGCAAGCAGGCGTTCAAGCTCTTCACCTGACCTGGCCTTCATCTCATTTTCAATGTTACGGATTTTTGCCTCAAGCTCAAATATATGCTGTTTTGCCAGTCTCATTTCTTCGTATATCGTGCGTTCTGACTCTATATTCTGCTGCTGCTTTAAATATCCGATTGATTTATCCTTTGATATGATCACATCTCCGGAATCAGGTTTTTCCTCACCCATAATAATCTTAAGCAGGGTAGTTTTCCCTACTCCGTTAATACCGACAATGGCGCATTTTTCATTATCATTTATATGAAATGATACATCAGAAAGTACTTTGTTGTCACCGAATGACATATTAATATGACTGCATGATAAAATCATTATTATAACCTCTTAATCTATGTATTTGTCAGATTGACATAATCTTAACAATTGACTATAATTTATAATAACATATGAATGAATACATGGCAAATGCCATGTGCAGGAGGTCTGTTATGACTCAGAAGGGAATATCAAGAGCTGTTATCAAAAGATTGCCGAGGTATTACAGATATCTGGGTGAACTTATAGAAAGTGGTATTGTAAGGATTTCTTCAATGGAATTAAGCCAGAAGATGCATGTAACTGCTTCACAGATACGCCAGGATTTTAATAATTTTGGTGGATTTGGACAGCAGGGATACGGATACAATGTTGAGTACTTATATAAAGAGATAGGTATGATCCTCGGATTAGAGAAAACCCATAATGTTATAATTATCGGTGCCGGTAATGTTGGAAGGGCAATTGCTAATTATCCTGATTTTGGTAAAAGGGGATTCCTGTTTACTGCGGTATTTGACAGTAATCCGGATGTTGTCGGTACAAGGGTCGGGGCGTGTGAGGTAATGTCGGTTGACAGAATGGAAGAGTACGTTAAGAACAACGATGTTGAGATAGCCGCCCTTACACTTCCAAAGACCAGTGCCCCGGCGGTTGCAGCAAGGCTTGTTAATATGGGAGTTAAGGCAATATGGAATTTTGCCCCGACAGACCTTAACCTTCCTGATGATATTATTGTTGAAAATGTTCATCTGGCAGAGAGCCTTATGAGACTTTCATACAGGATCAAGGAGAAAAGCTGACAGATGTATTGTGTTACATATACAAAGGAGTGTCTATATGGGGATTATAAAAAAAACAGGTAAAGCAGGAGCCGATATTGACAGAGATGCCCTGTGGAATATGATAAAAGACAGCAAGATTCCTGTACTTACACTTGATGCAAGATGGAATACTTTATTCCAGGAGGAATGTAAGAATCCTGAGATTAAGAAGCTTGTAAAAAGACTTAATGAGCTTCTTAAGGAACAGGGTGGGGCTGTTAATAATATCAAGGATATGAAAGTGCTTAAGAAGAAGCTTATGCATAATATTGTTGATAATATGGAATCATCAGGTAATGTCAGTGATGATAAGATGCGTGATAAGAAGCAGACTGCCAACCAGAAGCTGATCGTTGATATCAATACCAGGCTTTCTGACACTGAGGACAGGCTGATGGAGCTTCCTTATGAGATTATGAGAGTTAATAAGGAGCTGCTTCTTGAAAGTATGATTTTGTGCTATAAGAGGATTAATGAGCAGACCAGGACTTCAAAAGATATAGAGGAATGGATTAACCGGATTACAGCTGAGCTTGAAGAAAAAAGAAAACAAAAGGAAAATATTGACAGACAGGTTAACCAGATATACAGTTTTATGCACGATATGCTTGGAGGAAAAGTATTAGAGGTATTTGACAGGTCACTAGGAAGCTGAATACCCGGCGGAAGCAGCAAGGGCGTGGCTTAGGATTAATAACAATATAAGGTGGGGATAATTATGCATTATCTTGCTGATGCATATATCGCTAAAGCAATAGATGAATATTCAATCAATAACATCGGTATACCGTCTGTTGTCCTGATGGAAAGAGCCGCACAGCGTGTTGCTGATGTTATTATTAATGATTGCGGTAAAAAAAGGCTGCTTGCAGTATGTGGCAAGGGGAATAATGGCGGTGATGCCATTGCTGTTGCAAGGATTCTTAGTGACAGGGGTTATGAATGTACTATATTTATTACTCCTGATTATGATAAGCTGAGTGTGGAGGCACGTATACAGATTAATATAGCAGAGAATATTGGAATTAACATTATCCACTGTATCGGGGATGTTGATACTGATGATTATGATATAATAGTTGACGGGCTGTTTGGTGTCGGCTTATCAAAATGTGTAAGTGGAGTTTATGGCAGTCTTATTGATATTATAAATGATTCTGACTGTAAAATATATTCTATAGATGTTCCATCAGGGGTCAATTGTTCTGATGGCAGGATAATGGGGGCTGCCGTCCGTGCAGATGTTACTGTTACGTTTGGATATAACAAGACCGGTCTTATGTTATATCCGGGGCGTGGGTCTGCCGGTGAAGTAATCGTAGCAGAAGATGTATTTCCGCAGAAAGCGTATAATAACATAAAGACATCTGTGTCATATTATGACACAGGGGATATCAGGCTTATCCCGGACAGAAAGGCGGTATCAAATAAAGGTACTTACGGACATGTCCTTGTTATAGCCGGCTCAGAGGATATGTGCGGTGCTGCTTATCTGTCAGCAAAAGCCGCATACCGCTCAGGCTGCGGCCTTGTAAGGGTTATTACCCATGACAGTAACAGGAATGTTATCAGTGGAAGATTACCGGAGGCAATACTGTCGACCTACAGAACATCTGAAGATATAACGGATGATTTTATTATAAGTAATATAAAATGGGCTGATGCAGTCGTGGCAGGACCGGGACTGGGCGTATCAGATACAGCCGTATTAATTGTGTCAAAGGTATTACGATATAATAACAGGCCTGTAGTAATCGATGCTGACGCAATTAATATTATAGCCGGTCATTTGTATGATCACAGTTATAATAACGACTGGAAAAAATATGCAATATTAACACCGCATCCTGCAGAAATGTCAAGGCTTATCGATAATAAGTATTCTGCCGGTGAGATACATGATAATATATTATCTGTAACAAAAGAGTTTGAATATGATAACTCCGTTCTTGTATTAAAGGATGCAGTCACATTAACAGGCGATGGTGAAAGAACTGTTGTTAATAATTCCGGTAATAATGGAATGGCTACTGCCGGAAGCGGTGACGTCCTTACAGGGATTATTGCTGCATTTCTTGCAGAAGGCCTTGACAGGTTTACGGCAGCTTCACTTGGTGTATATGTACATGGCCTTGCAGGGGATATGGCAGCGGAGCATAATAACAGATATTCACTTATGGCTGAGGATATCATTGAGAACTTAAATACAGTATTAAAGGAAAAGAGGTAACATTATATAATGACAGGATATGAGAGGGCAAGGGCAGAGATTAACCTTGCCAATATTCGTGATAACTTAATCAATCTGAAGAAGCTTGCAGCTCCGGAAGCAAAAGCCCTTGCTGTTATAAAGGCTGATGGTTATGGCCATGGTGCTAATGAGATAGCTGATTATATTGACGATATTACAGATGCATATGCAGTTGCAATGATAGATGAAGCTATGGGCCTTAGAGAGCATGGTGTAACCAAAACTATGCTGATACTTGGATATACCCCGGATGAGTACCTTCATTATGTTGTTGACAATAACATTTCGCAGACAGTATATGACTATGAAACAGCTGTAAAGCTTTCCGAAATTGCGGTAAGCCACAATACAACAGCATTAATTCATATAAAGCTTGACACCGGAATGGGAAGGCTGGGTTTTCAGTGTGACAGAACAGGCATAGAGGATATAGTCAGGATAGCAGAACTGGATAATATAAGACTTGAGGGATGCTTTACCCATTTTTCAAAGGCAGATGAGACAGACCTTGATTATACAAGGAAACAATTTGACCGTTATATGGCCATGGTTAATGAGCTTGAAGGGCTTGGTATAAAATTTGACATCAGGCATGTATGTAACAGTGCGGCTGCCATGCAGTTTCCTGAAGCCTCACTTGATATGGTACGCTATGGCATTGCTTTATATGGCTTATATCCTTCGGATGAAGTTGATAAGTCAGTTGTACAGCTGAAACCTGCAATGTCAATAAAGTCAGCAGTCAGTCATGTTAAGGAGCTTGAACCTGGCAGGCTTATAAGCTATGGTGGTACATACGAGACTACTAAAAGGACTGTAGTGGCAACTATTCCGTTTGGTTATGCCGATGGATATCCAAGGGCTCGTTCTAATACCGGAAAAGTAATCATTAAGGGCCATTATGCCCCGATAATCGGACGTGTGTGTATGGATCAGTTCATGGTAGACGTTACAGACATTCCTGATGTAAAAAAGACGACACCGGTTACTATAATGGGCAGTGACGGAGGACTGAACATAAGTGCAGAAGAGATCGCTGCTGATGCATGTTCATTTAATTATGAGCTTGTATGCGGAATAAATAAACGGGTTCCGCGTAAGTATATTGTGGGGAAGCCTGATATGTAACTAATAATTAACCGCTGAATAATATGTAATATAACATGAATAACTTTTTTTCTAAGGGAAATAATGTTAATAATATTTCCGGAAAAGGAGTGGCTTATATTGAATATTAGAAGAGGTGACATATATTACGCAGATCTCCGCCCTGTTATCGGTTCAGAGCAGGGCGGTGTCAGGCCTGTACTTATCATACAGAATGACATGGGCAACAAATATAGTCCGACAGTCATAGTTGCAGCAATTACATCAAAACTGAATAAAGCAAAGCTTCCGACACATGTTGAACTTGCATCTGACCGTTATGGGATTGTAAAAGACTCAGTAATATTATTGGAACAGGTGAGAACAATAGATAAAAGCAGGCTTAAAGAGCGTGTATGCCATCTTGACACAGAGGCGCTGCTTAAGATTAATAAAGCACTTTTAGTAAGCCTTGATCTTATTACATAAGTGTAAAAAAAAACAAACCGATAGGGAATCGGTTTGTTTTTTCGGTAATCTAATTACCAAAGCGTATAATAGGGTGGGAGTAGAAAGTGTTTTTTAATTCACTATCCACGAATTATATTACTACTATTATGTGAATAAATTATGAACATAAAAAAAATAAAAAATTAATTTATAAATATTATAATATAATTGAAACTTATAAAATTTCTAAAAACTGGACGTAAACTCACTATTACAAGTACAGGCAGGGAAACGGAGATAAAGAATGAAGATTTCAATACTATGTGTAGGTAAGATTAAGGAAAAATATTTTTCGGGTGCGGTTGATGAATATGTAAAAAGGCTGGGAAGATATTGTAAGCTGCAGATTCATGAAGTTGCGGATGAACAGACACCTGCTAATGCAAGCGCAGCTGCTGAGATTCAGATTAAAGATAAAGAGGGTGGACGGTTATCTAAGTACATAGCAGAAGACGCATACGTTATTGCGCTTGCGATTGACGGAAAGATGCCTGATTCGGTAGAATTATCCGATAAAATCAATACGCTTGGAATCCGGGGCATCAGTCACATCCAGTTTATTATAGGTGGTTCACTTGGTCTTGCCGACCATATATTAAGGCGTGCAGATTATAAGCTCAGCTTTTCAAAGATGACTTTCCCGCACCAGCTTATGAGGGTAATATTACTTGAGCAGGTTTACCGGAGTTACAGGATTATCAATGGTGAACCGTATCATAAGTAGTTAGAAGCCGCGGGCTCCCGGAGGGGATTTGGGATTGGATTAAGATATCAATGTTGCAATACAGTCATTATGTATGATAAGATTAACATGATTATACATAGATTATTATACATTGATTATAAAATCATGCCTATTAAAATGCAGATTGGAGAATTATTATGTCAGATGAGATGAATGAAAACGAATTTACAACATTTACAGTTACAACAAGGGATGGTTCTGAGGTTGAGATGGCAGTTGTTGATGAGTTTGAATACAAAAAAAGGTACTATGTAGCTGGTGCCTTGATTGTGGATGATGTTGTAAAGGATGACGAGGTGTATATATACAGAATGAAGTATACAGAAGATGATTTTTCGGTAATCAAGATTGAAAATAAGATTGAATACCAGACTATATGTAGGGCATATATGGCAATGTGTGAAGATAATTAGGTGGTGAAGCGTATGACAACCAGGCAGGAGGTGCTGGATTTCGGGTTATCGTTTCCGGGTACATATCAGGATGCTCCATTTCATGATGCTAACTGGCAGCTTGTAAGAGTGAATGCAGGTAAGAAAGTGTTCCTCTGGACTTATGAACGTGACGGTTATATTAATATCAATATTAAGGTTGACCCGGAGTGGCGTGATTTCTGGCGTAACACATACGAGGCAGTCATTCCGGGATGGCATCAGAACAAGGAACACTGGAATACGGTTATTCTGGATGGCTCCATACCGGATGATGATATAAGAAGAATGATATCCGAAAGCTATAATATTGTAACTGATACGCCTTCAAAAAGAATATATGAAGCTGTAAAAATGATTCCAAAAGGCAGGGTTGCAACGTATGGACAGGTGGCTGAGATGGCGGGAGACAGGAAGATGGCAAGGGCAGTTGGTAATGCATTACATAAGAATCCTGAACCGGGGGTAATACCATGCCACAGGGTTGTTAATTCAAAAGGAGAGCTTGCCGGGGCGTTTGCCTTTGGGGGTGCCGGCGTACAGGCCGGGCTGCTTGAATCAGAGGGTGTCAGAGTTGTGGATGGTGTAGTTAATCTGAAGAAGTATGGTTTTATCAATTAAATTATAACGGAGAATATTAATTATATGACAATTAAGTTACTTATTGTTGCTATTGTAATCTTTGCGTGTGTATTATTAAGCAAGATATCGGGAAAACTTGGCATACCAATGCTTTTATCGTTTATTTTGCTTGGAATGCTGTTTGGTTCAGATGGGATTTTCAGGATTCCATTTGATAATTATGCATTTGCTGAACAGATATGCTCTGCTGCATTGATCTTCATAATGTTTTATGGTGGATTTGGAACTAATTGGAACCAGGCGAAGTCGGTTGCAGTCAAGTCAATTTTATTATCAACCTTAGGTGTTGTTATTACGGCATCACTCACAGGAGTATTTTGCCATTATGTCCTTGATATGGAGTGGACGTGCAGCCTGCTGATAGGTTCACTGATCGGTTCAACAGATGCTGCCTCCGTATTCTGTATACTGCGCTCAAAGAAGCTTAATCTGAAATATAATACGGCGTCATTGCTTGAGGTTGAAAGCGGAAGTAATGACCCATGTGCATATATGCTTACTGTTACTCTTATTTCAATAGCTAATGGCAGGGCAGGCGGAGCGCAGATAGGTATATTAATTGTGGAGCAGATTGTATTTGGACTCCTGTTTGGATTTGTTATCGCAGCAATTTCGGTATATGTTCTTCGCAGAATCAGATTCACTACGGAGGGATTTGATGTAATATTTGTGGTTGGTATAGCTTTGGCATCATATGCGCTGCCACAGCTTGTTAATGGTAACGGATTTTTAAGCGTCTATATTGTGGGAATTGTCATTGGTAATATAGATATTAATAATAAAAAGAGTCTTGTTCATTTTTTTGATGGAATTACGGGACTTATGCAGATGCTACTGTTTTTCCTGCTTGGACTGCTTTCATTTCCATCAATGCTGCCACATGTCGTACTGCCGGCTGTATTGATATCACTTTTTTTAACATTAATTGCAAGACCTGTTGCAGTTGCAATTGTTCTGGCACCTTTCAGAAGTAAGCTGAGTCAGATACTGCTTGTGTCCTGGGCCGGGCTTCGTGGCGCTGCGTCAATCGTGTTCACTACAATGGTGGTTGTAATGACAGATATTGACTATGATATTTTTCATATAGTATTCTTAATTGTATTATTCTCAATTACAATCCAGGGAACACTACTTCCATATTTTGCCGAAAAATTAAATATGATAGATAATAACGCTGATGTCATGAAGACATTTAACGATTATTCGGAAGAGGTGCCTGTGAGGTTCATACAGTTGAATATTCCTTCGGAACATGAATGGTGTGAAAAAAAGATTAAAGATATTATACTGCCGCCGGAATCACTGATTGTATTGGTTAAGCGTGGATCTGAAAGCATCATTCCCAATGGTGAAACGATACTGCAGGAGGAAGATACATTGATATTATGTGCCACTTCCCCGGAAATAATCGATGACACATCCTTAACGGAGATATGTCTTGATGACGACAGCAGGTACACCGGTAAGCTGATATCCGAGATACCACGCCGCGACAATTCACTGATCATTATGATTCAGAGGGGTGGCCAGGTTATTATTCCTAATGGTGGTGTAAGATTGGAAGCGGGAGATGTGATTGTAATTAACAGGGTCAAGTCCTTAGCAGCAAAGAAAATGGCGTGACCTGCTCGTTTTTATCATACGGGGCATTGCCTCCCTGATAAAAAATGAGACAGAATCATACAAAATCTGTCTCATTGTAATTATAAGCCCAAATTATAATGGTTATCAGCCATATAATTATAGATATTGTTGTTAATCCTCGATATCATCAATGATATCATCATAATAATCATCATCAAAATCATCGAAATAATCTTTTGAAAGAAACTTATAGACAGCAACACTGATACCGGCAATAACAGCTACAATACCAACAATTGAAAGAGCAGTAATGATACACTTTTTGCTCTTTTCCTCTTCTTCCTTTTTGTGAAAAAGCTCGTTAAGCTTAAGTGTGTTAGTAATCTCATCAATTTTATTTCCCATAGTAAAAGTACCCCTTTCGTTAATGATTTATATTATTATATCACATTACTTATAATTCTACTACTATTTTTTAGACGGTTCATTAAATGATTTTGGTAAGCTTTGCATATGAGGCTTTCATTCTGCGCATACCAAGCTTGGCAAATTCTATGCTTACATCGTAATCAGATTCATTCCTGGTAATATCACGGACTATTCCTTCGCCAAATTTGATATGCTTAACCTTATCACCGACAGAGTATGTAAGCTGGAATGAAGACGTTTTAGGAGTGTGGTTCCCTTTACTGATATAAGGGTTATTGGTAAACAGATTAGACTTCCCGCTGCCCTTTTTCGCATATGAATCGTACTTCATCTCAGGATTAAATGTTACATCACGTTCAGGTATATGTATTGTATGCTGTGGATAATCACCTGATACTGATTCTGTAATAAGATACCGTGGTATCTCATTGATGAATCTTGATGGTGGATTGAACTGGATATCACCATTCTTACGTCTTCTTGCAGCACTTGATATGGTAAGCTCATCCATTGCCCTTGTAATTCCAACATAACAAAGTCTTCTTTCCTCCTCAATGTCAGAAGGATCATTGGAATATAAGGCCATGGCAGAAGGAAAAAGGTTCTCCTCCATCCCGCAAAGAAATACATATGGAAATTCAAGGCCTTTGGCACTGTGGAGTGTCATAAGGAGAACGACATCAGTGTCTTCGTTAACTGAATCTATATCAGCTACAAGTGCAATATTCTCCAGAAAATCTGACAGAAGAGAAGATGTATCTTCGCCATCAGGCGAATCAACGGACTCTTCAAATGAAGCAGCCTTATTGATAAGCTCTTCTATATTCTCAATACGTGCCCGGGCTTCATCTGTTCCTTCAGCCTTAAGCCCATCCATATATCCGGTATCATCAAGTATTGTATTGATTAATTTTATAACGCCGCAGCCCTCAACCGAGAGAAGTGCCCTGTAATGCTCAATAAGATTAATAAACGGACGGAGCTTACTTACAGAACGTCCGATACCATCAATGAATCCGGCATCAAGTAAAGCATCATAAAAGCTGATGTTATGCATATCTGCATATTCTGTGATACGGTTAATGGTTGTCTGGCCGATACCACGCTTTGGCACATTAATAATACGTTTGACAGCCACGTCATCCATACCGTTATCAATTGTTTTAAGGTAAGCTATAATGTCCTTGATCTCTTTTCTTGAATAGAAATTAATGCCCCCGACAATCTTATATGGAATATTCATATTGATAAATGCTTCCTCAATAACACGGGACTGGGCATTAGTTCTGTACAGTACAGCATGGTCATTATAATTAAGGCCATTATTAATGTGGCTTCTTATGGCAGATGCGATTCCTTCTGCTTCATCATAATCACTGTTATATCTTACGTAATTGATAGGTGTTCCCTCACCCTTGCTGCACCAGAGCTTTTTATCCTTCCGCATTGTGTTATTGGATATAACTTCATTAGCTGCGTTAAGGATACTCCGGGTAGAACGGTAATTCTGTTCAAGCTTGATTACCCTTGCTTCAGGGAAAACCTTTTCAAAGTTAAGTATATTGTAAATATTGGCACCACGGAACTTATATATAGACTGGTCATCATCACCAACAACACAAAGATTGTGCGGTGAAGCAGGGTCATTGCCGCCGGCCATAAGCTTAATAAGCTCAAACTGGGCAGTATTGGTATCCTGGTACTCGTCAACAAGTATGTACTTAAAGCGGTTCCTGTAGTAATTAAGTGCTTCCCTGTCTGTCCTGAAAAGCTCAACGGTCTTCATGATAAGGTCATCAAAATCAAGGGCATTACTGTTCTTAAGCCTGTTCTGATAAGCTGTATAAAGCTTAGAATAACGTTTCATATTGAAATCATCACCTGCTTCATCCGCAAACTGTTCAGGAGTTATAAGCTCATTCTTCTGTGCAGAGATGCGGTTAAGGGCCTTGCGGTCGTTAATTACTTTGGTATCATAATTAAACTGCTTAATAAGCTCCTTCATAACAACCCTGCTGTCATCAGTATCATATATTGTAAAATTCCTGGAATATCCAAGCGAATCAATGAATCTCCGTAAAATTCTTACACACATTGAATGAAAGGTGCTTACCCATATATTCTCAGCACCATATCCGACTATCTTATCAACACGCTCACGCATCTCCCTTGCCGCTTTGTTGGTAAATGTTATAGCTATAATATTCCATGGTTCAACATGCCCTGCAGCCATAAGATGCGCAATTCTATGTGTAAGCACTCTTGTCTTGCCTGAACCTGCGCCTGCAAGGATCAGGAGAGGACCGTCAGTATGGGTGACGGCTTCAAGCTGCATGTCATTGAGACCGGCATATATAGCATCTGTATTATAAGTATCCATTATATCCCCCTGTATATATGTATAATACGCATCTGCGAACATATGTTTAGGATAACATATTTACATATAAATGTAAAGCGGTTAAGGTAAAACTTTTAATAACTTATAACATTATTTTTTCCTGAATGTCTGACTGGTATTGTAGAGCCTGCCGCCTGATTCAATATATATTGTATAGCAGCCGGGGCTGATATCCCGTGTCTGGTTGATGATATAATAATGCTCGTTACCAAATATCTTAGGCTTTTTCTGGGTGGTCTGTGAATGATCATGTATGTAGCTGCGGTGTCTGCCAACATAGTAAACACGCTGTATCATATGGTCTTTACAGTATATAAGTATAAGCCCGTTATATATCCTTATTGATAATTTCCCCAGGGCATCGCCCGGGTTTTCAGCATTATTGCGTAATCCGGCAGTGTCACCTTCGTATTTTTTTACAGTGGGAAGCGTACCCTTTATTTCAGGGCAGAATGTCCTGTCATTAAGCCTGATATTAATATTATCAGGAAATGAATAGCCTCTGTAAAATGATTTTTTCATTGAATATTGGTTTATCAGCATTCCTGATAATCTGTCGAATTCATTTACAGAGCCGGATTCCGAACCATCCTCATCGACATGATGCCCATTCATTGCGAATAATCTGTCATTTTTAACGAATGCGTTAGACCTTATTGTAGATTTTTTTAAACTGTATTCATGGCAGAGGGAAAATGCCATGTTGGTTTCATCAATGTTATATATCCGGACATAGGAGAGCGGGTCATTGTCAAATGAATCAACAGGCCGTCTTTTTGCAATATGATTGTCATATACTATTATCTGGTCCAGGTTATCTGCAAGGTAATATGCAGCATGTGCCTGATAAAAATATGGTGTATTACCTTCAGGCTTTAATACTAATTGTCTATACGGAGTATTTTCCCATACTGCGGGGTCACACATTATCCATTTTATCTGCATTGTTTCCCAGTTGATCTTGATAACCGAGTGTATATTTCTGGCACAGATCAGGACACAATTATCCCTTTCGTGATAAGAAACGGTATTAAGGTGCGCCCAGTCGATAATATTCATATAAGGATGATTATGTAAAATATTGCCAAGACAAAGTTTTTTGATAACTTTTCCGTTTTCACGGTCTATTTCAATGATCATATCTTCAATGGAATTATTTAATGAGCTTGATAACGATAATATATTACCCCCGGGTCTCATTTCACACCCGTCATGATGGATTCCACAGGGTATGAGATATTCATTGTATACATGTCCCATATAATCCATTTCGTACATTATGGCAGAGTGAGGGTTGCTGATCGTTGGTACGCAGATATTGTCTGACAGCAGCAGAAAATGTCCATTCAAAAGAGGATACAGTCCGTATGACTTTGTTTTTTTCTTAAGGTAATAACGTATCTCACCTTTTTCATCAAAGGCAAAAGGATACCTTGTGCTGCCACCAAATATCAGTGTTAACGGAGAGGCTGACCTGTCAGTATGTTTTACAACAGAAACATTATTGCTGATGCAGTCCGGTATACCACCGGTATGTATTGTTATGTTAAACCGGCTGAGTACTGCGGCTCCGTGTTTTATTGTTAACCCGACTATATTGGATGAACCGGCATGCAGACCACAGACCGGGATAATATGCCTGTCTGTCTCAGGGTATGCGGCGCAGCATATACAGTCATCACCGGATATGGTTACCCCGCAGGGCTTTGCTGTCTGAAATGCTATAAGTGCGGTAAGGGGTGCTGTATGATACGGATTGATAATCACAAGAACCTTATTCTCATTGTACTTACCCGAATTAAGAAGTATATTGATGGCAGTATCAATCCTGTCAGTCATATTTAGGATTGATTTTTTCTCTTTAATCTTTGTCTTAATGCCCGGTCTGGCCTCAGGTACTAATATATTAACTATATGCATGAAGTCTTTTCCGGTATATATATGATATTTTTTATTCCTGATATGGTTGAGTACATACGATTTTATAAACATATTCCAATTCCTCCCTTTACTGCCATATATTTTAATGTTAACATATGGCAGGTGTTATACATGGATATGTCAATTCGGGTTTTAAAATGAATGGTTTGTGTCATAAATATGTTACATCTGATAAAAGCCGGCACAATAATGTCAGAAATGTTTTAAAGAAATTACAGCATTATAGTTTTTAACTATGGACAATTATAATTATAATATATTTCACAAATACTGAAAAATATATTATAATAATATTATGACAGCCAGCTATAAGCTTGATCTTGGTATATTATTAAAAAAATATGAGAGGATAACTGTATTATGAAGATTGTTGATATAATAAAACAGGAACAGATGTCACTGTCATTTGAAGTTTTTCCGCCTAAAAAGGAAAGCTCATTTGAGAGTGTGCGTATTGCAACAGAAGAGATAGCAGCCCTTAAGCCTTCTTTTATGAGTGTTACATACGGCGCCGGTGGTGGAATAAGTAATTATACGCTTGCAGTTGCCAAGAATATCAAGGAAAAGTATAATGTTCCAATGCTTGCACATCTTACATGTGTTTCATCAGACAGAGAGACGGTTAAGGCAAAGATTAATGACCTTAAGGCAAATGGCATTACCAATATTATGGCACTGCGTGGTGACCTTACACCTGAGTTAGAGAAGACTGACAGAAGCAGGTGGGATTACAGGTATGCAGTTGAGCTCGTAAGACAGTTAAGGGAAGATGATACGGACTTCTGTATAGGTGCTGCATGTTATCCTGAGGTTCATCCTGAAAGTGCCAGTCAGAGACTTGATATTAAGTACCTTAAGGAAAAGGTTGATGCAGGAGTTGATTTTCTTACAACACAGATGGTATTTGACAATAACCTGTTCTTTAACTTCCTGTACAAGATAAGGGAAGCCGGTATTACGGTGCCTGTTCTTCCGGGAATCATGCCAATTACCAATGCTAATCAGGTTGAGCGTGCGATTAAGCTTTCAGGTGCATTTATGCCACAGCGTTTCAGGGCAATGGTTGACAAGTTCGGTTCTGATCCGGCTGCTATGAAGCAGGCAGGAATTGCATATGCAACAGACCAGATAATTGATCTGTATGCCAATGAAATAACTAATGTCCATGTATATTCAATGAACAAGCCTGATATTGCGGAGGGAATTAAGAATAACCTGTCAGATATTCTCGGTAATACATTTTTGGAGTAAAATATGTCTGATAATACGATATTTGTTAGGAAATATAACAATGATGATACACGCTTTGTAATTAATGAACGTGAAATCTGGCGTTATGCAGGTTACTTCGGGCTGAAGGACGACATTGAAGAAGGACTTGCAAAGGAGCTTGCGATAACAATTGAATTGCTGAAGGATTCATTTACTTATAAGGTATGCTACCGCAGGCTTGATATAAGCTGGGATAATGGCATGCCTGTACTGCCGTTTGAATGCAATTCGCGCAATCTTGCAACGTGCCTTAATAAATGTAATGAGATAATAATATTTGCTGCGACGATCGGTATTAATGTTGACAGGATGATTGCACGGTATCAGAGGTTTTCTCCGGTAAAAGCACTGCTTATGCAGGCATACGGTGCAGAGCGCATTGAATGTCTGTGTGATATATTCTGTAAAGAGATCCGGGAGGACGTGGAACAATTGCATAGAACGGTAACGCCAAGATATTCACCCGGATATGGGGATATGCCGTTAGAAAAGCAAAAGGATATATTTGCGCTGTTAGACTGTAACAGACAGATTGGCATATCGCTTAATGAAAGCCTGCTTATGACGCCATCCAAATCAGTTACCGCAATATTTGGAATAAGTGATAAAGGTGATAACGTCAGTAATAATAAGCTTGCACCTGATGGCAAAAAATGTGCCGGATGTAATAAAAAAGACTGCGGATTCAGAAAAAATGATGCAGGGCTGTAATTGCATATATGATTGAAATATGACCGGAGGAAGGATACAAAATGAATGTACTTGAATATTTGAAGAATAATATAGTGTACCTTGACGGAGGAATGGGAACGCTGCTCCAAAAAAGAGGGCTTAAGCCGGGAGAGCTTCCCGAGCGCTGGAATATATCGAACCCTGATGTGATTGCAGATATCCAGCGTTCTTACTTTGATGCAGGTTCTAATATAATATGTACCAATACATTTGGTGCTAACAGCTTAAAGTTCGGTGATGATGAACTTAAAGATATAATTGAGGCGGCCATAGAGAATGCAAAGCGTGCCAAGGAACTAAGCACAGGAACGCAGGAGAAGTTTATTGCACTTGATATCGGTTCTATGGGAAAGCTGCTTAAGCCCTATGGGGATTTTGAGTTTGAGGCTGCGGTTGAGGTATATGCAAAGACTGTACGTATAGGTGCTGCTGCCGGGGCTGACCTTGTATATATTGAGACAATGAATGACAGCTACGATACAAAAGCAGCACTTTTAGCTGCAAAAGAGAACTGTGACCTGCCGGTATTCGTATCAAATGCTTATGGTGAGGATGGGAAGCTTATGACAGGTGCGTCACCGGCTGCAATGGTTGCAATGCTTGAGGGAATGCATGCTGATGCAATCGGGGCTAACTGTTCGCTTGGCCCAAAGCAGTTAAAAGGTGTTGTAGAAGAGTATCTCAGATACGCCTCCGTGCCAGTGCTCTTAAAGCCCAACGCCGGTCTTCCACGCAGCGAAAATGGTGAAACCGTATATGATGTGTACCCTGATGAATTTGCAGATGATATGCTTGATTATGTGAAAATGGGTATCAGGATTGCCGGAGGCTGCTGTGGTACAACGCCTGACTATATTGCCGAAACAGTTAAGAAAACTAAAAATGTTACACCTGTGCCGGTAACTGACAAAAATAAGACGTTGATCAGTTCTTATACCCATGCTGTTGAATTCAGAGATTCACCAATTCTTATAGGGGAGCGTATCAATCCGACCGGCAAGAAGCTGTTCAAGGAAGCACTGCGTAATAATGATATTGATTATATTCTTGGAGAAGGACTTAAGCAGCAGGAAAATGGTGCACATGTTCTTGATGTTAATGTAGGACTTCCTGAGATAGATGAGCCTGCAATGCTGAAAAAAGTATGCTTTGAACTGCAGTCGATTATTGACCTGCCTCTTCAGATTGATACTACAGATGTAGTAGCAATGGAGCAGGCTTTACGTGAATATAACGGAAAGGCAATGATTAACTCCGTTAACGGAAAAGAAGAGGTAATGCGTGAGATATTCCCGCTTGTGAAAAAATATGGAGGACTTGTTGTCTGTCTGACACTTGATGAAGACGGAATACCCGATAACGCAGAAAGGCGTGTTGAGATTGCAAAAAATATAATAAAGACAGCCGGAGACTACGGAATTGAAAAAAAGGACCTTATATTTGATACGCTTGCCATGACAGTCAGTGCAGATACAAAGGCTGCGCTTGCCACTATTGAGGCATTAAGGGTAATAAGGCGTGAGCTTGGATGCCATACATCACTTGGCGTGTCAAATGTATCCTTCGGACTTCCAAACAGGGATATAATAACAGCTGCATTTTTTAATTCGGCACTTGAGAACGGACTTTCAGCGGCCATTATGAATCCTAACTCAGCCGAAATGATGAAGACATATTATTCATTCAGGGCTTTGCATGCACTTGATGATAACTGTACGGATTATATTGGAAATATTGCAAAATATGCAGCAGCAGGCACGGCAACAGGAAGCGCACCGACACCATCAGCCGGAGCAGCAGAATATGAGAGTGAGCTTCAGCGTGCAATAGTAAAGGGGCTTAAAGAACAGTCAGCTAATTTAACTGTTGCCCTTCTTGAACACGAAGAACCACTCAGCATTGTTAATACACATATCATTCCGGCACTTGATATCGTTGGGAAGGGCTTTGAGAATAAAACAATGTACCTTCCACAGCTCTTAATGAGTGCCGAAGCATCGCAATATGCGTTTGAGCAGATTAAGAAAAAAATGTCCGAAAGCAATACCGAAACCGTCAGCCGTGGTAAGTTTGTTATTGCAACCGTTCACGGCGACATACATGATATCGGTAAGAATATTGTTAAGTTAATTCTTGAAAACTATGGCTTTGATGTGTGCGACCTTGGTAAAGATGTCCCACCGGAAACTGTGGTTGATGCAGTAGTGGAGCTTAATGCACCACTCGTTGGCCTTAGTGCGCTTATGACAACAACAGTTCCGGCAATGGAAGAGACAATAAAGCTATTACGTAAGAAGGCTCCATGGGCAAAGGCTGTTGTTGGCGGGGCTGTTCTTACACAGGAATATGCAGACAGTATCGGTGCTGATTATTATGCAAAGGATGCAATGGCAACTGTAAGATATGCGATGGAAGTAACTACACAGATATAGTGTGGTTACTTCTTTTCAGGAACTGAAACCAGAACGTATGGATGTTGTCCGGGCATTGGAGGAAAGTC
>CAKSBI010000039.1 GCA_934437985.1 uncultured Lachnospiraceae bacterium
ATAGCACAACCCTCCGCTTCCGGCTACCTTAACCCACCGTCTAAAACCAGTGGGATTGCGGTAGCCCTATTTCAATACAAGGTCATAATTAACAGGATTGGTCCAATCCTTTCCCGAAGTATAATAGCTATAATACTTCGCCCGGTATTTATCAGTTTTTTGAATAAGATAATGCGCCCTCTTTTCTGATACATGCATTTTTTCCATATATACGATAGCCATACTGCATAACACTTGCCGCTTTATAAGCCTGCATATTTACCCACGGTTACTCACCTCGATCATCTTGTTAAGTGTTTCAAATGCCTTGCCGGAATCTATTATTTCACCGGCAAGCTTAATTCCTTCCTTCATATTGTCTGCCTTACCGCCAATATAGAGTGATGCACCTGCGTTCATAAGCACTGCATTTCTCTTATGTCCTTTCGCACCCTTAAGAATATCAATGGTTATCTGTGCATTTTCTTCAGGGGTTCCTCCCTTAAGGTCCTCTTTTGTACAACGCTCAAATCCAAATTCCTCCGGTGTGATCATAGTTGACCTGAACCATCCGTCCCTGATCTCACATATTTTTGTCGGTGCACTCAGTGAAATCTCATCCAGCTTGTCCATACCGTATACTACCATCCCCCTCTTAACACCAAGGCTGACCAGAACCTGCGCAAGCGGCTCTACAAGATAACCATCATATACACCAAGTAGCTGCATTGATGGTGAACCCGGATTGGTAAGGGGTCCAAGGATATTAAATACTGTTCTGAATCCAAGTTCCTTCCTGATAGCACCTACATACTTCATTGAAGTGTGGTATTTCTGTGCAAAGAAGAAGCACATTCCAGCTTCATTCAGGAGCTCCACACATTTTTCAGGGCTCTGATCAATATTAACACCAAGGGCTTCAAGGCAGTCTGCCGTTCCGCATAATGATGAAGCCGCCCTGTTACCATGCTTTGCAACCTTCATTCCACCGGCTGCTGCAACAAGTGCAGATGTTGTAGATATGTTGAAGCTCTGTGCATTGTCACCACCTGTTCCAACAATCTCAAATACATCCATTCCTGTCTCAACCCTAACTGCATGCGATCTCATTGCGGCCGCACAGCCGGCAATCTCCTCCGTTGTCTCCGCCCTTGCACTCTTTGTTGACAGTGCGGCAAGAAATGCAGCATTTTGTGTCTGTGATGTCTCACCACCCATGATCTCATTCATTACATTGAAAGCCTCATCATAAGTAAGGTCCTCCTTGTTGACAATCTTTACAATTGCTTCTTTAATCATAACTCATCTCTCCTCATGTAATAATTATTAGATAACCAACTTATTTTCTGCCGTGGAAATATAAGCTTCTATTTTGCCGGTCTGCGTTTGGCTTACTGTCTTTGCAAAATAAAAAGTCCCTGACAGAATATTACTATCTGTCAAGGACGAATATTACAATAATGTTATCCGCGGTGCCACCTTGAATTCACGATATGACTCGTGCGCTTAGCGGGATACCTGCATATCCCCGGCAATTGACGTATGCCTAAACGTCGCAGAATACTTTGGACTGCTTATCTCCAATGTTATTAATTGTAAAGTATAAGGTATGTCCATTTGACTGCGCCCTCGGCGGTCCATTTGACAATCTGTGTCTTACCTGCTTCTCAGCACCGCAGGTTCTCTGTACAGGCATAACTGCCGTTATCTCCGCTTCAACGGTTTAATCTTCTTTATGATTACATTATCACCATCACTTCATATTGTCAACCTTAAATCTGTACTTTATGCAAGCAATCTGCTTATCTCACTGACCATTGCATCGTTAGTCATCCCCAGTTCTTCAAGCAGCTTTGCAGGATCATATCTGTCATAAAACTTCTTTTCCAGTCCATAATTCTTAACCTTTACGTCACTCGTCGAATAAAAAGAAGCTATCTTCTGTCCAAATCCTCCATCAAGAATTCCGTCTTCAAGAGTTACTATAAGACTGTGTGTCTGTCCTATCTGCTCAAGCAGGTTTGCATCAATTGCAGATGCAAATCGCGGATTAATAAGTGTCGGCTCAAAGCCCAGTCTTTCTTTAACAGCATCTGCAAGACTTTCACCCATCTGGTAAAAATCACCAAGTGCTAATATTGCAGCTTTTTCGCCCTTTCTCTCTACCCTGAACTTACCAATATCATTATATTTCTTATCTGCCGGACGGTCTGTCACCTCATTTCCCGGTATAAGTATCATAACAGGATGCTCATTCTGATCTAATGACCAGTCAAGCATATTCAGGTACTCACTCTTTGAGCTTGGTGCAAGAATCTGAAGATTTGGTATATTGGAAAATGCCGATATTCCAAAAATCCCAAGATGTGTTACATCTGTAAGACCTGCAAAGCTTGTATAGTTAAGCAGTATGGTTACTGCACTTCCATTAATACAGACATCCTGCGAAATCTGGTCATACGTTCTCTGGATAAATGTCGCATTCGTCACAACAAGAGGCTTTGCACCATTTTTTGCTGCACCCGATGCCATTGCTACAGCCTGTTCTTCCGCAATTCCGACATCTACATACTGGTTTCCAAGCTCTTTTCTGATCCTTTCAGACAGTCCCGCAGTCATCGGCATTGCCGGCGTAATAACAAGAAAGTCTTTGTCTTTCTTCGCCTTCTGCATAATATAATCTGCTGTAATTGCCGTATAATCTTCTCCAGCTTCATAATCTGAAGATGGCAGACCGGTCTCTCTGTCGAAAGGCATGCACCAGTGCCAGTCTTCCTTATTATCTTCAGCCGGCTTATAACCAAGCCCCTTCGTTGTATGAATATGGACAACAATCGGATGTCCAATATCCTTAACCTTATTAAACGCCTCAATAAGCGCAGGAATATCATTTCCATCTTCTACGTACATATAGTCAAGCCCGAATGCCCTGAAAATGTTATTATCCGCTTCTCCATTTGTTCTGCGCAGTTCCGCCAGATTCTTATATATTCCGCCATAATTTTCCGCTATAGCCATTTCATTATCATTTACAATTATTATAAAATTAGTTTCAAGCTCACTTCCGGCAACATTTAAGGCTTCCATTGCCTCACCACCCGACAGTGAACCATCACCTATAACAGCTATTACATTTTTCTTCTCACCCTTTAAGTCCCTTGCCTTTGCAAGACCCGACGCAAGTGAAATAGATGTAGATGTATGTAATAGGTCGGTACGTTAGTATCATGATGTAGTATTCGTTTGCTTTTCCGGTATAGGTGATATATTTATCACTCCAGTTTCAAATATTGCATTCTCTCCAACTATTGTATATTCAGCAGCAAGGGATACGGATACTTTATCTCCAACGCTAATGTCAATTTTTATATCATCTTTATTAATTCTAAGTTTTATATATTTGCATCTGTTATTAAGACCCCCTGCCATACTCCAATGCCATTCCTTACTGTCAAAGATATAATATACACTATTGTCATTAATCTTCTCAATTTCTAACAATGTCATATTATTTATTCCTAGAACAGAATTATCCGGATAAGTGCCCGGCGGACATGACACTTGATTAGAATTATTATGACCTGTATTATCCGTTACATTCACATTATTCATATCCTGATTAACTGAACTTGAATCATGTATTTCTTCTCTCTTATCATTACAGACTGTTACCTTTATTTTACTTACGCATTTTTTCTTTGCCATTACTTTTATCACACAACGACCATTCTTTTTTGCCTTTATTAAGCCTTTCTTTGACACAGAAGCAACCTTTGGCTTTGAAGTTATATACTTTGCATTCTTCTTGTACCGTATCTTATATGTTTCACTTACCCGAAGATTAATCTTCTTTGTCTTACATTTGTCTGATTTTACTTTTGCCTGACATACACCATCAGATATACAAACTAGAGACATAATGGTAATAACCAGCATTATCATATAAAAACCAATGATTTTACATAATCCACGCATAACATATCCTCTCTTTCTGTCATTCACTGACAATACATTCTATCAATAATTTACAACATTGCAATACAAAGTCATTTCAATAAATTAAACTATCATTCAATAGATGATTAATATGTTAATCTTCACTTCAACGTCGTTGAAGTATCACAATACGTAATTAAATCTCCACTTGCATCATATGCCATAATATGAATATCATATACCCCATTTGCATTATAAAAGTTTTTCTTATTAACTTCCAATGTGTCAGAACCATTCTTATTAGTATTGGAAATACTGTGAATATATTCTTTTTTCCCATATCTTCCAACACTACGTACAGTTACAGTATATTTTACCTCATCAGTACCAGTTGGCAATAATACATTCACCTTAAAATCACCATTATTCCCATTGGTAATTTGCGATATTATTATTCTGCTTCTACCTACAATACTCGTAGTTACAGATGTCGTATTAATCATAATACCATTTTTATCATATGCCTGTATCTGCGTTTTATATTGACCGCCTTCATTGTTATGATTCATCGTATTAATCCATACTTCAACATTTCGATTTGAATCAGGCTTGCCACTATATCCACATATATCATCCTGGGCATTAGCTATAGTCCATGTAGGGAACCTAACTGATGCCGTTCCTACAGGTACCTTGCAAGTTACCTTGTATCCATGAATTGAAATATCAGATATTTTAACATTAGTAATCGAACGTACAGGCGCATTAATTGATATCTGTTTTGAATCTAATTCTCTTCCATATTTTTCAAAAGCTTGTGCTGTAATAATGTACTTTCCAGATGTATAGTTAAAATCTGAATATTTTAAAGTAGTCTGAATAGTATTACCACTTAACTGACACGTAATATTTTTTACTAATGTACTATTATTTTCGGGATATACTCGAAAACTTACCGATGTAGTTCCTGTTGGCAATGAATTACAAGATATCTTAAGAGAATCAATATTAGGATTACTTGCTGTAACAGATATCTTATTTTTCAAAGTATTATAAACCGTTCCATAAGCTGCTAACTGGTTACCATTAGCATCCATAGCATATACGTGCGTTGCATAATTAGCCGTATCTTTATCCGAACTAAGATCACAAGACACATGAGCATAATTATTTGCTTCAACAGTACCCTGATGCCAAACGGCTTTTGAAGTTCCTTCAGCCTCATCCCATGTTGGAAAATATACATATTTGGTTCCATTAGGAACTACACATGAATAATCTATTCGCTTACTGCAGATATAATCGGTATGAACTTCCTTAATATTAGCACTTTGAACATTATTAAAGAAAATAGCATTCAGTTTAACATTGGATTTTGTTAAATCAGTCCATGAAATATATCTAATTGCTTTATAGGCAGATGAAAGCGTGTCAACATTTTTTAACAAATAATCTTCTGTAAACTCTGAAGAATCAAAACCACGATTTCCACCGTTATTGTTATTGTTAAAATTCCATCCGTTCCAAATTCCAATATACTTTTCTGACGAATTATGTAGAGTTGATAATACAGTAACTGCATGATTAAAATTAATATTTTTCGTCTTTCCATTATTATCCACGACCAATTGATCTAAATCAATTTGCATAATACATGGTGCAGCCTCGCCACTTTCAGTTGTGCCTATATGATTTTCAAATCGAGAAAATTGCAAATCTTTTACAGCATTATAATATGAATATGCATTAGCTCTGATATTACATCCTATCGATGGGAAATAATAATTATTCAATGTATCAGCCATCCATCCAAAAAAAATACCATGCCCTTCGTATTCTATTTGACCTTCACTATCATGCTTTACTATTCTATTACCATTACCGTCTAGCATTTCATTTCCATAATTGTCTTCTGAAAATTTATATTGATGCTGGATTTCATATGAATTAGTAATTGGATCCCATGTATTATGCATTTTATTCCATAAATCAACATATGTGTCTATTGGTCTTCCTTTACATCTTCCCATCCAATTCAATACACTTGTAGCTGCAACATTTGTACAAGCATATCCTGTATAAGAATATTCACCATATGTTCTATCATACCACGTATAATTTTTTTTATAACTATTAACATATCCACTTGTAATCATTGCAAGTCCACAATCAGGTACTACATGCCATGATGTATTACTGTCAGCCACATCCCAATATCCATTCTGACCACACATATTATATCCAGTTTTTTCATACATAGAGCATGGAGCTATGTAATCACTATTACTCACATTCTCAAATACAATAATATCGTTATCTTCTGTATTCTTTTCTTCGAGGCTTATAGAATCCTCATTAAACTCAACCTTATCCCCATCCTCATCAAACGTACAATAGTCAATCCCACCTTCATATACAATACCATCTAGCAACTCATCTTCATCAACATCAGAAATATCCTCCGCCTTGTCTTCCAGTTCCTTGTACATGTTTTCTACACCATCGCAAAATACAAACTCTCTAATATTTGATTTTTCAATGTCATATATTGCATATCCATATGGTTTATCACCAACCATAAACCCCAGAGAATATGCATTCAGTTTACCCTCAGTATCAACAACATTGAAGATATCACCTACCAAAACATCCAACTTTTCAACATTCATTGGCTTAATTGCTTCTAGTGCTACGGTACACACTGTCTCAGTTTCACTTTTCGACAGCATATTCTTTCTTTTTGCGTCTGCATCTCTTGGTAAAGTGAATATTGACAAGATTAATGCTGCCATTATTATTCCTGTCACACCAATTACCCTTAACCATTTTTTCTTAAGTAAACCCCATTTTTTCTCCATCCTGTATTCCTCCTCTTAAATAATTGAATAATTAATATTTTGTTAGTCTGAAGCTATTGCAAATCACAACCATCTGCTTAGCCAGTGGTTTGTTATGCGGCCTATAAATCTTCTTTGCCGGCATCTGAGCCTAAATCGCCAACATCAGTTTCTTACAAAGCCCCCGGGGCTTTTCTTACTTAAGTCATGACCTCATTTCAAATGGGGGGGATAAAAAGCTTTTTCATTTTGAAATTCTTTACGCTTTTAATTCATTTATCCTTAAACTTATATGTATTAACCAGTATAACCCCTAAATACCCAACATTCATGGTTTCTTAAATTCACTCATCCGCACAAAAGAACTGGACACTACTCTTTGAAATACCTTATTTTTTTCAGTTTGTCTTATGGATAAGTAGTAACAGGTACACTTTCTCATTATCGTTTACAGTCTCCTTAACTACTAGTGTACTGACCTGTTGACATTTAGCCTTAGATATAATGAACTAGTTTTTATATGGGCATCACCTGTACGAAAATGCCAGTTGACCTTTGCTGCTAGTGTATTACGCTACACTTCCCATGCTTTGGTGTATAGTGTATTTCCAGTTTTTTGATTATACGCCTTGCTTCGCCAAGCGGTTCCACAAAGACAAATATGCTGACCGTCCCATTACGGACATATTCAGAATCCGTTTTCCGGTCACTTCCGGTAATCATTGGCAGTGGGCATCTGGCTTTTCCCCCAGAAGCTGGTATGGTTTTACATACATGCACGCTATGAATTCCGGGTCTTCTTTTGATGTGATGCACCAGCAGCCATTTTTGTGAGGTCGAGGTTAGTTTTTTTAAGCGTTTCGTATTGTCTCCCTACCTACAGGGGTTTCCAGAATAACTCTGGATTCTTCTTCCAGCAGACGGATTGTCCATCTGGAATGACCTTCCGGAACAGGACCACAGGCCAATTCAATCAATCTTGCTTCAGCACGCCCATCAATCTTGCGCCGTGCATTGTCTGAATTTACATTTCTTTTAAATTCAGTAACGGCACCAACTCCGCCGCTTCTTTTATTGTAAAAATGAATGAAATTGCCAGAATATTTTGCTTAAATATCAATAGGTCGGTACGTTAGGCAATCCTTATTTTCCTATTTCTAAGTAAACTTATGACTCCTCATTTTACATTATACCCTGTACTAATCTGTTTCGCGTTTTTTTTGCCATTTTATACAATATTCACTTTTAAATGTACATGTAACTTCATAGCTTGTACTTACTAAGTTCAATATTCTCCCTTGCTACAGTTCCTGAAGTAACTGTTCCTGAATGCCACATTACAATATGTTTAATATTGACATAATTCATTACTTTATGTCAATATAAATTGTATATTTTATTAAGTTTTTACATTTATTTTCTAAGATATACATATTCCTTTGTAAAAAAATAATTCACAGTAAAAGGTACTTATCTTCAGATTTATTCGAGCTTTTATGATCCTGAGCGTGGACATACTGCTCATAAATCATACAGACCTGTTGGCTATGTTCACGAACTTCAGGCAAAAGGAATTGATGATCCTATTGCATTTTATAAAGAGGAAGTTATTATCATAGAAGAATCTTATTTACAGACTTTTTCTCATAGTCTCCCAATGGCGATGCGAAGCATCCTTGACTGAAACAGATGAATATTCTACTAACTTACATGTTCTGTCATCATACCCCAGATAAAACACGCTAATTCTCTTGCTATTGCTGTTGCTGCCACATTTCGATTAACTCCTTTGTTTAGAGTCATTTTGTAAAACCTTCGTCTAAGCCTTTCATTTGCTTTATCTGCATACGCAATTACTTCCGGTGGATTTCCTTTCTGTCTTTGCTTCAATGCCACTGATTTGTGTCCTACATTTCCCCTTGTATAACTCTGGGCTGCTTCAACTAAAAGTCTCCGCAAGTGGCTATTTCCAGCTTTTGTTATGCTGTATCGATTAACTCTCGTATCACTGGAATCTTCACTTGGTACAGGACCTAAAAACGAAGCAAATTTCGGTGCTTTTTCAATACAAGGTCATAATTAACAGGATTGGTCCAATCCTTTCCCGAAGTATAATAGCTATAATACTTCGCCCGGTATTTATCAGTTTTTTGAATAAGATAATGCGCCCTCTTTTCTGATACATGCATTTTTTCCATATATACGATAGCCATACTGCATAACACTTGCCGCTTTATAAGCCTGCATATTTACCCACGGTTACTCACCTCGATCATCTTGTTAAGTGTTTCAAATGCCTTGCCGGAATCTATTATTTCACCGGCAAGCTTAATTCCTTCCTTCATATTGTCTGCCTTACCGCCAATATAGAGTGATGCACCTGCGTTCATAAGCACTGCATTTCTCTTATGTCCTTTCGCACCCTTAAGAATATCAATGGTTATCTGTGCATTTTCTTCAGGGGTTCCTCCCTTAAGGTCCTCTTTTGTACAACGCTCAAATCCAAATTCCTCCGGTGTGATCATAGTTGACCTGAACCATCCGTCCCTGATCTCACATATTTTTGTCGGTGCACTCAGTGAAATCTCATCCAGCTTGTCCATACCGTATACTACCATCCCCCTCTTAACACCAAGGCTGACCAGAACCTGCGCAAGCGGCTCTACAAGATAACCATCATATACACCAAGTAGCTGCATTGATGGTGAACCCGGATTGGTAAGGGGTCCAAGGATATTAAATACTGTTCTGAATCCAAGTTCCTTCCTGATAGCACCTACATACTTCATTGAAGTGTGGTATTTCTGTGCAAAGAAGAAGCACATTCCAGCTTCATTCAGGAGCTCCACACATTTTTCAGGGCTCTGATCAATATTAACACCAAGGGCTTCAAGGCAGTCTGCCGTTCCGCATAATGATGAAGCCGCCCTGTTACCATGCTTTGCAACCTTCATTCCACCGGCTGCTGCAACAAGTGCAGATGTTGTAGATATGTTGAAGCTCTGTGCATTGTCACCACCTGTTCCAACAATCTCAAATACATCCATTCCTGTCTCAACCCTAACTGCATGCGATCTCATTGCGGCCGCACAGCCGGCAATCTCCTCCGTTGTCTCCGCCCTTGCACTCTTTGTTGACAGTGCGGCAAGAAATGCAGCATTTTGTGTCTGTGATGTCTCACCACCCATGATCTCATTCATTACATTGAAAGCCTCATCATAAGTAAGGTCCTCCTTGTTGACAATCTTTACAATTGCTTCTTTAATCATAACTCATCTCTCCTCATGTAATAATTATTAGATAACCAACTTATTTTCTGCCGTGGAAATATAAGCTTCTATTTTGCCGGTCTGCGTTTGGCTTACTGTCTTTGCAAAATAAAAAGTCCCTGACAGAATATTACTATCTGTCAAGGACGAATATTACAATAATGTTATCCGCGGTGCCACCTTGAATTCACGATATGACTCGTGCGCTTAGCGGGATACCTGCATATCCCCGGCAATTGACGTATGCCTTCAACGTCACAGAATACTCTGGAGCATATGGTTAATCAATAATCCGAATTCCATTTGACTGTGCCCTCAGCGGTCCATTTGACAATCCGTATCATGCCTGCTTCTCAGCACCGCAGGCTCTCTGTATAGGCCATGATTGCCGTTATCTCCGCTTCAACGGTTTTAATTTACTATGATATAAATACAGTAGCACCATCATGTATGGTTGTCAACCCTGAAAATCTGCCTGATATTCATCGGTTAGGCACTTACCCTTTTTCTAACTATTCACCACTTTTAAATAAATCTTTTCATCATAATACTTTTTCATTCCTTGCAAAATACAATTTAGGAAAATCACAGTTTCGTTCTTTATTTTTTCCAAATCGTCTATTGCATAATAACGACCACATTCTGCAAATGATGCCGTACCGTGCGCTAATTGATTTCTTTTATTTTTAACGTCTTCCGGAACTACTCCACCTCTACAAGTAGAATCAATCCTGGATTCTCGGAAACGTGACGAGGTGTGCTATGGCAATTGTAACTCAAACAGATAAAAGAACCGGTATCACGTACGCTTATGAAACGCAGTATCACTGGGATAAAGAGAAAAAGCAACTGTTACAGCTACTGGCAAGACCGGACCCAAACCTTTTGTTCAGACGAGACATCTGTATTATGGTGCCACGTATCTGTTTGATAAGCTCGCAGAAGAACTCGGACTCACAGCTGATTTAAAACAGTGTTTCCCGGATTCATACAAAAAGCTTCTGTCAATCGTTTATTACCTGATACTTGAGGATAACAATCCCCTGTATCGTTTTGAAAAGTGGAACTTCACGCATAAGCATCCTTACGGTGCTGATATAGCTTCTCCACGTAGCAGCGAATTCTTTGCATCCATTACTGATGAACAGGTGAATAAGTTCTTCAGACTGCAGGGAAAGCGTCGTGTTGAAGAAGAATACCGGGCATATGACAGTACCAGTATATCGAGCTATTCCGAAACACTTACCCAGATACAGTATGGTAAAAACAAGGGAAACGATAAATTGCCACAGCTTAATCTTTTGCTCGTTTTCGGTGAAAAATCCGGTATCCCTTTTTATTACCGTAAGCTTGCAGAAAATATACCTGATTCCAAGACGGTTAAGCATCTTCTTGAGGATCTTGATATTCCGAGCTTTGGTAAAACAAAGTTCGTCATGGACAGAGACTTTTATTCTGAGGATAACATTAATGGCCTTTATCACGAGCACGTGAAGTTTTTAGTTGGCACTAAGCTTTCACTTAAATTCATCAAGAAAAATCTTGATGATGTATATGATGATATCCGTATGTTTAATAACTATGATGACAGCATTGCACCTTTACAGAATGAAAGATGTAGTTGAAAAAGCATTTGGCAACATTAAAAATCGTCTAAATATGAGGCGTCTCCTTGTATCGAGTGAAAAGGGGCTTGATGGCAAGATCTTCACGGAGTTCGTTGCATTGATTCTGGTTTCTTATCTTGATCATAAAATGAAAGAAACAGGTTTATATAATAAGTATACCATGCGGGTACTGCTTGATAAACTTGATATTTCGGAATGCTTCGAGGACGCAAATCATTCACTACGGATCGGTGAAATGCTTAACAAGCAAGCAGCAATATATGAGGCGCTCGGAATAACGGCACCAACCTCGTTATGTTAAACCGAGAATCCAGGTTCCATACATTACCTGAATAAATTTGATCCAGGAAAGTATATCAGGTATGAGGAGAAGATTAAAGAACGCTATGTTTTGGGGCACTTACCTTCATTAAATTATTTACTGTAGGATACAGCAACATAGATAACGCCATAATATAAAACACAATTCCGATAAGATACTCCCATTGTATTGTAATAGGAGTATTTATAATTACTCTTCCTTCCCAGATGTAGACCACAATTATAAATCCTAATATTGCCCCAATTACTACTCCTGAAAACATGTAACTCAGTATCTGCATCCAACATATTTTATTGATACTTCTCTTCGTAGCACCAAGCATACAAAGTATCCGATACTCATTTTTTCTTGCATACAACATACCATTCGCAAAGTTAAGAAGTCCTATGCCTGCAACCAGTAAAAGCATTCCAAGAACAATATACATAGTAGTCGTCCACTGGTATAAACTCTTGTCGGACTGCTCCATGACATCATCATATATTTTACTATCAAAATACATTCCGGTCTCTGCCTGTAGTTGCTGAAACTTCTCTCTAATTACTTCTTTATCACCTTCTAACCACATACTGACATATGTACCATCATGACAATTCGCTATGTTTTTTTCATCACTATTCCCAGTCTTATCCGGCAAATTATCCCAGTCTATCAATCGTAAGTCAGAATAGTAAAAATCATCTCCGCCTACAAGTTCCACCAAAACAAACTCTTTTTTTCCTTCAAAATAATCTGATTCTAAAGTTACAGTATCACCAAGTTTATAACCTTCCTCAGCCGCTAGAATTTTACCCATAACAATTCTTTTTGTTTTTGGCACATTGTCGTAGCCTTCCCAAACTTCTGTCTGATGAAACTGAGGAACTCTTTCCAATTCTGATGCTTTAACTGGAACATATTCATCATCCAATTTTAACTCAAAATCACCATAAAGTATAAAACCGCTTCCCATTACATTTTGGAAACGCTCATGTAATTTTCTTACATAGGATAAAGACATGGGCTTATCAATATTGTTAATCTCTACTGTTGCTGTTTTTCCCTCAAATGTCTTTAAATTATACCAATAGTCATTTACCATAAGAAATTTCAAAGTTGTCTGTCCTGTATAAGCAATCGCAGTTATAAGTGCAACAATTAAAATCATCATAAAATTCCTGCGAAATTGTGATGACATTAATTTGACACCAAGATAACCTTCTTTTCCGATAATCCTTCGCAGTGCCAAAAAACGATTAGCACGCTTGTTTTTTCTAAGTCCTGAGGAAGTATCCTGAAACACCTGTATCGGCAGTACTTTCTGACAGGATACAAAGACCATGTATATGAAAAAGTTGAATACAAGAAATACAATTATTACAATCAGCCAGAGCATTTTCCAATTTACGCTCACATACCCTTCAAATAACTGCATCTTCTTATTAAGTCGGTTCAGAATAGACTCCGAAACCAGCGCACTAAACAACGTACCGATAAAACATGCGGATCCACTGATAATTACAGACATGGAGCAAAATATATTCTTGATCTGTTCCTGCTTTCCGCCAACAGTGCGAATAACAGCCATGTCCCTTCTGTATTTCCTCATATATTCAAGAAAAATATTTACAACAAATAAACCACTAATCACAATAATAATTACAAAAAATACAGTGAATATCAACTTAACTACTTTAATTGCAACATCATACTGACCACCCTCCCGCTGATCCGAGATATTATATTCCTGACTATGTTCCCATATGCGATTAACAATTCCACCACCACGTTCTATATTGCAATAAGCTGAATCATGGCATACAAGCAGTAAATAATTTGGCATATAAGTATCAGAATGACCAATCAGTTCATGAATCATGGACAATTCCATAATTGCCATTGGCATTTTATAATTTGATATTGAAGCAGTCTCAATTACTTCTATTATTTCAAGATTTTTCCCTGCTATTGTGAAAGTATCTCCAACTTTTTTATTCTCTCTGCGTCCAAGAATATCATTAATAATAATCTGATTATCCTTTATATCTTTCGTGTGTTTGTATAAGCTTTTATTTATTTCATCATTTGTTACACCTACCATGTATGTATCTAAAAGTTCACTAGTCTGATAGCCTGTAGCGATATTTTTTACATCCTTGTCATTCTTAAAAAACTCTATCTCCTCTTCGTTAAAGCTTTCTCCGTCTCTCCTTGTCAGTCTTAAATCAAACGCTCCCTTTTCCTCTTCAATTACTTTTTCTATTGAACGTTCCATATTAGACGATAACTAAAACATGCTTACGCTGAGAAAACATGCAACAAATATGCTTATAAATACAGAAATGGACAGCATTTTGCTTTTTATAATAAAAACAAATGCCATTTTAAAAAGTCTTTTCATTCCTTTTCCTTTCACACTTAAACGAATAATTTATTACATAGACAACTGCTTTATAGTTGTTCTTAAACCCATAGACAACATAAACATATATACCACAATTCCAAACACATTTTCCCAATATATCGAAATAGATACATTCGGATTAACATTAGAACGCCATAAAAAATAAACTACTACTAAACCTACAGCCATTCCAAGGATAATTCCTGCAGACATATAACTCCACACCTGAATCCAGCTTATTCTGCGAACACTTTTAATATCCGTTCCAAGCATACGTAATACATGATACTCATTTTCTCTGGCTAACAGCATACTTTTTGCAGAATTAAGCCAGCCTATACCAGCAATGATAATTAGTACAACAAGTATTACACTAATCATTGTCACTCTCTGGTTACTTACATCATTACCTTCTTTCATGATTTCTTCCATACTAAGCCATTTAAAACCCTCTTTAGCAACCTCGTATTTTTCAAATACTTCTCTTGTCTGTTCAGTATACTCTTTTACATAAAAATAGGCTTCATATGGACAATAAGCATTTTTATCTTTACCACTCAATACACTTTGTTCTAAAATAATTCCGGCATCTTCTGTCACATTGTGATTCCAATCAACAATTTCTACAATAGTGTATTCATGCTTTCCCCCAAGCCATTGTGAATCCAAAAATATCTTATCTCCCAAAGAATAACCTGAATAATGAGCAGTTTTCCTTGTCATAATCACTCTCTGCTCCTTTGGAACTGTTTCAAAATGTTTTATCTGTTCTCCCGGAAACTGTTCCATAAAACTAACCAAATCTGTCACATAAAATGTATTAATATCACTATGCAAAGAGTAGCCACTATTATAATATCCACCCATCAAATAACTGCATTGTTCTGTTGTTTCTCTAATATCTCTCCACATATTTCGAATTTCATCAACTGTTAGTTCATTCATAGAATAGTATTCTGCCCCTGCCTCAGAACCATTAAGCACATTTCTGTAGTATTGAAAACTATTTTCATTTAATAGCTTGATTGAAGCATGTCCTGTGTACGATAATGCTGTAATCAGTCCAATAATAACAACAATAGTAAAATTCTGCCAGAATTTCGGCATCAAAAACTTTATAGCAAGATATCCATCTGTACCAAATATTTTTCTGGCAAACAAGAAACGATTAGCCCTTTTCTTTCTCTTAAGTCCATCTAAATTTCTCTGAAAAACCTGAAGCGGCAACACTCTTTGCTTTAGTACAAAAAATAGAGCACTTACTACATTGTAAATAACAAAAATAACTCCTGCCATTAAAAACATACTTTCCCACTCTAAAACAATATCGCCATCAAATAGATTAAGGATTTCATTCATCTTGTTTAGTAAATAACCATCTACTACTGCACATACCATAACGCCCAACACACAGCCTGCAAAACTCAGCACAACCGACATTGACATAAAAATGCAATTAACCTGATAACATCTTCCTCCAATTGTACGGACAATCGCCATATCACACTGGTATTTTCTTATAAACTCTTGGAATATACTTAAAATAAACATTCCACAAATAACAACAACGATAACAAAAAGTACCAGAAGTAATCCCTCAAATATTTGAAGCATTTTCTTAAAATCTTCATTCTGACTGACACAACTCACTTGAAAATCACCTTGTGAAATAAAAACAAGCTGCTCTGTAATACTATCTAAATCAGCTTTCTCTTGACATTTTAACATGATATAATTAGGATTCTTTTCAACTCCAAGACTTTCCAGCAGTCGCGTCATATCTACAATTGCAAGTTCTATTTTACTTTTAGAAAAACTGTCTCCTTCAAGCACTTCTTTTACTATGTATTCCCTGTTCCCATGAATAAAAATATCTCCTAAATTGTTACCCTTTTTCTCAGCAAGATATTTATTAATAATTATATCATTGGCTGCTATATCACATGTATACTTATAACGACTTTTGTTTATTGAATCATCTTTTACTCCTACAGTATAAATACCATCTAAATCTGCAACATAATATCCGCAAGATATTTTCTGTACATTTTGTATGTTTTCAATTTGTTCTATTTCACTTTCTGAAAAAGAAATATTATTATTCTTAGTTATGCCAATATCAAAATCCCCATACTCTTCTAAAATATTATTCTTATAAGCTATTTCCGCACTTATTGCCAGTTGGAGCATACTAATACCTAAAAAACAAGCAAGAAAGATACTTAAAAAAGCAGAAAAAGACAGCATCTTACTCTTTCTAAGAAACGTCAGTCCCATTCTGAATATATTAATCATTTTCGCTCTCCCTGTTTTTCTCTGCATTTTTCTGTGACTCTCGGAATTTCGCAAGTATCTCATCTACATCTCCACTATTACCCTGCTTCTCATATTCGCCGTATATAAGCCCATCCTGCAAGAACAAAACTCTGTCTGCATAACTTGCTATAGTCGGGTCATGTGTAACTAAAATAGTACTTTGTCCGGATTTTTCCTTCAGTTCAAGAAAAATCTGCATGATATCATATGCAGTATTACAATCCAGATTTCCTGTCGGCTCGTCAGCCAACAATATTTTAGGCTCATTAATCAATGCTCTTGCAATTGCAACTCTCTGTCTTTGTCCTCCTGAAAGCTTAGTTACAGGATTCTTTCTCTTATCAAGTATACCAACCATATCAAGCATCTCTTCTGTACGTCTGCGAATCTCTTTGCTTTTTTCCCCTGCTAATATCAATGGAAGCGAAACATTTTCCTCCACATTGAAATCCTGTATCAGATTAAAATCCTGAAATATAAACCCGATATTGTCATAACGAATTCTTGTTGCATCAGGTTCCACACCGTATTTTTCTTCCAGCACTCCATCCAGATATATTTCACCTTCATCAGCCACATCCATCGTCCCAATGATATGCAGCAGTGTACTCTTACCAGAGCCACTGCTTCCCATAACAGCAAGAATCTCGCCCTGTTTCAAGGCAAATGATACGCCTTTAAGAGCATGTAAAGATTCATTTCCGTTTGTATAAAATTTGTGTATGTTCTTCATTTCAATAATGTTTGTCATATTTACTTATTCTCCCATAAAAATCCACTCTATGCAATAAAATATAACTAGTTCTTAACATTTTCTGTATACTTTCCAACCATCATTCCAACTACGACTAATAATATCAATAATCTTTCATATTATTATACTTTATATGTTTGTACATTACTCTTTTTATATCCTGATTTTTTTGCATATATTTTAATCTTCTCTCCCCTTTTAAGTTTTTTAGAAAGAGTAATTGTCTTTTTTGTTTTTTTATTCATGTAAATAGTCACTATTTTTTTCTTTCTTTTAATATATACGTAAGTTTCTTTTTCACCTTTAACAACAAGTTTTTTTGAACCTCTCTCATATTTCAAAATACACGGTGACAATAATTTTTTTATTGCTTTATCAGAATTCACCGATGTATTTTGATTATTATCTTTGCTCGTACCCAAATTAGTTTCCGAAGCATTTGATGCCTCAGTTATATCATTAATATTTTCTGCATTGCCGTTGTCATTAACCGGAGCATCCAATCCCATTATCCATGAATAACCACATATGTCATCATTACCTGTTATCGTTATATCTACATTCTCATCTATAACGCTAACTCTCTTACTAATTATTACCCCATCGTCATTTTCGCATTTAATAGAATATTCCCATTCTCTAACAGGTAAGCCATTGTAATTATTAGTTAAAGATAAAAGATCTCCATCTCTGCACCTCAATGTATCTACCAATACATGATTAATAAAAATACGAATTGTATACTCTTCTGAATACATTGACGCATGTACAGTAGCATTTGTCAGACACATAATACACATACTAAATAAGCTAAATAATAATATTTTTTGTTTTAAATATACATACAAACTTCTTTTAGTTACTATAGATGCCAGAATGTATAAATAACTTGACATTAATTTAAGTGATTTTTTCATTTCTTATTGTCCTCTCTGATATTTCATACTATAATGGCTCAGTTGTCAAGACAAAAATTTAATATTATTATAATGAACTGATATGTTGGCGGGTTACATGGGGAAA
>CAKSBI010000040.1 GCA_934437985.1 uncultured Lachnospiraceae bacterium
GGAGATCATTGAGCTTGCCCACGAGACTTACCCATCTGTTTTAAAGTACAATGATGAAAACTCATTAAGCTGCGTTCTTACGATGGCATATTTTACTGCACCGGCGTATTACAACATTGTGAGGGAATTCCCAGGTGGTAAAGGTTTTGCAGACTTTGTATTCATTCCGCGTTCTAATGCTGGCTGGAGACCCGCGATGGTGGTAGAGCTTAAGTATAATAAGTCAGCTGATACAGCAATTAAGCAGATCAGGGAGAACAGATACAATGGGGCGTTAGCAGGATACAGTGATAAAATTATGCTGGTCGGGGTCAACTATGATGCAGACGGCAGTGATAAGAAGCATACATGTGTGATTGAGGAATGGAATGGGTGATATAACAGATAATGTCATACCCGGTTGTACAGCATCCTGATAAGCTCAGGAATCGTACATTCAAAGTCAACCCCATACCAGTTGTGGGTTTTATTTTTGAGTGTGGCTTCAAGGGTAACAGCCGTATAATCAACGGCAAGCCTTACTGCCTTTTCAAGGTTATATCCGTCATGTAGCAGTGCACCTGTAAGGGTACTTGCAAATAAGTCACCGGTTCCGTGGAATATAGAATCGATGTGGGGCCTGAAGTATTCAAATGTGGAACCGTCTTCAAGCCTTGCGGCAATTCCATTTTCTTTACCACGGATAATGCTCGTTATAATAATATTAGAAGCTCCGGTATCACTCAGTCTGTCTAATATATCGTTTACATATGAAGCATTATAGGTTGTCCTGTACGGTACGCCTGCCATAATTGCGGCTTCAGTAATGTTAGGGATAATATATGCGGCCTTACGGCAAAGTGAAGTAACTGCTCTGGCATATGCTTCATCAAAACCGGCATACATTTTCCCATTATCTGCAAAAACGGGGTCGACAATGGTTAATGTGTCATCTGTGGCGAATTCATCATAAAAATCAGAAATAAGCTGTATATGTTTTGTCGTTCCAAGATATCCTGTCAGGATTCCGTCAAAATGTATATCCAAGGTTTTCCAGTGATCCATAATATTACGTATATCGCCATAGAGATCATTGAATGTGAAACCGGGGAACATAGTATGGGTTGATAAGACAGCTGTCGGTATTACTGATACTTCAATTCCCATTGCTGATATCACCGGCAGGGCAATAGTCTGCGAACACTTGCCAATACAGGAAATATCCTGGATACTCACGATTCTTTTCATAGTCTGTTCCTCTTTGCATTTGATATAGTATGTGTTATTATATACATGATCAGGGCATATTAATATGACCAATTCCAGCACAACTTATAATACCAGATTTTATGGGCGGAGGGAAGAAGTGAAGAACATACTTTCATCAATTACAGATTGGATCAATAAAGATACTGTTGGAGTGTATGAAAACAGATTGCAGGCCGTTGTAATGAGATGCACATCAATCATAAGTGCTGTGTATTATATATTCCTTGCAGTGCTTTTTATATTAAATGGACAGGTAATACTTGGTATATATGATTTACTTGGAATATCAGTTTTGTGCTATTCAGTGTACTTAACATACAGAAGGCATGTAAAGGAAGCATTCTGGATATATAATCTGTCACTTGTGTTCCTTGTGATATTTCAGGTTATATATGCAGGGTGGGAGATAGGTTTTCAGTACAGTATATTCCTGCTTATAATTGTAACCATGTTTACGACATATTATCCGCTGGTTATTAAGCTGGTTTTATCAGCAGCATATACAATTTTATTCTGTGCGGTTTATATGTATGCAGAACTTCATATGCCATATGTTATATTTATTAATGATACCGGGAGACTTGTGTCGGTAGTGAATGCCATATATGTTTTTGGATGTTTGGCAGTTGCCGGGTTTTATTTTAGTGCGAGAAGCTCCGAGATGGAAAAAAAGCTTATTAAGTATAATAAGACGCTTGAAAGGCTTGCTTTTTTCGACCCGCTTACAGGTCTGTATAACAGAAGACAGATGATAAGCTTTCTTGAGCGGAAGCTTGGTACAATGACTGATGATGGCAGCCATGGGCTTACGGTCGCCATTGGTGATATTGATTATTTTAAGAAAGTAAATGATGTATACGGACACGAGTGCGGAGACAGGGTCCTGAAGGATGTTTCTGCTTTGATCAATGATTATGTTGAAAAGAAAGGAATTGCTGCAAGATGGGGCGGCGAGGAATTCCTTATGATATTTCCGGATACTGACAGGGAGCAGGCAGTCAGCTTTATTAATGTACTTATTAAAGATATAAGGGAGCATGAGATTGATTATAATGGACAGGTAGTTAAAGTTACAATGTCATTTGGCGTATGTCAGTATGATAATAACCTGACAATAGATGAGTTGATCAATAAGGCGGATATGAATCTGTATTCTGCAAAAAAAGGTGGAAGAGACAGGGTTGTGTAACAGACTTATTTGTGACACATACAGAGTTTATCGTATAACCGGAAGGTGATAGTATGAATGTATGTAGAAGATATGCAATGATATGTATGCTCGTTATTGTTAGTTTTATATATTGCATTACAGAAATGCGCGGTCAGGCATCTGCCTCTGCAGATATTGCAATATGGCGCACTACAGGTGTAGTATTTGAAGCTTCGCAGACAGAAGCCCCGGAAGCAGAATATGGGTTAAATGATGGAGATTATCAGATAGAGGATGTCAGGGTTATTGCATGTATGGATGGAGTAAACTATTGTACTGCGAGGCTTACTTATAATACTGATAAGTACACAGTTCAGAAGGTTCTTGATATACTTGGCAGGTCTGCAGGGTATATACATATAGAAGAAGATTCAACGTTGTATTCAGATAGTCTGTTGTTCAAAAAGACGGATTCTTATATTACTTCACAATGGTATCTTGACGCTATTGATGCAAAAGAAGCATGGGATGCGGAGCCTGAACCCGGTAAGGCTGTTGTAGTTGCCGTAATTGATACAGGGGTTGATTACACACACAGGGATCTTAAGGATAATATATGGATTAATGATGCTGAGGCATATGGAATCCCAGGGATTGATGATGATAACAACGGAGTAGTCGATGATATATATGGTGCCAATTTCGCCGCTGATAATACAGACCCTGATAAAATGGGTGATCCGATGGATACAGAAGATGGACACGGGACCCATGTTGCTGGAATAATTGCAATGGACAAGGATAATGGTGGTGGATGTGGAATAGCTTATTCTTCTAAGATAATGCCGGTAAAGGCAGGTAATGCGGATGGAAAATTTAAGCTGTCCTCTGTTATTGCCGCACTGGATTATGCTGTTAATATGGATGCAGATGTTATTAATATGTCATTTGGTACATACACGGAATCCTCTGTGCTAAAATCAATGTTAGAACATGCCGGCAGGAAGTGTGTTCTTGTAGCGGCAGCAGGAAATGATGGATATGTAACCTCTGATTATGCGGATGAAAAAGCAAAGTCGGTCTACCCGGCATCATATCCTTGCGTTATCGGTGTAATGGCTGTTGATACCGGGCTGAATGTTCCGGCATGGTCTAACTATGATTATGAGCTCCACAGTGGTACGGATTATGATATTGCGGCGCCAGGATATAATATATTATCAACAATGCCCGGTGGAAAATATGCGTACATGCATGGTACTTCGATGGCTGCACCGATGGTGTCGGCCACGGCCGCAATATTATGTGGCAGTATTGATAAGAGTACAATAAGTGATCCTGTATCTTATATAAGGTCTCAGATTACTGAGGCAACTAAGGCTTCAACGTATAAGTATGCGGCGGATGGAAAGAAGATTACATATCCCCTGCTTAATGTGTACGATTCCATTACAGCGTTTCCGGGTATTGACATGTATGTTAATGGATTTAAGTATTATGATAATGCCGGTAATGCAGAGTTTGAACGGCAGCTTGATATAGAAGGCCGTACAGAAGCGGATATATATTGTGGATTCCGTATAAGTAATCTGTGGTCTGCGGCAAAAGATATTACAGTGAGTGTAAAAGCTGACAGTCCTGTATGTACAGGCAGTAATGAAGTTATTGATATTAAGACAATGCATCCGGTAAGTGCTATAGATATTCAATGTGGTGCACAGGAAGCATATGTATTCCATTTTGCCGGGGAAGCCGGTAAGACATATAATATTCCGGTAATATACACATTAAAAGCTGTTATGGATGATGGTGATAAGAACGGTACGGAGTATATAAAGGAATTCAGGGATAATATTACGATATATGTAAAGGCTTCTAAGACCGGGACATCCGATGAACAGGTTATGGCAGGGGTGTCAGGACAGTCAGCGGATTCCGTGATATCCGGTACGGCAGATAATATGTCTGTAACTGTCCGAAGGGTAAAGGGGCTGTCATGTAAAAAGAAGCGTACGGCAAAGAAGTATAAAAATGTTATATCATGGAACAGGGTTTTAGGCGCCGGAAAGTATATCATATATTGTTCTGAAAAGAAGAAGACCGGATATAAGAAAATTGCGGCAACTGCTAAAAAATCATATGTTCATATATTTACGTCAAAGAAGACATATTATTATAAGATAAGGGCATATGCCATGTATGATGGGAAGAAAGTGTATGGCAGATATTCCCGGGTTTTAAAGGTGAAAAGATAGGCCGGCAGAGGTTATACGATACCCAAAGAGACCATTCACATACTGATACTAATATGTGAATGGTCTCTTTGACATGTGACGGATACAGGAACCGGGAACATTGTGGCAGCAGCCTGTTATACGAGTATATCAATATGGCCGGCATTCATTATTCCGGATGGAGCCTGCTGCTGTGGAATCTCTGACAGCATGGCAGCAAACTGTTCACCTGTCTCTGTAACGGTATCAAGTGCCATATCAAGCACTTTTGTGCTAATCTGATTCATAAGATCAGCCTGAGATGAATTCATTGCAAGTCCTGTAATGTTCATGGGAATCCCTCCTTATCGTTTTTATCGGTTATATTACTCCGGTTTTTTCATTGGTTCAAAGGTTCTGGAAAGATTTTTTTCATGCCTCCGCTGCTTTGTGAGCTCTATAGCTTCGCTGCAGAAATAATCCTGTGATGAGAGTGGTTCATCATCGCCCGGTGTTAAAGTAACATAAGAACCGTCAGGCTGCTTTATTCTTGTCTTGACGTTGTCACGAAGTTGAATATCAAGAATGTGTATTATCCTTGTTTTAAGCTCCTGGGCTTCTACAGGAAACAGGATTTCGACACGTTTGTCAAGATTACGCGGCATCCAGTCCGCACTTCCCATATATATATCTTCGTATCCGTCATTGTAAAAATAATATATCCTTGAGTGTTCAAGGAAGTTGCCTACAATAGAGTGGACTGTAATATTATCACTTACACCCGGTATCCCGACCTTAAGGCAGCATATCCCCCTTACGATAAGGTCGATCCTGACACCGGCAGCAGAAGCCTCATAAAGTGCGGCAATAATCTTATGGTCGCACAGAGAATTCATTTTTGCAATGATCCTGGCTTCTTTGCCTTCGCGGGCATTGATGGTTTCGCGTGTAATACAATCCATAAACTTATCCCTTAACCAGAGCGGGGCAAGAACAAGCTTATTCCATGCAAGTGGTTCAGAATATCCGGACAGCATATTGAATACGGCAGTGGCATCTTCACCAATAGGATGTGAGCAGGTAAATAACCCCATGTCAGTATAAAGCTTGGCCGTTGAATCGTTATAATTACCTGTACCGAGATGGACATAGCGTCTTATGCCGTCTTCTTCACGGCGGACAACAAGAGTTATCTTGCTGTGTGTCTTAAGTCCTACAAGGCCATATATAACATGGCAGCCGGCCTGTTCAAGCTTTCGGGCCCAGATTATGTTGTTTTCCTCGTCAAATCTTGCCTTAAGTTCGACAAGGACAGATACCTGCTTCCCATTTTCGGCAGCCTGTGCAAGAGAAGATATGATTGGTGAATTACTGCTTACACGGTACAGGGTCTGCTTGATCGCAAGGACATCAGGGTCAGTTGATGCCTGCCTTACAAAGTCTACAACAGGGTCGAAGGTCTGGTAAGGATGATGAAGCAGAATATCCTTTTCGCGTATCTGTGAAAATATATTCTTATCGGGATCGATCTCAGGGACAGGCTGTGGTTTGTATGGTCTGTTTCTGAGATTATCATAACCGGTTAAGCCATAAAGCTTCATCAGGAAGGTCAGGTCAAGCGGACCGGAAATCTTGTATATGTCATCATTATTAATATTAAATACCTTTTTCAGGTACTTTAGCAGACGTTTGTCTATTCCACGTTCAACCTCAAGCTTTATTACCTCTCCCCACTGTCTTTTTTTAATCTGTTTTTCAATCTCGGTAAGGAGGTCAGCTGCTTCATCTTCGTCGATCGTAAGGTCAGCATTACGCATAACCCTGTATGGAAATGCGCATAGTACGTCATAATTAAGGAATAATTTGTCAATATTTTTCTCTATTATCTGTTCCAGCAGAATGTATGCAATATTGTCAGGATCCTTAGCCGGAATACGTACAAGTCTTGTCAGGACTGAAGGAACCTGTACGGTGGCAAATTCACACTCATCGCCGGACTTTGGGTTATTAAGAAGAGCAGCTATATTAAGGGACTTATTCCTTATAAGTGGAAATGGTCTTGAAGAATCTACAGCCATAGGGGTAAGCACAGGATATACTTCCCTGGAAAAAAATCTGTCTGCAAATTCAGCCTGCTCGTCTGTCATGTCCTCGTAGTTCGTAACCAGTTCGATATTATTATGAAGCAGTGATGGGATAAATGTGTCATTATACAGTGAATACTGCATATCAACAAGTTCATGTTCACGTTCACTTATTGCAAGAAGCTGCTTATCTGCTGTCAGTCCTGCCATGTCAGGCTTGGTGTAGCCGGCATGTACCATGTCCTTAAGCGATGCTACCCTTATCATAACGAACTCATCAAGGTTAGAGGAAGTGATGCTTAAGAACTTAAGTCTTTCAAGCAGTGGGAGGGTTTCGTCGTAAGCTTCGGCAAGAACTCTGTGGTTGAATTCCATCCAGCTCAGCTCCCTGTTGTCATAATAGTCAGGATTTTTATATATGTTATCAGACATTGTTGATTCTCCTTCTCTTTATTCTTGGTGTTATTCCAAAGGTCTGTGTAAAAAGGTCAGAGGAATGGTTAAAATAAGCCTGTTCAAGTGCAAAGTCCATAAACGATTCTCCGGTTATTACGAGTGTATCATCCTTCAGGTTGATTTTTATGTGTGTAAGCTTTTGCTTCTTGCTTGTGTCAAGGTCATTGGCTATCCGGAAAATGCATGTAAGCTTTGTAACACGGACATAGTCCTGCTCTGTCATGTCGTCACGTATTTCGCTGTATGAAGGAAATGTTGTTACAGGGTTACCTACAATGCTGGCTATCAGTATATTTTCCTGCTTGGTAAGTCCGATGATCTCTGAGGAGGATATTATCTTGTATGAGTTAGATGCAACATCCTCAAAGTTAACATATGCACCACAGTCATGAAGTCTTACCGCAACCTGGAGTAACAGCCTGTCACGCTTGTTCAGTCCGCTGATATTTTTCATGCTGTCAAATATGTTCAGGGCAATCTTTTCAACATATGATGTGTGTGTTAAGTTTGAATTGTATCTTATTGCTATTTTTTTCGCGGCAGATAACACATCTTTTTCAAAGTCATGTGACTGGGAGATTCTGTTGCATTTTAAAGCATAGTCTGCAATAATGCCATCACACAGATCCGTTGAGTTAAAAAATATATGTGCTGCCTGATTGATACGCATTATTTTTTCATATATCATAGCCGTAGGGATGAGAAGCCTTGCCTGCTCCTCGGTTGTCCCCGTGATTCCGGCAAGCTCTGCGCCTGAGTGTTCAAAAAGGGAGTTGTATACATTACTCATCTCTTCAGCTGTAAGGCATGCCGGATCAGTTCCTGACGACTTATAATATCTGTTAATATACTTAAGCAGAGGATACAGACCTTCGCCGATCGCAAGGATTGACCTTATACGGTATTTGTGGAAATACGTCTTATATGATGTATATATGTCTCCGTCAATATATTCTGACAAAAGGTCAGTATAGCTGTCGGTATCTCTTTCAAGGTTACTGAGAAATTCGCTTATCCTTATTGAACCAAGTCTCAGGTTGTGTGAGACGACAAGTTTTCCGCCTGAAAAGCAGGTTGCCTGTGAACTGCCGGAGCCTACCTCAACAACAAGGGCTCCCTTTTTGATTATCTCATTAAAAGCAGGTTCCCTTAATGCAACGGCCTGATAAAGCATAAAGCACTGTTCAGAATTATTAAGTATCTTAACATCCATCCCTGTACGTATCCTTACCCGGTCTAACAGGGAATGTCTGTTGTTGGCTTCCCTTATTGAACTTGTGGAATAGGCTTTGTACTCTGATACGTTGAAGTCTTTCATTACCTTTTTAAAGCCAATAAGCACTTCACATAACTCATCTATAAGGTGGTTTGATATATAGCCATTAACGTAAGTATCGCTCCCAAGCTCCATGACATGGCGGACATGCGTAAGCTTGTGCAGCTGGTTTTTACGCCCGATCTCAAATATCTTCATGGCTATCTCATTTGAACCTACATCTATTGCTGCAAATGTAGTGACTGCCATAAGGTCACCTCCATCATATTGTTAATAAATCATGTTATATCTTAAGCACGACCATAAGGTTAACTGTTATCTGATATCGTTCCTATTTTAGTATATTTTTATGTAATATACAAGAAATTTAGTATAATTTCATGTAAAATATAAGAAAAAAGCACTGTATTTACGGAGTGTAAATCATGCATAACACATGTTAACCGGCTGCGGCACTGTTGAGATTAACATATGACTTGCACGATTTAAAAAAAATAAGTATACTGTAAAAAATAATTGTAAAATGTATTTACTATTAAATGGTAATGATGTGTGTTTTAAGGAGAATTGTTACAGATATGAAGACGAGTGATTTTAATTATTATCTGCCGGAAAGGCTGATAGCGCAGGATCCTCTTTTAAAACGGTCGGATTCAAGACTTATGCATGTTGATAAATGTACCGGCAGGGTGGAACATTCTGTTTTCCATAAGGTGACGGAATATCTGAGGCCGGGTGACCTTCTTGTGGTTAATAATACGAAGGTTATTCCTGCAAGACTGTTAGGAACAAGGCCGCAGGGTGGTGCTGCAGAGATTCTGCTTCTTAAGCGTAAGGGTGCTGATATATGGGAGGCAATCGTTAAACCCGGAAAGAGACTTAGGACAGGGGCGAAGGTCAGCTTTGGTGATGGCAGGCTTACAGGCGAGATTGTAGATGTGCTTCCTGATGGTGACAGACTTGTGAAGTTTGAGTATGAGGGAATATTTGAGGAGATTCTTGATGAGCTTGGAAAGATGCCGCTGCCGCCTTATATTACCCATGAGCTGAAGGATAAGGACAGATACCAGACTGTGTATGCAAAGTATGAGGGTTCTGCTGCTGCTCCTACGGCAGGACTTCATTTTACCAATGAGCTCCTGGAAACTATTAAGGAAATGGGAGTGGATATTGCAGGTGTAACGCTGCACGTGGGACTTGGGACATTCAGGCCGGTTAAGGTGGAGGATGTGTCAGAGCATCATATGCATACAGAATTTTACAGGGTATCTGAAGAAGCTGCCGCCAAAATAAATGCAGCAAAGGCGGCAGGTAACAGGGTAATATGTGTAGGGACAACAAGCTGCAGGACAATTGAGTCTGCGGCAGCAGGAAAAGGCGTTGTGAAAGCAGGGGAAGGTGATACGGATATATTTATATATCCAGGTTATGAATTTAAGGTCATGGATGCACTTATAACTAATTTTCATTTGCCGGAGTCAACGCTGCTTATGTTAGTATCTGCGCTTGCAGGCAAGGATAATATCATGGCTGCATATGAAGAAGCTGTTAAAGAGGAATACAGGTTTTTCTCGTTTGGGGATGCAATGATGATATCATAGCAGGAAGGTGGTTAACAGATATGGAAAATAAAGACATGCAGGATAAAGATATACAGGATAATAAAAATACCGTACCAGAAGCTGATAAGCGTTTATTATTTATATATAACCCTAATGCCGGACGTGGTATTATTAAGAAAAATCTTTCTGATATTTTAGAATTGTTCTGCCGTGCGGGGTATGAGGTTTCTGTATTTGCGACACAGGGTGAGGGAGATGCAAAAAAAGCACTGGTCAGGCGTGGCAGATTGTTTGACAGAATAGTATGCTGTGGCGGTGACGGAACGCTTAATGATATTACTGATGGAATGATGGAGCTGGAGGACAGGCCATTATGCGGTTATATTCCTGCAGGTACTGTTAATGATTTTGCACGTTCATTTAAGCTGCCACAGAATATGATCGATGCCGCTAAGATTGCAATCACAGGTGAAAAATGCTTCTGTGATATCGGGGAGCTTAACGGAGATTACTTTGATTATGTGGCAGCCTTTGGTGCATTTACGGAAGTGTCATATGAGACTCCGCAGGCAACTAAGAATATTCTTGGCAAGCTGGCATATTTCCTGGAGGGTGTTAAGAAGCTTGGAAGTATAAAAAAGAACAGGATAAAAGTAACGATCGGTGATGAAGTGATAGAAGATGATGTTATATATGGTATGGTAACCAATTCATTTTCGGTAGGGGGCTTCTTATCACTGTTTGATGATGATGTTGCGCTTGATGACGGAAAGCTTGAAGCATTTTTCATAAAAGCACCTAAGAATATACTTGAGTTCCAGCCAATAATTAATGCACTTCTGGCCGGGGATGTTAATTGCAATATGTTTTATTACAGGCATATAACAGAGATAAGCATTGAAAGCGAAGAACCGTTAAAATGGACTGTTGATGGTGAATATGGCGGTGCGTATAAGACATCGGTGATCAGGACATATGAAAAGGCAATTCCGTTTGTCAGGGGACGTTAGTAAAATATGGCAGTACATATATAAAACAATTGTATATAAAGATGCCGGGGGTCTCATATTGAAATACAATAACAGATAAAGATTGTATAATACTGTATGGTGTGATACAATCTTTTTATATTAAAGATTTTATTAAAAATTTAATTGGGGAACTTATTTATTTGTACAAGTAAGTTTAACAGGAGGTAGAGAATGAAAAAGTGGGTATATTTATTTACAGAAGGAGATGCCGGGATGCGTAATCTCCTAGGAGGAAAGGGAGCGAATCTTGCCGAGATGACTAATCTTGGACTTCCGGTTCCACAGGGATTTACTATTACAACAGAAGCCTGTACACAGTATTATGAGGATGGCAGACAGATCAATGATGAGATTCAGGAACAGATCATGGAATACATTGCCAGGATGGAGGAGATTACAGGCAGGAAGTTTGGTGATAAGGAGAATCCACTGCTTGTTTCAGTACGTTCAGGTGCAAGGGCTTCAATGCCAGGTATGATGGACACTATTCTTAATCTTGGTCTTAATGAAGAGGTTGTTAATGTTCTTGCAGCTAAGTCAGGCAATCCAAGATGGGCATGGGACTGTTACAGAAGGTTTATCCAGATGTTTTCAGATGTGGTTATGGAAGTTGGCAAGAAGTATTTTGAAGAATTGATAGACAGGACGAAGAAGGAGAAGGGAGTTACAGAGGATGTTGAGCTTACTGCTGAAGATCTGAAGGAGCTTGCTGACCGGTTTAAGGCAGAATACAGGGCTAAGATTGGCGAAGATTTTCCTGATGACCCTAAGGTCCAGCTTATGGAAGCAATTAAGGCGGTATTTCGTTCCTGGGATAATGACAGGGCTAATGTATACAGAAGGGACAATGATATCCCATATTCATGGGGAACCGCAGTTAATGTACAGATGATGGCATTTGGTAATATGGGTGATACATCAGGAACAGGTGTTGCATTTACGCGTAATCCTTCTAACGGTGAAAGGAAGCTTGATGGTGAATTCCTTATGAATGCGCAGGGCGAGGATGTTGTTGCAGGTGTCAGGACACCTAAGAAGATTGATGAGATGGAAGAGACTATGCCGGAAGTATTTGCACAGTTTAAGGAGATATGTGATATCCTTGAGAACCATTACCATGATATGCAGGATATGGAGTTTACAATTGAGGATAAAAAGCTGTACATGCTTCAGACACGTAATGGCAAGAGAACTCCGCAGGCGGCACTTAAGATTGCATGTGACCTTGTTGATGAGGGAATGATCACTCCCGAGAAAGCAGTTTCCATGATTGATCCACGTAATCTTGACGCACTTTTGCATCCACAGTTTGATGCAGATGCCCTTAAGAAGGCGAAGCCGGTTGGAAGTGCGATCGGAGCTTCTCCGGGGTCTGCATGCGGTAAGATTGTATTTAGCGCAGAGGATGCAGTAAAATGGAATGCTGCCGGTGAGAAGGTTATTCTTGTAAGGCTTGAGACTTCACCGGAGGATATTGAGGGCATGAAAGCGTCACAGGGTATACTTACTGTCCGTGGGGGAAGAACTTCACATGCTGCTGTTGTTGCAAGAGGTATGGGAACATGCTGTGTATCCGGCTGTGGCGATATTACAATGGATGAGATTGATAAGAAGTTTACACTTGGTGGAAAAGAGTTCCATGAGGGTGATGTGATATCTATTGACGGAACTACAGGAAATATTTATGATGGCAGTATTCCGACTGTTGAGGCCGTTATTGCAGGAGAGTTTGAACGCATTATGAACTGGGCTGACAGCTTCAGAAGGCTTAAGGTAAGAACCAATGCAGATACACCTGCAGATGCAAGGAAAGCCCGTGAGCTTGGTGCTGAAGGTATCGGGCTCTGTCGTACAGAACATATGTTCTTTGAAGGCGACCGTATTGATGCATTCCGTGAGATGATCTGTTCGGACAGTGCAGAAGAGAGAGAGGCTGCACTTGAGAAGATTCTTCCAATGCAGCAGAGCGACTTTGAGAAGCTTTATGAAGCTCTTGAGGGTAACCCGGTAACAATCCGTTTCCTTGATCCGCCTCTTCATGAGTTTGTTCCTACAGAGGAAGCTGATATTGAGAAGCTCGCTAAGACAAAAGGCAAGACAGTTGAAGAGATTAAAGCAATGATTGCTTCACTTCATGAGTTCAACCCGATGATGGGACACCGTGGATGCCGTCTGGCTGTTACTTATCCTGAGATTGCGAGGATGCAGACTAAAGCAGTTATCAGGGCTGCGGTTAATGTTAATAAGAAGCATGTGGACTGGAGCATTGTTCCGGAGATCATGGTTCCGCTTATCGGGGATAAGAAGGAATTCATGCTCATTAAGAAAGAGATTGTAAAGGTAGCTGATGCAGAGATAGCAGCTGCGGGAATTGACATGAAGTATGAGGTTGGTACTATGATCGAGATTCCGCGTGCATGTCTTACGGCTGATGAACTAGCGGCAGAGGCGGATTTCTTCTGCTTTGGTACTAATGACCTTACGCAGCTTGCATTTGGTTTTTCGCGTGATGATTCAGGTAAGTTCCTTGATGATTATTATAAGTCAAAGATATTTGAAAGTGACCCATTTGCCAAGCTTGACCAAAATGGTGTTGGCAAGCTTATGGAGATGGCAATTAAGCTTGGACGTTCGGTTAATGGCAGGCTGCACATCGGAATCTGCGGTGAGCATGGCGGAGACCCGGCCAGTGTAGAATTCTGTAATAAGATTGGACTTGATTATGTATCATGTTCACCATTCAGGGTTCCGATTGCCAGGCTTGCGGCGGCACAGGCAGCTATTGCAGAAAGTGGGAAATAATCGTTTATGGTGTCAAAAGCCCCTAAACATCGGCAATTTCACAGTTTCTAAGGACTACTTGAAAGAGTACAAAAAGTTCGATAAAAACATGAAAAAAGCGGGTAAATGGGAAGACATCAACGTAACGATTACGGTTTGATAAAAATAATCAGGGAATCATACTTTTAAAGTATGGTTCCCTTTTTGTATGTTTGAAAAAAAATATTAAATCCAGGTTGTCAAAAGTAGATTAAGAAAATGGAGGCGGGTCAATTGCAAGATACGCATTTGTATATACAAATACATTCTTGTTAGGAAGAATCCTAAAACCTCTATATCTCAAATGTTGTATTGGCGGGTGCATCTGCTTTGAGGAGATGTCAATTGGACACAAATATTCTAAATAATTTGAACTGAAATTTTGTAATTGATAAAATAATGAAATATCAATTTGATTATAGATATGGTAGAATATAGCTGTATAAATGTTGAGCGAAATATAATAACACGAGTATGGCGTGATAAAACACTAATGGCACTGTGTATAAAATAGAAAATTGGGTAGATGATAAATTAAAATTTAGGGGGGTGAACATATATTGGCAAGAGCAAAATATCAGGTATTAGTCATTCCATATCATATTGAAAACGGCAATGTAAAATATTGCATATTTAAAAGAAATGATATGAAAGTATGGCAATTTATAGCAGGTGGTGGAGAAGCTGAGGATGAAACTATAATAATATCTGCAAAACGAGAGGCATATGAAGAAGCAAACATAGGTATGGATTGTAAATATTCTGTACTTGATACACAAAATAGCATACCAACATACTGTTTTAAAGAAGCAAGAAAAATATGGGGTGAAAATTGTTTAGTTATTCCTGAATATACATTTGCTGCTAGGATGGATACAACAATTTTGGAATTGTCTCAAGAGCATACAAAATATGAATGGGTTGATTATAAAACTGCATTAAAAAGACTTAGATATGATAGTAATAAAACTGCGTTATGGGAATTAGATAGTAAAATTAAATTAGGAACATTAAATTAAGAATATTCATATTATGATTTACATACAACAAAATTGTAGTGTGTTATAGTTATAAGATTGTCATAAGCTCTAGATTTTGAAATATAGGCTGAAAATTAGGGCTATTAGCAAATGAGGTAAAAAAGAATGAACAAGTATTTAGAAAATTTAAACAGAATAGAGTTTGTTGTAACAATGGCATGCACAGGAAGATGCATACATTGTTCAGAGGGAGAACATAAATCAAGTGGAAAACACATAGATGGAGACATAGCAGTGCAAGCAGTTATTGATATATGTAATAACTATGATATTAAATCTTTAATGACTTTTGGAGGAGAACCTTTGATATATCCGGAAGTGGTTTGCAACATTCATAAAACTGCTAAAGAAATGAACATAAAGGATAGGGCAATAATCACTAACGGATTTTTTTCTAAAGACAAAGAAAGAGTAAGAGAAGTGGCGCAAATGTTGTCATATAGTGGAGTTCAAATAGTGTTATTATCTGTTGATTCATTTCATCAAGAGACTATACCACTTGATATAGTGAAATATTTTGCAATGTGCATAAAAGAGAGTGGTGTAGAAATTAAATTAAATCCTGCTTGGCTTGTGAGCAAAGAAGATGATAATGAATATAACAAAAAGACAAAGAAAATTATTTCTGAATTTGAGGATTTAAATATTCCACAGGCAAAAGGAAATGTTATTTTTCCAAATGGAAATGCAGTGAAATATCTAAGTGATTACTTCGATAAGAACAAGGAATATATAAATCCATATGAGGAGAATCCAATAGATGTTAGAACAATTAGTTTTTCAGAAAATGGGGATGTGTTGAATGGGAATATTTATGAAAAATCAATTATGGAGATAATTGAGGAATACAAAGTTTAGAATAAAGATACATTTCTTTTTTAAAGAAATAGTAAAACAGATTTAGAATTTATGAGGTGTGGCAATGATAAGAAAAGTAAGAGGTGAAGAAATACCAGTATGTGTGGAAATTATTAAAAAAAGTTTTTTGACAGTTGCAGATGAATATGGTTTTACGGAGGAAAATGCTCCTAGGTTTACAGCTTTTGCAACTACGCAAGATAGATTGTATTGGCATATGGATGGAGAGCATAGGCCAATGTATGTGTTTGAAGAAGATGGTGTTTTATGTGGATATTATTCACTTTTGTTACAAGGAAATGGAGAATGTGAACTTAATAATCTTGCAGTATTGCCAGAGTATAGACATAAGGGCATTGGAAGACAATTATTAGCTCATTCCTTTAATATAGCAAAAGAATTAGGCTGTAAAATTGTTAATATAGGTATTGTAGAAGAAAACAGAGTTCTTCGTAAATGGTATGAGTTGAATGGAGCAATACATATTGGGACAAAGAAATATGATTTTTTCCCATTTACATGTGGATATATGAAAAAGGAATTGTAGAGAAATTTAGTATCAGGAGGCGAAAAAGGAGAGAAGCGATGGATGAATGGTTAAAAACAAGAGACTTACCCTTACATTTTATATCTGTTGCAGGATTAGTATATAAAGGCGATGAAGTTTTATTGATTAAATCAAAACGTAGAGGATGGGAAATCCCTGGCGGAGTGGTAGAACAGGGAGAGGATATAATAAGTGGCTTAAAAAGAGAAATATTTGAGGAAAGTGGCATTGTTGTCGAGCCGGAAAAGTTTGTTGGTCTATATCAGAGATTGAATACTAAAGATGGATATGGTCCCCTTGAAGGAATGATTTTACCTCCTGTTGTGAATTTGACATTTATTTGTAAATATATAGATGGAAATGAAAATGTATCAGATGAAAGTATTGAAGTAGGATGGTTTACTCCAAACATTGCAAAAGAAAAAATTACTGTTCCTGATATAAAGAAAAGAGTTTGTGATATGTTGGAATTTGATGGTAAGCAACATTTTAGTACTTTTGAAAATAAAGACAGTAAAATAAAATTTATTAGCGATATGCTTGTTAAATAATTATACATAACACGGAGTAAAAAAAATGAAACAAATAATTATAATCGGATGTCCGGGAAGCGGGAAAACTTATTTTGCAAAACAGTTGTCAGAAATTTTGCAAATAGAACTTTTTCATATGGATAATATATATTGGAAGAAAGATAAAACGCATATTAGTAGGGGAGAATTGATTAGCGCGATAGATCGAATAATAAGTCAATCAGAATGGATTCTTGATGGAAATTATATATCAACTATTGAGCAAAGAATAAGAGGTGCAGACACAATTTTTTTATTTGATTATACAACGAAAGATTGTTTAGAAGGAGTTAAATCAAGAATTGGTGTAAAGCGTGATGATATTCCGTGGATAGAAACAAAATTGGATCCTGATTTTCAAAAATGGATTATGGATTTTAGAAAAGATACATTGCCTCAAATAGAAAAAATATTAGAACGATACAAATATAAAAAGATAATTAGATTTGCTTGTAGAAAAGATAAGGAAAAATACTTGATGAAATTGAAAAAGAATGTAAATAAGAATATTACAATTCATACCACGGAGCTTAATATAGAGTTGCAGGATGACCAATGGCAAATGGAATATATTGATCATAACAGAAATATTGCCAGAGCAATAGTGTATGATGAGGATGGAAATTTTTATTTTGTAAGAGCTGAAAGAAATGATGATTTCGGACAGGCAACAATTATAGAAACAGCAGGTGGGGGTGTTGAAGAAGGTGAAGAATTGCAGGATGCAATAAAAAGAGAACTTAAAGAAGAATTGGGTGTAAAAGTAGATGTAATCTGCAAAATCGGAGTTGTAAGTGATTATTATAATCTGATTCATAGACATAATATTAATAACTATTTTTTGTGCAAAGTTGAATTCTTTGGTGAAAAAGAACTGACAGAAGATGAAAGAAATAATTTTCACTTATCAACATTGAAATTATCTTATGAAGAAGCTATTAGAGAGTATGAATATAGGTCAAATACAAGATTAGGGAAACTTATAGCCAATAGAGAATTGCCGGTGTTGCATCGTGCAAAAGAAATAATTGATATTTAGACAAGAATTACTAAATTAAGATTTATGGAGAAGACTTTTAGGGAAACGCTGATTAATTCATGCATTTTCTTATGATTTTTGATATAATATAGGTATCATCAACTGAAAGGACAT
>CAKSBI010000041.1 GCA_934437985.1 uncultured Lachnospiraceae bacterium
CTCTGTAACAGGTTCTGTTGTCGGCTCTGCGCTTGGCTTTACAGTAGGCTTTGTAACAGGTTCTGCCGTTGGCTCTGCACTTGGCTTTGCTGTAGGCACTGTAGCAGGTTCTGCCGTTGGCTCTGCGATCGGCTTTGCTGTAGGCTCTGTAGCAGGTTCTGCCGTCGGCTCTGCGGTTGGTTTTGCTGTAGGCTCTGTAACAGGTTCTGCCGTTGGCTCTGCGCTTGATTCCGGTGTTTCTGTCTTCTTACTGGTTATACCATCTGTACACAGATAATATACATATCCCATTTCATTATCTGTTATCTTTGCGTATACAACATTTTTGTCTGATTCAAGTATAATCTTTCCGACATATGTTTCCCAGGTTGTAACCGCAGCCAGTTGTTCTTCGGTCATAACCTCTGTGCTTCCATTAGTAACAATAATATACTCAACAGTACTATTCTCAATATTACTTACAATCTCAACGCTAGGTTCAGGAAGCTCATACAGTCCAAATGTAATAATGTTAAGAAGTCTGTCCCATATTGTTACCTCATTAAGTATTATCTTTCCTGCTTCTCCTTCAGCAAGTGGAGCTTTTGTTGGCTCAGCTGTTGAAGATGGCGTCTTTGTTGCAGGAGCTTCTGTTTGTGGTGCAGCCGTAGGAGCTTTCGTTACATCAGGTTCCTTAGTTACCGGAATTGCTGATGGCTCCACAGTTGACCCCGTAGCCGGTGTTGCCGTCGGTTCTGATGCAGGCTTCGATGTTGGCTTTACTGTTGGCACAGCCGTTGGTTCAGCTGTAAGCTCAGGCGTTGGCTTTACTGTTGGTTCCGCCGTTGGTTCAGCTGTAGTCTTCGACGTTGGCTTAACTGTAGGCTCTACAGTTGGCTTCAATGTTGGTTTAACTGTAGGCTTTGCCGTTGGCTCTACAGTTGGCTTCAATGTTGGTTTTACTGTAGGTTCTGCCGTTGGCTCTGTAGTAGGCTCAGGTGTCGGCTTTACCGTTGGTTCTGCTGTTGGCTCTATTGTCGGTTCGCTCGTAGTTTCTGCTGTTGGGGCAGCATCTGTTGATCCTGGTACAGTAGTTATATTTGATTCTGAATTGCCTGATGGTACAGTTGTATTGTTAACCGTATTGGCAGTATCAGGAATGTTTGTCTGCAGTGGTGTTGTTATATTATCAGGTATGCCGGTATCTGTGATATGGCTGACTGCTTTCTTTACTGTAACTTTACATGAAAGCTTTTTACCTGTTTTTTTAAGCCGGGCGGTAACTTTTGCAGTTCCTTTTTTCCTGGCTTTTACTACTCCGTTCTTTTTTACTGTTGCTACTTTCTTTCTGGATGATTTCCATACAATCTTACCCTTATAGTTACGCACTTTAAGCTTGTATTTTTTTCCAATGCTTAAAGTGAGCTTTGTCTTGTTAAGCTTAGGTTTTTTTGCAGCTAAAGTATCTTCAGCCGGTATATTCACATTACCTATAACCATGGCTAAACATAATACTATAGATAAAATAGATTTTTTTAGTCTTTTCATACTTAAAATACCCCCTCTGAATTGTTGAACGTACAGCACTTCATAAATTATATTATTCAACTGAGCTTATGCAGTTATTCATAAGCATGGCAATAGTCATTGGTCCTACTCCGCCGGGAACAGGAGTTATTGCGGAGCATACCGGTTCAACATCATCAAAGTCAACATCTCCACATAGTCCTGTCTCAAGTCTGTGGATTCCGACATCAATAACAACTGCACCTTCCTTTACATATTCGCGTGTAATCATTTTTGGTTTTCCGATTGCTACTATAAGTATATCAGCACGTTTACATACATCTTTTAAATTCCGGGTTCTTGAATGGCATATTGTTACTGTTGCATTTTCACGCAGCATAAGTAATGCCATTGGTTTTCCTACAATGTTACTTCTTCCGATAATGACACACTCTTTACCCTCAATACCAATATCAGAACGCTTTAATAATTGGATAATTCCTGCAGGAGTACATGAAACAAATCCCTTTTGTCCAATGCTTAGTGCTCCTACACTCTGTGGATGGAATCCGTCAACATCCTTTAACGGTGATATTGTTTTGATTATCAGATCCTCATCGATATGGGCCGGTAATGGGAGCTGGACAAGTATACCATTGACATCCGCCCTGTCATTAAGTTCCTCTATGAGTTTGATAAGCTCTTCCTGTGTTGTATTCTCCTCAAGCTCGTATGCTATGGAATTAATACCTGTATATTCACAGGCTTTTTTCTTATTGCCAACATAAACAGACGATGCAGGGTCATTACCAACCTGTATAACCGCAAGTGTCACATCTATACCATTTTCTTTAAGCTTTGCTGCTTTTTCCTTTAATTCATCCTTTATCATTGCAGATATCTTCCTGCCGTCAATTAACTGTGCCATTATAAAACCTCCATTATTATATATAATTTTAATTGTAAAACACATATTACCGGATATATTTTATTTATTAAGGACTACTGTGATCACACTGTGTGCAGGTATTTCAAAGCAGTTATTATTATCAGGCATACCGGCATCCTCATAGAACTTTTCAGTCTTATCTTTTGCGGAATAATCAGTAAGCATTACTTTACCTGATGAATACTCATAGTCCCCTAACTGGAATTGAAGCATCTTACTCTCGTCAAGGTCATTGATCGCAACCATAACCAGGGTATTATTATCAGGTGATACAAAAGCTGAACATGACAGGCTGTCAGTATCAAGCGAATCACCTGTATCATAATTAACCTTTGTCCCTACTCTGACATAATCAGGAAGAATGTATTCTGAAAAATGTCTCATTGAGTAATACTTTTCTCCTATATTATATCCATGATAATGATCAAATTCTTCGTCTGTATGTCCTGAATCCATACCGATAAGGGCATCAACCTCACGGTCGATCTTGCCAAGCCAGACTCCTCCCCAGAATATATAGCTGTTAAGATCCTCGTATAATAATGCATTCTGGATAATCTGGGCTGTCTGCATGAAATCACCAAGGTAATACTCAGTCATCCACTTTGCCTTGTCCGGATATTCCATCTTAAGACCCATGAAATGGCTGTTAAATGAACGTGGCTTTTCAGCTTCACCGCCGACATAAAGATGATGGCATATTCCATATACGGTTTCAGGTCTTGTATCCATGATCTCATTCATCATCAACGAGATATCACCTTCATCACACGACATGGTTTCAGGACCTAACATTTTTGGTGGATTATCTAACTTATTCACCGCATCATATACGGCAAGAAATGCCTTTGGGTATGAAGCACCTTTTTTTGTCTCATCAAAATCAAATGTACAGCTCTCATATGAAGCCACATAATCAGGTTCATTCTGAATACTGAGGTAATCTATTGGAACACCATTATCACGGTATGCCTGTACAAGCTCTGCCCAGTATCTGCCATAATCATCGTAAACAACATTGCCATCCTCATCCTTTGCAAGTGTGCCTGTACCGTAAAGACTCTCGCTGTCCTTTAAATATAAAGCTGGTGACCATGAACTCATAAGAACTTTTGGTTCAATGCCATCTTCTTCAAGACGCTTTTTAGCTGCATCATAAAAGTCTTTTTCAATCTTAGGGTCAAATCCCTCTTCTTCATTATAACCATAACTATTCTTAAACCTTAAAATGCTCAGGTGCGCATCTTTGAAAAGGAGGTCATATACCTCTTCTTTATACTGTGTATAATACGTCATATAGTTATAATATGTATATCCTGCCCCAAAGCCATCAATCGTCTGGTGCCTGTCACTGTTAGTTATATCTATCTGTACAGCACCGTCAACCGGTACCTTATATCCTTTCGGTACCGGGGTATTCCCTGGTTTTTCTGAAACCGATGAAGCAGTATCGTCAGCAGCCTTATCCGAGCCTCTGCCACATCCTGTAAATACAAATAACAAAAGAACCATTACAAGTATGACATTATATCTGAATATCTTATTACCCATAGTACTCCGCCTCTTTAGATTGCATTTTTAAATTATATTGATAAAAAATATACGTATATATCAAGCATATACGAAAAATTGAAAATATAAAATTATTATACATTTAATACGTAACTATTACAAGTATTGATTATTGTTAAGTGATATTGTATCATTTATAAAAATGCGTAATAACGCAGTAAGGAGTCGTGATATGAAGCATATTATAAGTCCGTTGGACCTGAGTATTACAGAGCTTGATGATATACTGTCACTTGCAGGACGGATCTACAGGAATCCGGAGAAGTATTCAAAAGTATGTGACGGAAAAAAGCTTGCCACTTTATTTTATGAACCGAGTACAAGAACACGCCTTAGTTTCGAAGCTGCTATGATGAATCTTGGCGGTAATGTCCTCGGTTTTTCTTCTGCCAATTCAAGTTCGGTTTCAAAAGGTGAGAGTATAGCTGATACGATAAGGGTTATATCATATTATGCCGATATATGTGCAATGCGCCATCCAAAGGAGGGTGCCCCGCTTGTTGCCTCAATGTATTCAGGGATACCTATAATCAATGCCGGTGACGGCGGTCATAACCACCCTACCCAGACATTAACAGACCTTCTGACGATCAAAGAGCTTAAGGGTGACCTTAACAACCTGACGATCGGTGTATGTGGGGATCTGAAATTCGGTCGGACGGTTCACTCACTGATCAATGCCATGGTACGTTACCAAGGCATAAAATTTATTATGATATCACCTGATGAGCTTAAGATACCTGAATATCTGCGCAATGAGACACTGGATGCCAATAATATACCATATGTGGAAACTAATGTCCTCGAGGATGTCCTTCCTGAGCTTGATGTATTATATATGACCAGGGTACAGAGAGAACGATTCTTTAATGAGGAGGATTACATTCGTCTGAAGGACAGCTTTATTCTTGATAACAACAAAATGAATTATGCCAATAAGGACATGCTTATACTCCATCCGCTGCCCCGTGTTAATGAGATTGCAACAGAAGTTGATGACGATCCTCGTGCGGTATATTTCAAACAGGCACAGTATGGTGTATATCTTAGAATGGCACTTATCATGACATTACTTGATATCACTGAACCAGATGATAAGGAGGTATAATATGTTAAATATTGGTGGATTACATCAGGGTGTGGTAATTGACCACATCAAAGCCGGTGGCGCAATGCAGATATACAATTATCTTAACCTTGAAAAGACAGACTCAAGTGTTGCGATAATTAAAAATGCAAAAAGCAGTAAAATGGGAAAAAAAGATATTATAAAAATTGAGGGGCTGATAACAATTGACCTGAATCTCCTTGCAGTACTTGATGATAATATTACATTAAATTTTATAGAAAATGATCAGATTGTAAGAAAAAGCCATCCAGTACTTCCTGAAAAGGTTACTAACATATTCAAATGTAAGAATCCAAGATGTGTAACCTCTGCCGATACGGAGCGTGGATTGCCTCATATATTCAAGTTAACAGATTCTGTTAACAGAGTTTACAGATGTGTATACTGTGAACAGAAGTTTAAAAAGTAAATATATTAAATGATATATTATCAGATTAAGACGCAGTGCAAAATCTGCGTCTTAATCTGATTAAAATAATGTTGTTCATTGTATATAAAAAAACTATCTTGTTGTAACCTTATACTTTTTACTCCATTCCGAGTAATATCTTTGTTTTCCTACTGTCTTATAAGTACGGATAGTTATATAGTATTTTTTCTTAGCCTGTAATCCCATAAGCTTTTTACTATTCTTATTACCCTTATTTACAGTCACAAGCTTATTACCCTTTTTAAACCTGCTGTCGACAGAATATCTGATCTGATATCCGTCAGTCTGTGACATTCTCTTCTTCCATTTTATCACAGCGCTCTTTTTAGCTGCCCTGAGCCTGGTAATATTCGTGCCCTTTGGTGCAATCTGGAAACTCAATTCCGCATTTCCCGAATATCTGCTTCCATTTAATACAACCTCAATCTTATAGCTTCCGACATCCTTCATTCCATCAGGCATTTTCACTATATAATCAGTATTCTCAATTAAGGCATTACTATCACTGTCTGTTAAAATTACAGATGGTGTCTGCTTTTTACCGTTAAATGTATACCGGGTTTTGTTCAGCTTTATCACTGATACCTTAGCAATCCTTCGTGAATCTGTAACCGTCTTACATTTTATACAGGATGTGGTAATCATTCCATCATTATCTGTAGAAGCTTTCTGTACATTAACTACAGGACTGTGTCCTGTTGCTGCTATGCCGGCACCCACAGACAACTTTTTACCACAATCTTTGCAGTAAGTATCACCTGTATATCCTTCTGTCTCACATGCAGCCTCCCTGCTATCCCTCAGCTCCTTATTAACATGCATACACACATCATTGCCCGGAGTTGAGCTTGGTGTTGAGCTTGGAGCTGCACTTGGAGTAGAACCTGGCGTACTGCCCGGTGTTGAAGTCGGCGTACTGCTCGGTGCTGCACTAGGTACACTGCCCGGTGTTGAACTTGGTTTGGCACTTGGTCCACCATCATCAGGACCACCGCCTTTTCCCGGTCTGGATGCCTCTGTTGTATTGCCATATGCACCCATATTAACTCTGTTACCGTTTGGTAACGGCTCATTAATAAAACTGTCTGATACATCTCCTGCATCAATACAAGGACTTGTAACTGTATCATATACCCATGCTGTGCCATTCCATCTTCCACCTGTAGACATTAAGTGGAAGTCTCCGGCTGATGCATCTGCAAAATATGGATTCTTAACTATACATCCTGTGCCATAACTATACGTCACATTATTGCTGTCATTATTATACAGACAGGAATATGTTATGTTCTGTGCAATCCCCGGAATCTGATCAGCTTTTGGCTCAGTACCGAATGTCTTCACATTGCCTGCAATGATACCGTTCTTAATTACAGGGAGCACCTGGCCTCCGTAATATATGCCTGCTGCACATCCTGCAACTGTCATGTGGTCAAATATATACTGCTTTCCTGCCAGATCCGCACTATCCTCATCACAGCTGTTAATATATGTAGATATACCGGTTCCATTAGTGAAGTTATAAACCCTGCAGTTAGATACCTTAATCAATTCTACATCGTCAGGATAATAATATGTCCATATATAAAAGCCGCAGTCATCGCTTTCTCCATTATCACCTCTACCCTTGATCGTAACATTATTAATATCAATACAGCTTACCATCGACCATTCTGAATCATTACCTCTGATATTGACTTCTATACCCCTTTCAACATCATTCATCTGGCAATCCTTCATATACAGTGTTACCGGGAGTTCCTCCGGTACTTCACCATCCGTCTCAACAAGGCTGGCGAAGATTGTTATCTTTTTATCGAATGTACAATTTTCTAATACAGTCTCTGCACTGCTGTCAGCGTAATTATCCTTTGTCCATCCGGCGTTAACTCTGATATACTCTGGAAAATAACCATTGGTACCCACAAAATGAATAGGCTTGTCACTTGTTCCTCTGGCAATAAGTTTGCCTGTTGATTCTACGGTAATATCATCTGTCATATAACATGTTGCACCAGGCGCTATAGTCACCTTTCTTGAATAGTCAATGCAAACATGATGCATACGGTATGCGAGTCCACCGATTACACCCAGATAGCCTGTATTCCCACTTATATACTCAGGCTGTTTGGGGGTTGATCTGACTATCTCTGCATATTTTCCAACATCCGAGCCATAATTGCATGTATTCGGTGCATATGTTTTCGTTGTATCTGCGTTCACATTAGCGCCAATATTAATCTTCAATGGTGCATATCTGTTGGCGTTGTCCCCGGTAATATCCGAATTACCATTAAATGTATTGCCTTCAACTTCATAAGTGGCACAGCCGCCTCTCAGCCAGCATGCCGGGGCATCCAGTTCGTTTCCTGTTGTGTTGTAAAAAGTATTATTCATGACAATGGCATTAGCTGACCATTCAATATAACCCATTCCTTCTGAAATAGTATTATTAAAATACCCATTTGATTCAAAAGTATTATCTTCTATCAGACATGAAAAATTCTCAGGATATATATATTCAGTTCCTACAGATTCTAATGCGCGGCCCATTCCCCTGAATATAGAGCCGGTAACTTCTATGTCAGTATTCCTATCTATAGCACCACAATATATGGCGGCACTTCCATCAACTAAAGCTTTTCCGGCATCCTGCCTGGAACTAACAACATCAGAAGCATCAAATACACAGTTCGACACCTTAAGCTTAAAGCTGCGGTCTGTCTGGTCTGATGTTCCATCAATAGACAATATTCCTTCTGCGGAAGACGTCCACTCCCCACCATTAATAAACTGACAATACTCAAAAATTCCACCACCGCAGGTCTGTTGGGTATCCTCATCAATATCAGTATCAAATATAATACTTCCCCAGTCAGTGTCATTGGTATCCTGTTTAAAAATGATTGGCTCTGTTTCAGTGCCTTTTGCTGTAACAGTTCCATTCATAACCCTTAATGAAGAAGCTGATTTCACTTCTGTCGTATCAATAGTACCATGGGCTGTATTGCCCTGACCAAAGCATATAACAGTTCCCGGGTCAATGACAAGGTTACCTATAATCACAGGGTTGATCAGTGAACTATCGGTGAGGATATAATATATATTATCCTTAGTCCAGTGCTGTGAGCCTTCAATTCTTCCATATACCAGCACCTTTCCCTTCTCACTGTCCGTGTCACTAAGCTTTGTCATGTTCTCATTACCGTTAACCATGTCTGAGGTTACATTTATCTGTGCCGTGGGTTCCTGCTGCGTATCAGCAGATATTGAAACAGGATTCATGTCAAAGACCAATGCCTGTATCAGACACATTATTACTATCTTCTTCAAATAATCTCTCATGCTTCCAACCTCCACATTCAGATATAATGCTTAAAAAAGTCCCGTAATTACACCATCAACCACATCTATCCTCTCAGCTGCCGGATGTAATGGCAGTCCCGGCATTGTCATCACTGTTCCTGTTATTGCAACTACAAAGCCTGCACCAGCTGATACGTATACATCCCTTATATTAATCGTAAACCCTGTTGGCCTGCCAAGCTTTTTAGGATCATCAGATAATGAATACTGGTTCTTTGCCATACATACAGGCAGGCTGCCAAAGCCAAGCTCTTCAAGTCGGTTAAGTGACTTCAAGGCGGCAGGGTCAAATGTTATTCCGTCAGCACCATATATCTCTTTTGCGATTGTCTCCATCTTCTCCTTAAGTGGCATCGTGTCAGGATACAGGACTTCAAAATCACCTGCTTTTGTTTCAAGTGTATCTAATACCGCCCTTGCTAATTCAATTCCGCCTTCGCCGCCATGCTCCCAGACCTCTGACAAAGCAAATATGCAGCCGTGTGCTTCACAGAATTCTTTAACATAAGCAAGCTCTGCGTCTGTATCACTTACAAATCTGTTAAGGGTAACTACACACGGAACCTTGAACTTTGCAACATTTTCAATATGCTTTTCAAGATTTGCGATTCCCTTCTTAAGCGCTTCAAGATTTTCTTCGCCAAGATATTCTTTTGCGACACCTCCGTTATATTTTAATGCACGGACAGTTGCAACAAGTACAACTGCATCAGGCTTAAGTCCTGCCATACGGCATTTTATATCGAAGAACTTTTCAGCGCCAAGGTCAGCACCAAAGCCAGCTTCTGTAATTACATAATCTGCCATCTTAAGAGCTGTCTTAGTTGCCCTGATACTGTTGCAGCCGTGTGCAATATTGGCAAATGGGCCGCCATGGACGATTGCAGGTGTATTTTCAAGTGTCTGTATAATATTAGGTCTTATTGCATCCTTTAATAATGCAGCCATTGAACCAACTGCATTAAGCTCCCCGGCAGTTACCGGCCTGCCATCATATGTATATGCAACTATAATAGCTGACAGTCTGGCTTTAAGATCCTCAATATCACCTGCAAGGCAGAGAATTGCCATAATCTCAGATGCAACTGTGATGATAAAATGGTCTTCCCTGACAACACCATCGGCCTTGCGTCCCATACCAACAACAATATTACGAAGTACACGGTCGTTCATATCAAGACATCTTTTCCATACTATCTGGTTAGGGTCAATATTAAGCTTATTACCCTGGTGTATATGATTATCAAGCATTGCTGCTAAAAGGTTATTGGCTGATGTTATTGCGTGAAAATCCCCAGTAAAATGAAGATTGAGGTCCTCCATCGGAACAACCTGTGCATAACCACCACCCGCAGCTCCTCCTTTTATGCCAAAGCATGGTCCAAGTGACGGCTCACGAAGTGCAATCACAGCTTTCATGCCAAGCTTACACATTGCCTGTCCAAGACCGACAGTCGTTGTTGTCTTGCCCTCTCCCGCAGGAGTAGGGTTAATTGCAGTAACAAGGATCAGCTTTCCATCCTCATTAGACTTAATACTGTCCATATACTCATCTGTTAACTTTGCCTTATATTTTCCGTACATATCAAGATCATCAGGACAGATATGCAGGCTCTCAACAACTTTAGTAATCGGAAGCATATCTGCTTCCTGTGCAATCTGAATATCACTTTTCATGAAATTGCTCCCTTCAAATTAATCATTCTGCTATTTTCAGTATAACATAGCCTGTGTAGTTATTGCAAATAAACAATCAATAATTTCACTGTCATTTTATATTATGGCATATGTCCCTTAATGTAGTCGATATACATTCCAGCATAATCAATATCACTGCATTGTGACAGCATTCTGGCACCGACCACATCTTCTATTTCATTAAAAATAAGCTCTTCATTTTCACCAACAAGGAAGTCTATTCCAACATAATCAAAATCAAAGGCATCAATTATCTTATTAACTATTCTTTTCTGCGGGTCTGATAATTCGTAGAGTGATACATGGCCGCCAAGTGAAAAATTAGATCTGAAACCGGAAACAGACTGTCTTAAAACTGCCCCTATAATCCTTTTTCCGATAATATATACACGCAGGTCACGCCCATTGCAGTCAATTAAAGGCTGTATTACATATTTTTCACGGTAATATTCCTTTACCTGTATCTCCTGGTCACCATATGCCTGCCTGTTGCACATAAAATCACTGAGCAGCATTACCTCTTTGCCGCCATGTCCTGACACTGATTTGATAACATAGCCCGAATAACCGGCAAGGCCACAGTGGAGCCTGTCAAGACTTTCATTATATGTATGCATTATGTTATTCTTACCCATAGGACTGTCATTACTGTAAACATTTCTGTATGAATAGCCGTTTCCATCCTCCGTATACCCCTCTGATACGGTTACAGTCGGAATATGTGTTATATTAATATTATGAACAACCTCTATCGTCAAAGCCTTATTGTTACATATATACGCTGTCTGGAAATTATTGAATACGCGGATATTATAAGACTCCAGAAGTCCGGTTATCCCTGGATTAATCATGCGGGCAATTACAGCCTCAGGGACTTCATTTGCAAGCTGTCTTTGTATATCCTCAACATAGACAAGCTTAATATCCATCCCCGAAGATGTTCCCTTTGATATCAGCTGTTCAATGAACAGCCTGTTATATTGTGCACGTTCTTTATAGTACAAAATCCATACCATAATCCGGAGTCTCCATTTTAAGTATTATTTTTGACTGCTGTTTTCGATTATCATTTTCTAAATATTTTTGATTATTTTATATTGTTTTTCTCTGAGCTGACTATGTAACTGATTATATCACATGCAACATCCGAGCCTGTACAGTCGTCTATATTTTTAAAATGTGCATTGGAGTTAACTTCACAAAGAACCGGCCCATTCTCACCAAATAATATATCTATTCCGGCAAAATCAAGATTAAGCTTTCCGGCAGCCCGCAGTGCAAGTTCAATCTCAGCATCATCCGGCTCATACGGAAGCATTTTGCCACCATTAGTTATATTGGCACGGAAATCATCATCTGAATACCTGTACATGGCTGCAACAACTTTGTCACCAACAACCTGTAATCTGATATCCTTTCCACAGCTTGAACTGATATATTCCTGATATATTAATCTGCAGTCACTGTTTTCAGATATAACTTTTTTCAATTCGTTAATGTCACTGCACATGAATACACCGGCACCAAATGAACCAAATACTCTCTTTACGATTATAGGAAAATTAAGTACTGATGCAGCATTTTCGACAAATGTCAGATTAGAGTATCCAATATTATTATATGTCATTGGAGATATTATTGTTTTAGGAATATGGATTCCAAGCCCTGCAAGCCTGATGGCAGTAAGTGACTTGTCATCGCAGTCTGCTATTGCAGCGGCATTGTTATATACATTATGGCCATTAAGCTCAAGAACCTCTGCCAGATGTATATCCTTATCCCAGAATAACACAGGATCATCGTTACATGGAATTACCCCGGTAAGGATACCCTGACTGCCACATGTAATAAGACAGTCAGAATTCGTAACAACTGAGCAATCAACATTAAGTTTTACCGCAGCATTCTTAAATTTTTCTTCCAGCTCAAGGAACTTGGCCGTTCTTAGAAATTCGTTAACTACTATCCAAAGCTTCAACCTGCTTAACGTCCTTCCTGAAGTAACCTCTCAAATTCTTCTATCGTCATAAGTATATTACGTGGCTTTTTGCCATCCTCTTCACCAACCACACCCGCTTCGCACAGCTGATCCATAATTCTGGCACCTCTGTTGAAGCCAATCTTAAAGACACGCTGCAGGGTTCCGATAGATGCTTTTTGTTTTTCAATTATGAACCTGCCTGCTTCCTCAAACTTTTCATCCCATCCATTAGGATTAGAAACAGCTTCATCTGAACCGGCAGTGTTGTTACCGCCTTCCATCCCGGCACTGGTAATCTTTTCATTAATAGACTGGTCATATACCGGTGAATCATATTGACGTTTAATGTAATCTGTAACCCTTGCAACCTCTGCATCTGATACAAAGGCACCCTGTACACGGATCGGTTTCGGAAGTCCCTGGGGATAAAACAGCATATCACCTTTTCCAAGAAGCTTTTCTGCACCGGCACTGTCAAGTATTGTTCTTGAGTCAATTGCTGATGATACGGCAAAGGCAATACGTGAAGGCACATTGTTCTTAATAAGTCCGGTAATGACATCTACAGACGGACGCTGTGTTGCAAGTATAAGATGCAGGCCTGCAGCCCTTGCTTTTTGTGCCAGACGGCATATTGCGGTCTCAACATCATGTGAGGCAACCATCATAAGGTCTGCAAGCTCGTCCACTATTATTATAATATGCGGCATCTTAACATACATATCCGGATTTTCCCTCAGGGAGTCAATTATATCATTATATCCGTTTATATTTCGTGCACCCAGCTTTGCAAATTTATTGTAACGCTCCTCCATCTCCGCAACTGCCCAGTTAAGGGCTGCAGCAGCTTTTTTAGGATCTGTCACAACCGGTATGCATAAATGAGGTATACCATTATATATACTCAGTTCGACAACCTTCGGGTCTACCATGATCAGCTTGACATCATTAGGATCAGCCTTGTACAAAAGACTCATAACAATTGTGTTGATACAGACGGACTTTCCCGAGCCTGTTGAACCGGCAATAAGCATATGCGGCATCTTGGCTATATCAGCAACAATATTATGTCCACCGATATCCTTACCCACACCAAAAGCAACATTAGACTTGTGTGTGCGGAATTCCTTTGTTTCAAGCATCTCACGCAGGGATATTGTTACGGTATCCGGATTAGGCACCTCAATACCAACCGCTGATTTGCCCGGGATTGGTGCTTCAATTCGGATATCTGATGCTGCAAGATTAAGCTTAATATCATTTTCAAGCTCTGTGATCTTCTTAACCCTCGTACCTAGCGATGGCTGTAACTCATATCTTGTAACAGTCGGCCCACAGATGATATCCGTCATTTTAACATCAACTTTAAAGCTCTTCAGACAATCCTGAAGCTTTCTTGCGGTATCCTTTAATTCTCTCTCTGACATACCCCTGCCTGCCCCTGAAGGCTTTTCAAGAAGGTCAAGCGGCGGAAATGTATATGGAATAGGCTCCGGAGGCATATCAATACTAACCGCAGAATCAGTATTATTATCAGCCGTATTGTTGTTACTGTTACCATTGATACTATCCACTGCGTAGACCTCAGGAATGATATCATCCACCATTGAAGCAACAGGAACCGGTTCAACCCCACTCTCAGAAACCGGTGCTTTTTTAGTCATATATTCATTATTATGCACATTGTTATAATCGGCAGAATTGTTATCAACAATGCTGTCATAATCGTTATCATCTTCATCATGATATCCATTGTCATAATTTCCGCCATCAATATCCTGTTCAAAGACATCATGACCATGATAAATGTAATCATCAGACGGCATGATATCATAGTCTTCTGATATCACCGGGTCTTTTTCTTCCATAGCATCATCTTCTGCAGCTTCATCCCCTGCCGGCATATCATCAGAATAATCTTCAACATACGGATCGAATTCTGTATATTGGACACGGTCATTTTCAAGTGCTCTTGCCACAAGCTGTTCAAGAGAATTATCATTGCCGATATGCTCAGAACCGAACTTTTCCTTAATTTCCTTTTCGTATACAGGTATATCCTCCTGAACATCCGCATCCCCGGCAGTATTGTCTGCTGCAGAGCCTGATGTTAAGGTTTCATCTGCTTCTTCACGTCTTTGTTCATCCTGCCCTATATTCTTTTTTTCGGTATTATTATCATTAACAACTATATTATTACCACCTGCGGCCGGCTCTGTCTTTTTCTTTGGCCTGTTATCAGGGAACTTGTATGAAAATCTCTTCTTTGGCACAACAGACGCAGCTTCTGCCCCATCTTCATCCCGGTTCTCATTGTCATCCGAAATATACTCATCATAATTAATAATGTCTTCCCTGTGTTCGTTCTTTATCCGTCGCTGCTCACGGATATCAGAGACATAATCATTATATTTTGTGGCACTTTTTTCCACAATAAAAGATGCTATCATCTTACCGGTTATAAATGCTATCAGCATAATAGCTGTTATAAAGAGCAAAATACCTGTTGCAAGCGGACCAATAACCGCCGTAAGCCCTTTACTGACACATGCCCCTGCCAAGCCACCACCGGCATGATACCTGTATCCATAGGTATAACATGACAACAGCTTGTCAGGCTGGTCAGAGGTAAATAACTGTATGAGCGCAGATATGTTAATATATAAAACCCATGAACATATTACCCTGCGTACTACTCTTTTATTATTAGAATTCATGCGGTAAAAGCATATTGAGAAAAACAGCAAAAGCGGGAAAATATATGCCGGGAACCCGAATAACCCGAATAAAAATGCACCAAAAACATTACTTAATGGTCCACACAGGTTAAAAACACATAATAATAAAATAATGCTTACTATCAGAACACCCCAAATTAAAAGCTCAGTCATTAATTCACTATGCTCCTGAGCTTCTAATTGTATCTGTAGTGCTTCTTCTTTATTAATTCGTCTGTTACTGCCTTTAGAAGTATTTCCTGTACGTTTCCCTGGATTGTCCGTATTCCGGGCTCTACGTCCTCCTGAGGTATCAGAACCTTTTCCATTACTCATTATTATCTACTCCTCTGTCAGGCAATATGCCAGATAATTGCAAATGCTCCGACAACAAAGCAATAATATGCAAAATATCTGAACTTCTTTCCACGGACAACCACCAGCATGGTCTTAATACAGATATAACCTACTATGGCAGCTAATAAAGTACCGATTCCATAGTAAAGCAGTTCCGCCTTCTCTATTGTCAGTTCCGCAAAATCCTTCAGCTCAAGAACAACTGCACCAAGTACAGCCGGAATTGACATAATGAATGAATATTTTACAGCAAAGCTTTTATCAAAACCACATAACAGGCATGCTGTAATTGTTGAACCGGATCTTGAAATGCCCGGAAGTGTTGCAAGTCCCTGGACAACACCGATTACCCCGGCCTGTGTATATCCGACCTGGTTAGGGCGTTTATTGCCCGCCGGTAATACGTCAGATACAAGAAGTATAATACCGGTTATAAGGAGGCATATCCCAACTATAAGTAATGATGATGACGCTGAAGATACAACATCCTTAAATACCACCCCGATTATTCCGGTCGGAATCGTTGACACGATAATAAGCATTACAAACTTCCTGTATGGAGAATGAACTATATGTATGTAAGATTTTAGTTTCTGCCTGTGGGTAATATTGTAAAAAAATCTGAAGAAATTAATAATTGCATCCCTGACAATCATTATGCCCTCTGCAACAAGCTTTTTAATATCTGACCAGTACGCAATAAATATAGCAACCAAAGTACCAAGATGCAGCATAACGTCAAAAAACATACCTGCATTCTTAACCTTAAGAACTTCCTCTAATATAGCAAGATGACCCGAACTGCTTATCGGAAGAAATTCGGCCAGTCCCTGTATTATTCCTAATATAACTGCATTAATTAATGTCATAAAGAATTATCCCCCTCTTTTTTCATTCATTTTATTATACAATATTCTGGCTGAAATGCAAACAAATGTTTTTTATTTTGAAGATTTTTTTGATATATCTGACTTCAGTTTTTCAAGCGCATCACAAATTCCACCAACTTCATTAACCAGTCCTTTTTCGACAGCTTCCTTTCCAACAAGGATTGTTCCCAGGTCTTTGGTCAGAATGCCCTTGGCAACCATCATTTTTGTAATGCTTTCTTTTGGGGCATCAGAATGCAGTGAAATATAACTGACTATTCTATCCTCTATTAACTTGAAATAATCATACGTCTGGGGTGCACCGATAACCGTACCGCTCAATCTGACAGGATGAATGATCATTGTTCCCGTTGGGACAATAAATGAATAATCTGCCGCTACGGCAAGAGGTACGCCTATTGAATGACTGTCACCAATTACCAGGGCAACCTTTGGCTTGTTAATCGAGGATATCATTTCAGCAATGGCAAGACCTGCAGAAACATCCCCGCCAACAGTATTGATTATTATCAATATGCCATCAATATCCTTATCATCCGCAATGCTTACAAGCTGCGGAAGAATATGCTCGTACTTTGTTGTTTTGGCAGTGTTTGATGCACAGTCATGCCCTTCTATTTCCCCTATTATTGATAAAAGGTGAATTTTATACCCTTCTGTATTATTGTCCAAAACGGCCTGACCATATTTTGAGATTGAATCATTATTGTCTTTCATCTTTTTCTCCTATACCTTATATAAGTTTTAACCTGCAATGTAACATTATGCGGTTTTATAACTAGTATATTCAAAAAAGTAAAAATAATACAATAATCTATCAACCACCGTCCTGATCAATAGTCATTGACTGCTGACTTAAGAATGTTAAAATTGCTTCGTGTTCATTACAATTAAGTATTTCAACGAGTATTTTTGTCTCTCTGTTTATTACGAAAGCAACTATCCTGTGTGCCCCATCAGCAACTACAAGTTTTCCGTTCTTTATATAAACTTTGATTGGGTCAAATTTATCTTCATTGAAATTTTGCGCAATTTCCTGAACTGCCGCCATGTCTGTATTCCGCTGCCAATCAAGAATATGTATCATTGTAGGATTAATTAATATATACCTTTTCTTTGCAATACTAAACGAATTTTTAATTGCATTTGATACTTCTTTTAACCTGAATCCGTGAACCTTGTTTCAAAATGAAAAGGCACACAGGAAATGTTTGCCATATTTGTTATTGTACACTAAA
>CAKSBI010000042.1 GCA_934437985.1 uncultured Lachnospiraceae bacterium
CAGTCTGATGATTCACATTATAACCCAAAATGTTCCCTCAACAGTGCATTAACCGTTCCCGGGTCGGCTTTTCCTTTCATCTCTTTCATTGTCTGTCCAACAAGGAAGCCCATTGCCTTTACTTTTCCGGCATTAATATCCTCTACCGACTTTGGATTGGCAGCTATCACTTTTTCAATTACTGCCTTCAGCTCGCCTTCATCATTAACAGCACCAAGTCCGTTATCTGCAACATACTTTTCAGGATCTATATCTTCATCAAATACTTTTGCAAATACCTCTTTCGCAACGTTGTTGTTAATTGTCTTATCCTCAGCAAGCTTTATAAGCTTCGCAAGGTTCTCAGGTGAGAATGTTACATCTTCAGGTGACTTGCCCCTCTCCTTGAGAAGGAACATTGTCTCAACCATAAGCCAGTTAGACACCTTCTTAGGGTTAGCACCAAGCTTTACTGCCTCTTCAAATATATCTGCAAGCTTCTTATGGCCTGTAATAATCTCAATATCGTATTCCGGAATGTCATACTCTCTCTTATAACGTTCCATCTTCTCACCACGAAATTCAGGCTGTCTGTCCTTAATCTCCTGAAGCCATTCATCACTGATCACAATTGGCACAAGGTCAGGCTCAGGGAAATATCTGTAATCCTGCGCATCCTCTTTTGAACGCATCGGATATGAATACTCCTTATTATCATCCCATCTTCTTGTCTCCTGAACTACTTTTCCGCCTGATTCAATAATATCTATCTGACGGTTATACTCATTTTCGATTGCATGGGTAATTGCCTTAAATGAATTAAGGTTCTTAGTCTCAGTCCTCGTACCAAATTCAGCAGCCCCGGCTTCGCGGACAGATAAGTTAACATCAGCTCTCATTGAACCTTCATTAAGCTTACAATCCGAAGCACCAAGATACTGGATGATCATTCTAAGCTTCTCAAGGTATGCAATAACCTCATCAGCACTTCTCATATCAGGCTCGGACACAATCTCAATAAGCGGCACACCTGAACGGTTAAAGTCCACAAGTGAACTCTCTCCCCACTCATCATGAACAAGCTTTCCTGCATCCTCCTCCATGTGAATCTCATGGATTCCAATGGTCTTCCTGCCACCGGACTCTGTCTCAATCTCAACACCGCCATTGATACAGATCGGCTGGTATAACTGCGATATCTGATAATTCTGAGGATTATCAGGATAAAAATAATTCTTACGGTCAAACTTACAATTCCGGTTGATAGTACAATTAGCAGCAAGTCCAACAGATGCTGCATAGGTAACAACCTGTCTGTTAAGCACAGGCAGCGAACCCGGCATACCTGTACAGACCGGACATGTATGTGTATTAGGAGCTCCACCAAATTCAGTACTGCATCCGCAGAATATCTTAGTTTTTGTTGCCAGCTCAACATGGACCTCAAGTCCAATGACCATTTCGTATTCCTTACTCATTGATGCACCCCCTCCTTACTTACACATGTCACAGCTTACATATTCTCTTGTCTGCTCATATGCATATGCTGCCTGTATTATCTTATTCTCGTTAAAGCAATCACCAATCATCTGTATTCCAATAGGAAGTCCCTTCGAATCAATGCCACATGGAACAGATATTCCCGGAAGTCCTGCAAGATTGACCGATATTGTATATATATCCCCAAGATACATCCTGATCGGATCACTTAAGCTGTCACCAATTGCCGGTGCAGTTGTCGGTGCTGCCGGAGCAATTATTACATCATAACTTGAGAATGCTTTATCAAATGCCTGCTTTATAAGAGCTTTTGTCCTAAGTGCCTTAAGGTAATAAGCATCGTAGTAACCACTGCTGAGAACAAATGAACCAAGCATGATCCTTCTCTTAACCTCCGGTCCAAATCCCTCTGAACGTGTCTTCTTAAACATATTGTGAAGCCCTTCATACCCTTCAGCCCTATAACCATATTTGACACCATCAAATCTGGCAAGGTTTGAGCTTGCCTCTGCTGATGCAATAACATAATATGCCGGAATTGCATACTCAACAAGGCTGAGGTCAAACTCTTCTACAACCGCACCTTTATCCTTTAACACATTGACAGCTGCAAGAACCGCCTCACGCACTTCACTGTCTAAGCCTTCACCAAAATAGTCACGAGGGATTCCGATACGCATTCCCTTAACATCATCAACAAGTGCCTCCGTAAAATTATATGATTCCCTCTTAACAGACGTACTGTCCTTAGGGTCATATGAAGCAATTGTCTCAAGTATTGCCGCACAGTCTGATACATTTTTTGCAACAGGCCCTATCTGGTCAAGCGAAGAACCATAAGCGATAAGCCCATACCGCGATACAGTACCATAGGTCGGTTTAATACCTGTTACACCACAAAATGAACTTGGCTGACGAATTGACCCGCCTGTATCAGAACCCAGTGCATATGAACATTCATTAGCAGCAACTGCAGCACATGAACCACCTGACGAACCACCCGGAACATGACCTGTATTCCATGGATTGCGGGTAGGCCCATAATACGAAGTCTCTGTAGTACTTCCCATCGCAAACTCGTCCATATTAGTCTTACCGATAATAAGTGCACCCGCTTTTTCAAGATTGAGAACTGCCTCAGCAGTATACATTGGCTCAAAATTACTGAGAATCCTGGAACTGCATGTTGTAAGGATTCCCTTGGTACACATATTATCCTTGATCGCAACAGGAACCCCTGCAAGTGGTCCGGTATACATACCTGCTGCAATACCCTCCTGGATTTCTGCCGCTTTTTTCATAATAACATCTTCATCTAAAACAGTAACATAACTGTTAATATCTTTTTCAACAGCGTTAATCTGAGCAAGCGCATCCTTCGCAGCCTCTGCAACAGATACTTCACCGGACTTAATCCTGCCACCAAGCTCAGTGGCACCCATAGTCATTAAGCTCATCCTGTAATCTCCTCCTAATCAAATGTCTTCGGTACAACAAATGAACCATCTTTTTCTTCAGGCGCATTAGCAAGTATCGCCTCCCTGTCATCTCCATTAGTAACCACGTCCTCACGGAATACATTATTAACAGGGAATACATGTGACATTGGCTCAACACCTGATGTATCAAGCTCATTAAGCTTGTCAATGTAATCTAACATACTTCCCATGTCTTTCTTTGCCTGCTCCTTTTCCTCATCGGATAACTCAAGCTTTGCAAGTATTCCAACATATTCAATTGTCTCATCTGATATAACATTAGCCATACCGCCCATACCTCCAGCATTTTTACGAATTAGTGAAAATTAAGCAGCTTCGTATACAAACTGAAGCTGCTTATAAATTATAACTACATAGTGATCAGTAATCAGATAACTGTTAATTAGTAATTACCTCAAGAAATTAATCGAAGTCAACTGAATCACAAAATTCATCATTGACAACAAAATATACCTTGTTATCTTCAGGCTTCACATATAACTTAACATCTTTAATATCCCTGATCTTATTACCGGCCTTCTGCCATACTTTCTTAATCTTAGGCAGCATATCTTCAACAGCAACATTCTTACCGGCATACTGAACATAAACTGTCTGTGTAACCTCTTTTTTAACCGTCTTCTTAGCTGCTGTCTTCTTAGCTGCTGTCTTCTTACCACCGGTCTTCTTAACTTCTTCCTTCACAGCCTTAGGTGTATTAACTGTCGTCTTCTTACCACCGGTCTCCTTAACATCTTCCTTTACAGCTACAGGCTCAGGTATATTAACTGCTTCCTTCTTAATCTCTTCATCAGGCTGTTTCCCGGCATCAACAGCCTTAGTATCTTCCGCTTCCGTCTTTACGATAGCAGCCTTTTTTTCTTCAGCTGCGGCAATAGCTGCCTTGTTCTTAGCATTAAAACTGTTCCTTGCATTGGCAATAGTCTTCCTGGTAGTCATATTAAAACCTCCCCATCATAATAATATACCCTTGATAAGTTCCTTATGCTCTGCTCATTGCTTTTGTTGCTTTGGCTGTTATCCTGTGAGTCGAGGTGACAGGATTTGAACCTGCGGCCTCTGCGTCCCGAACGCAGCGCTATACCAAACTTAGCCACACCTCGTAATATACATTCAAATGTATATTATCACTATCACATACATAATGCAAGTATTTTTTCAGCATTTTTATGTGCCATGTCACCACCTGTTATTTTCCCCTGTACACCCTGAAGCTTTGCAAGCAGGACATCAATTGTTTTCTTCATTGACACAGAAAGCCTTTGTCATCAGGAATACAACCATCTGACAAAAGCTCTCTGCTAACATGTTATTATATGTTATCTGCTTTTATGTTATTTCACTTTGACAGCCTTTACTTTACTCCAGTTACCTGTCTTTTTACCCTTAAGCGCCCTCACCCTGACATAATACTTCTTCTTTGATTTAAGCTTCTTAATTGTAACGCTGGTCTTTTTAACTTTTACAACAGCAGCTTTTTTAAGCTTTTTGTTAGTACTGTAAGCTATCTGATAAGCAGTTGCGCCCTTTACCTTTTTGAAGGTCACTTTAATTGTCTTCTTCTTAGGACTCTTAACTGACTTAAGCGTTACCTTACCAGGCTTAGCAGCAGCCGGTGTTACAGAAGGCTTAACCTCAGGAGTCTGTGTTGCCGCTGCACCGGAAGCAGGTGCCTTAGTTGGCGTAGCTGCAGGTGTCGGCTGTACTGTGACAGGCTGGTTGATCGTATAGTCAGTCTTAATCTGTCCGCCATAACCATTGATACCTGTTACATATACAGAAGCAGTTCCTGCCTTGATATTATTTGAATAGAATACTGAATACTCAGTGTTCTCTGTAAGTGTCTTACCATCACGTACAACTGTTACCTTAGGCTCACATTTCTTGCCTGTGTAATCATATACTGCCTTTTCAAGCTTAACCTCAGCATTGGTGATAACAGGCTTGCCGACTGCTATACGGTCAACTGCAGGGGCTCTTCCCGAATCGGTATACAATTCGATGGTGTTATCACCCTTTTCAAGGTCTACAGTTACCTCTTCCCTGTAAGCACCTACTGCACCACTATCTCCTGCAATACCAATCACATCATTAAATGACTGCTCATCACCATTATTAACCTTCACGGTAAGATTACTCTTGGAAGGTGCAACAACATATATCTTCAGGTCATATGTCCCAGCCTCAGGAACATTCACATTATTAAATGTTATCGCATTAGCATCTCCACTTCCAAGTCCCTGGACATATGCTTTTCCCGATACAAATATCTCGTCATTTTTAACTGATGCCTTACCTGAAAGCTCAGCCTTCTCTGCTTCGTAGAATGTATAATCATCATACACAGTATGCTTTTCAGGATCATTTTTGGTGAGCTTAACTGCGCATCCGCCATTAGCTGCCAGCTCAAGACCGAGGCTGTCAGCAGCTGTAACCTTTTTGGTTACACATTCTATATCTGATGCATCTGCATTATCCTGATAAATATATGCATAATACTCTGCATCCTTATCAAGGAAGTTAAGCGGAACTTCATAACTTCCACCAGGTACTGACATGGCACCTATATACCAGTTTTCTCCATTTCTTCTTGCTTGGACAACATCCTTACGAGGATATCCCTCAATAAGAATACTTTCATCCCATGTACTTGGAACGTCTGCAATAAGAGGGAATGCCCTGTAGCCAGGATATACATAACCCGACTGTGCCCATGTTGCTACGGCAGATTCATAATTAATACACATCGAAAGCATGAAGCCATTAGTCGCCGGGCTGTAATGACTGCCGGCTGTCGAGTCATGTGATATTGCAAATAATGCAGGGGTATACTCCATTGAACCAAGTACATTTCTTGTATACGGAAGTGTTACAAGCGTCTCAACCGGCGAACCATTTGACCATTTAAAGTACTCCATACCACATACTGCCTCGCTTGAAAGCAGGTTAGGGAATGTCTTATTCTCACCATTAGGGTCTGTTGCACCATGGAAATTAACTACAAGATGATGCTTTGCTGCACTCTCAAGTATCCAGTACATATTCCTCATGGCAAACTGACTGTCACTTTCAATATAATCGACTTTAACACCCTTAATCCCCATCTGTTCACACCATGAAAACTGTTCTTCAATATCAGCCTCATTGTCAAGGTCAAACTGATGTGCGGCGTCCCACTTATGGACACCATACCAGAGAAGAAGCCCTACATTCCTCTCATTAGCATAGTCAACAAGACCTCTTACTTTTGTCTCGTAATCCGGCCAGTTTTCCCATCCAAAATCTACAAGACAGTATGTAATGCCTGATTCAGAACAAAAGTCAATATAGTCTTTCATGCTGTCATAATCAATGTTATCAGAAAATGTCGACCACCATGACCAGACAGATGTTCCAGGTTCTACCCAGCTAAAATCCCCTACAGGATCTGGATTCAGGTCAGGGATAAGCGTACTCTTAGTCACATCACCAAGTGTCTCACCAATGATTGCAACTCTCCAAGGTGTCTCGACGCTTCCTTTAAAATCAACCGACTTAAGCCATGTATGCCTTCGGTCATGAGTCACTTTATGATATTTTTCCCCTTCCTGCTCATCATTAAGGTCTTCACCAAACCTGACCTTAATATTCTTCTTGCCACTTGAAGTCTGGAAAACCGATGCACAGTATGGGTCATCATTATTGTATACGCTTGATTCTGACAAAAGTACCCATGCATTATCAGCATCAGCACCTGTATTGGCTAGAATAGGTGTCGAATATGTTGCATTAGCTGACTTTACCTGAGACATTGTTCTCTCTGTATAAGTACCTGCCTCATATGTTGCACTTCTGTCTATTGTCCAGAGTGTCGACGAATCCGGAAGTATAAAATTACTATCCTCATTCGTAATCGAAATAGCTTCATCATCTCTTGTAGAATCAGCATCAAACTGATATCTGTATGCAACGCCTTCATTATCAACACGGAAGTTCATTGTCATCCTGGTATCTCCCTGTGTCAACGTGAAATCAAGCTCTTTATAATCCTTTTTTACATGATTAACAGGACCCTGGATAAGGTCATAATCATATTTTCCATCAACTATTTTTACTGAGGATTCATCAAGATCATACCCTGACCTGTAATCATAATTGCTTGTCTCAAGTCCAAACGGTGAGCACTGGATCACTACACAATCATTAAGATATGTTGAATAATAGTATGCCCCATCTGCATCATTCCATATCTGAACCTTTATCTTCCCATCAGGCGAAGTTACAACAAGCTTATCAACAGCAGTCAATCCCTCTGATGCCTCATCACCCTTAACAGCCGCCTTCACCACATTTTCATCAGATGCTGCCGGCAGGATACTTGCCGAAGTCATAAGCATAACTGCTGCCAGCGAACCGGCCATCAGCTTTTTAGCAAAACGTTTACTTACCATATAAAACTCTCCTCCTCATTAATAATCAGTCATATTATCCATCACACCATTATAATGATGCCGGGGTCAAAAGCCCCCGACTTTGATGCCTGCGGGTTATTCCGTGCTTCGCACTCCCACAATCCTACCCAATATTCGCATATCGTGGGATTATCATAACACTTTTATTATATTTTCATAAATGGAAGTATGTAATATCTACATGCAAAAATGTTGGTAGTTTTATTTCATATATGTTAATATAATTATTAATCATCCGGACTGCACATACTATATCCAGCCCGGACAAAGGAGCTGCCTGACATGAAGCATAACATTACCAATATTGCACATTACAAATGCCTTGAATCAATAGAGAAGAGCCAGCACGACTTATACCTGTGCTATTGCGGCATCCAGGACTGTGCTGCCGGCCATTCTTTCGGACCGGCAGCACGCAATGAATACCTGGTTCATATTGTTCTTTCAGGTAAAGGAAGTTATCATATCAATGGCAGCATTTACAATCTCGAAAAGGGTTCTGTGTTTCTGATATGCCCTGATGTCACCACATATTATGAAGCCGATTCATCTGATCCATGGTCATACGTCTGGTTTGGCTTCAACGGTCTCAAAGCAGATGCACTTCTCAGATATGCCGGATTATCCATCGACACTCCGGTCAATACCGTACCTGATGTTACCCCATACAAAAATGGGATAACCGGGATACTCGACTCTTGCCAGCTTACTTTTTCAAATGAGTTCAAGCGCGAGGCATATCTCTACACTCTTGCCGCACAGCTTATTGATGACCTGCATGATACAGCAGATATAACCGACGAACCATGTTACTCATATCAGACTTACGTTGACCACACACTCGATTATATCGAAAATAATTATTTTAAAAATATAAAGATATCCGATATTGCCGACTATATCGGAATTAACCGTTCCTATCTTACAACCTGTTTCAAGAAGAGCACTAACATGTCACCAAGACAGTACCTGAACGAATACAGAATCAACAAAGCAAAGCTGCTCCTTACCAATACCCAGAGACCTATCCACGAGATTGCCGCCGAGGTCGGGTATGAGGATTCGCTTGCCTTTTCAAAGGTTTTCAAAGGGCATGCCGGAATGTCACCAAAGGCATACAGGAAAACCGTAACAATGAATAAGCCTGACACTCCCGGCAGCTAAGCAGGATGCTATCGGATTTTTTTGTCCATTTTTAATATATGGTTGACCAGCCATTTCCCAAGGAATTCAATAAGCTCCTCCAGATACTCCTGCTGATTATCATCCACTTCATCAAGGTTGATTTCATTTAACCTGTCCACAAACGCCTGATGGGCGTATTTCTGTACCTCAAGCCCTGAATACCCGATGCTTTCCATGTATTTTTCTTCATCTTTAAAATGATAAATCGTATAATCCCTGAGCTCACCAAGTATTACTACGATCCTGTCATATTTGTCATGAAGCAATTCCTCAAAAATCAGTTCATTTGTCTCCCTTATAATATCAAAAAGCTTAGCATGCTCTTTATCAACAAGCTCAATTCCGGTATAGTATTTTTCGGTAAATGCAAACGCATCCTCCGTCTTTTTATCAGTCCCATCTACAGCTGTGCGGAACTTGCCAATCATGATGTCACTGCCTAATATATGATGATATAACCAACGGGACAAATACTCCAAAATTTCTCCAAGCATCTGTCTCCCATCCGCCGTATCCAGCCTCTTCGCATCGAATTCTTCCAGCTTCTTCTTAAACATACCATGCTCACGTCTCTGTCTGGCAAGCTCCGGGTCATTAATTCTCTCCATGTACTCTTCTTCATGCTCAAAATGGGTCTCTGCGTATTGCTTTAACGTCTGCAGCAGTCCCTCCACATCTGCCGGCACATTATCCTGCCCTCCGGCAAGTGCCATTGCCTGATTAATCGTATCAAACAGCTGACGGTGTTCCTCATCAACCATAGGAATACCTGTCATACAATCATCGGTAAAATTATACATTCCGCTTTCCTCCCTTGTCCAAGCTTCTTTATCATCTTTTAACCTGTTATGTTATTGTTGTTTATAATGTTTATAAAGACTTGCTCCAGAAATAATTGTACAGCTTTAGATTAGCAGATATTACGATAAAATGCCACCAGAAATATTTTCTTAAATTTAAAAAAGAATCCTTTTGGATTCCCTTTTTGTAATAGCGAGAGGGGGATTCGTTCTCCGCTTCCGCTCCGGTCCGCGCATTTCACTCGTCCACCGGACGAGTTGCGCCCTCTCCACTGCTCCGCAGTGTCTCCGATTCTTTTTTGTAATAGCGAGAGGGGGATTCGAACCCTCGACACTGCGGGTATGAACCGCATGCTCTAGCCAACTGAGCTATCTCGCCATATATAAATCTCCCAAGTAAAACCCAAGAGATTTTCAATGGGACCTACAGGGCTCGAACCTGTGACCCTCTGCTTGTAAGGCAGATGCTCTCCCAGCTGAGCTAAGATCCCATTTTTCGTTGCTGTCATTACTGACACTCAACAATATCAAATTATACACATGGTTATATTGTTTGTCAAGTGCTTTTTTTTAATTTATATGACTGTATTTATATGACAAGTTGTATAGCTGGTATTTTTAAACAAAAGATTAAAAAACTATAATATTGTAAATTATTGTAGGGTTTTGGGTTGCCCGGTTGTTATATATAGAGAGGATGTGATTAATTTGGATAATATTGTTATATACATAAATTTTTGTCTTATATGTGTAGTTATCTATTCTGTAAAAGAAATAAGCGAAGGACGCAGGAATAAAAGCCTGAAAGAACGTATAACAGATATCTATGAGAAAAGAGATTCTGATTATTTCAATATACTGTTATACGAGCAAAAGGAATTGAATATTGCGCCCGAATACATGATAGAGCTGTTTGAAAAGGAAAAAGTTGTTTATTTAATCCAGCTTTTCAGAAATGATACAACAGATTGGTTTTTAAGGGATACATTAAGTAATGAAAGGAATTTGGTATACCTTAGTTATAGAAGCTATTTTTATGCTACCTTTTGCGATTATCTGTGCAGTGATATATTCCTTAGAGAATATAACAGGAAAAAATATGATTTGTTTGGGGAGATCATTTCACGTGGAAAGAATGAGGGCACCGGAAGTAATGCGACATATTGGCTGTCAGAATTCGGATTAACATATTGCAAGTTAAAATATATATTTTGTATGATATGTTCCCGGGACAAATATATTACTAAATATAAAGACAGGTCAATGTACGAACGTGAGGCAAAGATAAATAAAGAAAAGATAATTTCAAAAACAGGCAGCATGATAATATATAACCCATAAAACAAAAGTCAGGAAACCAGATTAACCCCCGGGCTCCAACCGCCCGGCAGCATCAGGAATCCTGACTTTAGTATCACCTTTTATTTTTAACCGTAGCATTTTCATCATGCACGAATTGCTCCAGCCTGGATTCCTGCTTATATCAATAGCAGTCATCCCTGTATTAACCCTGGTACAATCCACGCTTATCAATAACCCTGACAGCCTTGCCCTCACTTCTTGTGATGGTCTTAGGCTCAACAAGCTTTACATCAGCATATATTCCAAGCATTGCCTTAAGGGCAGAAACAAGCTCCTTTGTCTTAGCAGCAATAGCTGCATCATCAAGCCCGGACATCTCAGGCGTCTTCTCTACCTGGACCTCAAGATTGTCACTGTTGTTAGCTCTTGTTACAATAATCTGGTAGTTAGCTGCATATCCCTTATTAAGAAGAACGGTCTCTATCTGTGAAGGGAATACATTAACACCCTTAACTATAAGCATATCATCACTTCTTCCAAGCGGCTTTGTCATCTTAACATGGGTTCTTCCACACGGACATTTTCCCCTGCTAAGTATACAGATATCCCTTGTACGGTATCTGATAAGCGGAAATGCTTCTTTAGTTATACTTGTAAATACAAGCTCTCCCTTTTCGCCATCCGGAAGCACTTCTCCTGTGTTAGGGTCAATTACCTCTGCAATAAAATGATCCTCATTGATGTGCATACCTGTCTGTTCTTCACATTCAAACGATACACCGGGACCTGATATCTCAGTAAGTCCATATATGTCATAAGCCTTAATTCCAAGCTTTTCTTCTATATCATGGCGCATCTCTTCCGTCCATGCTTCCGCGCCAAATATTCCGGCCTTAAGCTTGATCTGATCTGATACACCCCGCTCATGTATTGCCTCAGCAAGGTATGCAGCATACGAAGGAGTACAGCATAAAATTGTTGAACCAAGATCTGTCATAAACTGAATCTGTCTGTCAGTATTACCGGATGACATCGGCAGCGTAAGTGACCCAAGCCTGTGGGAACCCCCGTTAATACCCGGACCTCCGGTAAACAGACCATATCCATAGCATACATGGACAACATCCTCTTTCGTTCCCCCTGCTGCTACAATAGCCCTTGCACAGCACTCTTCCCACAGATTAATATCATTCTGAGTATAAAATGCAACAACTCTTCTTCCGGTCGTTCCGCTTGTTGACTGTATTCTTACACAGTTCTCCAATGGAGTTGCAAGCAATCCATATGGATACTGCTCTCTAAGGTCATCCTTTGTAGTAAATGGAAGCTTCTTAAGGTCATCTATTGTCCTGATATCCTCTGGCTTGATTCCAAGCTCATCCATTCTTTCACGATACATGCTTACATTGTCATATACATGCTTAACCTGTTTTGCAAGTCTTTCATTCTGAAGTGCTACTATTTCTTCTCTTGATGCACATTCAATCTCTGGCTCAAAATAATTTGCCATTTATCTTCTCCTCCGTTTTTAAAGAATAATCTGTTAAGCCCTGCCTCATTAAGGCCGAAAAGCCCAATACGTATTTATTATAACACATTTATTTATCCAAGTGCAACATCAAGAATCATCATAACAAGAAATCCCACAACAAAACCAAGTGTTCCAATATTCTCTTTTTCACACATGTGCGCCTCAGGAATAAGTTCCTCCACAACGACATATATCATCGTTCCTGCTGCAAGTGACAAAAGAAGCGGCATAAAGCCCTGTATGACAACCGCGAGTATTGCTGCAAACACTCCGGCTATGGGTTCAACTATTGCCGACAGACTTCCTATTACAAATGCCTTCTTTTTACTTACCCCCTCACCAACAAGCGGCAGTGCTACCGCAGCACCCTCCGGATAATTCTGTATACCAATTCCAATAGCAAGAGCTACTGCACCTGACATAAGTGTGGGATTATCCATTTCGCCAGCGGCAAGTGAAAACGCCAGACCGACAGCGAGGCCCTCCGGAATATTATGAATTGCTATCGCCAGTATAAGCATCGATGTTCTTTTGTTAAGAGGGACAATATTGATTTTATGGTCAGGTCTGCTATATTTTTTCTTCATATACATATCTATAATAAGAAGCAATATAACACCCGAAATGAATCCGCCACCTGCCACCATCCAGCTTATCTGCCCGTTCGTTTCAGCCATATCAATAGCCGGAATGATAAGCGACCATATTGAAGCCGCCACCATTACACCTCCCGCAAAACCAAGGAATATGCTTTGCATACTGTTGCTTACATTTTTTCTTACCAGAAATACATTCAGTGCCCCAAGTGAAGTTATCGCAAATGTAAATAATGTTCCAATAAGCGCTAATATAATTCCATTCATTTTATCACCCAATAACATTATATTAAATCCGCCGCCTATTGTTACATATTAATGTGAAATAAGACATAAATTCCATTAATACTACATTTATTACAAAAAATTCATTTGACTAGGCTAGAAAACTATACTATTATTAATTGGCATTATTTTAGTCAGGCATATAATCCGGGTCTGCGCCCGCTTATATACCGGTTGGCTCAGAAAGGATTGAATATATATGAAAAAGGGCTTTGAATTATACAGAATGATAATTTTATCAGCTTCCGCTCTTACTCTTACTGCTATTATCACTACAACCGCATGTAATAAATCATCCTCCGGCACTGAACCTGCTGTTAACAACAGCGCTGCTACATATGAACCGGATAACAGTCAGGATGACAATAATAACGCACAGGATATGGCAGATACAGCCACCACACCTGCTGATACAACTACGGCACCTGCTGATACAACTACGGCACCTGCTGATACAACCATGGCACCTGCCGGCGGTGAAGAGGAGCCTGTACTTTCAGAAGCCACCCCCGAACCTGATATGGATCCTGACACATGGGATTACATAAGTGGCGGCGACTATAATATGGTCTACACAGATGAGTCTGTTCCTGATAAGATGCCTTACGAGATCCGTATCAACAAACAGATGAACTGTGTAACAATTTACAAGCCCGATAAAAAAGGCATGTACACAAAGCCATACAAGTCAATGGTATGCTCAGCCGGACGCGATACACCCCTTGGAACATTTAAAACCTCCGATAAATATTACTGGAAAGCGATGATCCATGGTGTATGGGCCCAATATGCAACAAGAATTACCGGCTCAATACTGTTCCACTCCGTACCATATGACACCCATGAAAAAAATACACTTATTTCAAGATACTACAACCAGCTCGGACAGACTGCTTCCGCAGGATGCGTCCGTCTGTCAGTCCGTGATGCCAAATGGATAATCGAAAACTGCCCGGCCGGTACAAACGTCACTATATATAATGATTCAAACGCCGGACCGCTTGGCAAACCATCGCCTGTACGTGTTCCTTCTGACTGCCGGTGGGACCCTACAGACCCCGACAACAGAAATCCCTGGAGCAGTGACATATCAGTTATTTCAGGCGTGAAGGACCGTACAGTCGAGCGCGGATATGGAGTAAATTATCTGCAGGGAATAATTGCATATGATGTACATGCAGGTACTATGTCAAGTAACAATATCAAGATAAAAACAAGGCTTAATCCGTCCAAACCCGGAAAATACAAGGTAACATATTCATTTAAGGATTCAAAAAAGAACACGGTCAAAGAAAGCTGCGTATTTACAGTTACAGACACTAAACCACCTGTAATATCCGGTCTTCCTGAAACCATGTATACAAAAAACATATCTGAGATCAATAAAGACTATGTCTACAAGCACATAAAACTGACTGACAATGGTTATGCATTAAGCAAGGATGACCACATGACTATATCAAAGTCAGGCAAAGATAACCGGTATATTATAACCGCCCATGATGATTACGGACACACAAGCACATTTACATTTAATGCAGTCGAAGATAAAGAAGCCCCTGTTCTTACACTTAAGGGCGGGCTCAAAGAGCTGTACCCTGTAACACAGAAAATTGACAAAAAATGGGCTGAGAACCGCATCAAAAAAGTTTCAGATAATATTGCAAAACTTGGCAAGTCGGATGTACAGATTGCCGTAAAGCCCTCCGGATGGGGCATGAAGATAAACTATTCCGTAAAAGATACAGCCGGCAATACCACAACCTTATCCGAAAAAGTCTCATTTGAAACAGCCTCCATAAGTCTCACATCAGACTCAATTGTTGTTAAAAATGTAGATAACGATAAGTCAATCAGTAAATATGTAAAACTGACTTCAGATACAACAGGCAAAAAAGTACCTTGCAAACTTAAGATTAAGTCCAAAGAAACCGGCAGCGACGAACAATACACCCAATATAAAGTAACAATTACCGCCACCTACACCTCATCTGCCGGGAAAAAGACTGCATCAGTCACTACAATCGTTAACGAAACATTATAATTGGGACAAAAGGCAGTTACGAGCCTGTGAAAAATCTCTGTAAAATGAACAATGTCAAGGTCTTCTATGATAAAATATTAAAATTATAGGAGGCCTTTTGTTATAAAATACATTTTTTCTCTAAAAATCACATGAAAGCTAGGATTGATCCGTGAAAAAAGACATTAAGCAGTTGAGTTCACTTATGATTGTTTTTGGGATTATTTTTGCCGCTTATATCTGTCGAGCACTTGCAATGAACAGTACCGACAAATCAATTTTGAGTATTGTCAGGGCAGGGCTTTATATGCTGCTTTTTGCTCTGTGGGGATATTCGATAGACAAACGCATCACTCAGCCGCAGGTGCGGCATTGCCTGCGCTTAACGGCTCTGCTGATGCTTTTATGGCTGTTGTTTCGTACCCTGAAATATGAAATTGTTGCCACAGACACCGCATCACGCTATCTATGGTATCTTTATTACCTGCCCATGCTGTTTATTCCGCTACTTGGAGTTTATATTGCGCTGAGCTTTGGAAAATCCGAGGATTTTCGCCTAAGTGCAAAGCACGGCTTACTTGCAATTATTCCAACGGTGCTGTTTTTGCTGATCATAACAAATGATTTGCACTAGCTTGTTTTTGCATTTAAGGGCGGCGTGCCCGTGTCGCCGAGCAATAATTCATATGTTCACAAGTCGTTGTATTACATTTGCGTAGTGTGGATGGCGATTTGTATGCTTTTTTCACTTATCAATATGCTGAAAAAAAGCAGCATACGCTGCAGAATGATTCAATCAAACACCGGCTATATAGAGCTGTTTAAGGCAAGCACGCTTGCTGCCTGTATTGCAGACAAAAACGGAAACATAGTGCTGCGTTCACACACGGCGCCAAAAGATATTGAGTGCCCGATGAACAGCGAAAAAATCATTTGCCAAAACGGAACTCGTGTTTCCCGTGCTCCGATAAGCGGCGGATATATTGTGTGACGAGATTTATAACGAACTTGAAGAAAAATACGGCAGGCAAACAGCTCAAATTTTGAAATTGAGATTTCATATATTCCAAGGGATTTAATAATTGTTATATTTTATTATCAAATATCTCTCAAGCACTTGAAAACACTGAGTTTATCGCAGGTGAGCTTTCCCTTATTGTTTCCCTTGTATTATATTGTCCCATGAGTATTTACGAACTCTGATAAGGGCAAAAACAAGGGAAAGATAATCCTCTAAAACAGTATAACATAAAATGAAAACGACATGGTGAACTGATTGAAATGCTTCTAATTTTTGTAACGAATGATTGATTGGACGATAAGGAGATATGATACGATGAGAACAATATTTGCAGAATACAATCCACAACGCAACAGCATTGATGTATATACCAGTGCTGGCTATATGCTCCGTATTGACTGTTGGGAAGCTGAGAAGGATTTAAAAACCACACCCGGATCAGTCTGTTCATTAAACGCACTTGCCATTGATGAACCACTTGAATATGCAAAATTATATCTTGATGGAACGATGCAAATATGGGTG
>CAKSBI010000043.1 GCA_934437985.1 uncultured Lachnospiraceae bacterium
TAGTTATTGAAGAATGGCTTATGACGTCCACCCTCTTCCTTCTTTAATACGTATACCTGAGCAGTAAACTTTCTGTGGCAGGTTACTGAACCTGGCTTAGCAAGAACCTGTCCTCTTTCGATGTCAGATCTGTTAATACCACGAAGAAGAGCACCGATGTTATCACCAGCCTGAGCCTCGTCAAGCATCTTACGGAACATCTCAATACCGGTTACAACTGTGTTCTGAGTCTCTTCCTTGATACCAACGATCTCAACAGGCTCATTGAGGTGAAGTACACCACTCTCAACACGACCTGTAGCAACAGTACCACGACCTGTAATTGTGAAGACATCCTCAATAGGCATAAGGAAATCTTTATCTGTGTCACGCTGTGGATCCGGAATATAGCTGTCAACAGTGTCCATAAGCTCCATGATCTTATCTCCCCATGGACCATTTGGATCTTCAAGAGCCTTAAGAGCTGAACCCTTAACTATTGGACAATCTGTGAACCCATACTCTTCAAGCTGCTCTGTGATCTCCATCTCAACAAGCTCAAGAAGCTCTTCGTCATCAACCATATCACACTTGTTCATGAATACAACGATATAAGGAACACCTACCTGACGTGAAAGAAGGATATGCTCCTTTGTCTGAGCCATAACACCATCTGTAGCTGCAACAACAAGGATAGCGCCATCCATCTGAGCAGCACCGGTGATCATGTTCTTAACGTAGTCAGCATGTCCTGGGCAGTCAACGTGAGCGTAGTGACGCTTCTCTGTCTCATACTCAACGTGAGCTGTAGAGATTGTGATACCTCTTTCTCTCTCTTCCGGAGCCTTATCAATGTTCTCAAAATCTGTAGCTGAGTTACCGGCTACTCTCTCTGAAAGAACCTTGGTAATAGCTGCTGTAAGTGTTGTCTTACCATGGTCAACGTGACCGATTGTACCGATATTACAATGTGGTTTTGTTCTGTTGAACTTTTCTTTTGCCATTATAACTTCCTCCTTAAAATGATTACAATAAAATATTATCGTGGCAACGTCCTATTATTGCCAAATATAATCTCATTATATTTCATACTGTACAGAATTTCAAGCATTATTTGTAATTCTGTACAGTATTTTTGTTATAAAACGTGATACATTCTGCCATCTTATGCCATAAAGCCACAAGATTAGTTCTTCTTAGCAGCAAGAACCTTCTCCTGAACACTCTTAGGAGCCTGCTCATATCTCTCGAAGAACATTGAATAGTTACCACGACCCTGTGTTGATGAACGTAACTCTGTTGAGTAACCAAACATCTCTGCAAGTGGAACGAATGCACGGACAATCTTACCACCGCCAAGGTCATCCATTCCTTCGATCTGACCACGCTTAGCGTTCAGGCTTCCAATAACATCACCAAGGTATTCCTCAGGCATTGTTACTTCTACCTTCATGATTGGCTCAAGAAGTACTGCTCCACCCTTCTGCATAGCTTCCTTGAATGCCATAGAACCGGCAATGTGGAATGCCATTTCTGAAGAGTCAACTTCATGGTACGAACCATCATATACGTTAGCCTTGATACCAAGAACCGGATATCCACCAAGGATACCAGCCTTAGCCGCTTCCTCAATACCGGCACCAACTGCAGGGATGTATTCCTTAGGAATAGCACCACCAACGATTGTTGACTCGAAAATGAACTGCTCCTCGCCGTTAGGATCCATTGGCTCAAACTTAACTTTACAGTGACCATACTGACCACGTCCACCAGACTGCTTAGCATACTTACTGTCAATATCAACAGCCTTAGTAAATGTCTCTTTGTATGCAACCTGAGGTGCACCTACATTAGCCTCTACCTTGAACTCACGGAGAAGTCTGTCTACGATAACTTCAAGATGAAGCTCACCCATTCCGGCAATAATTGTCTGACCAGTCTCAGGATCAGTATGTGCACGGAATGTAGGATCTTCTTCAGCAAGCTTTGCCAAAGCTTCACCCATCTTGCCCTGGTCATTCTTAGTCTTTGGCTCAATTGCAAGCTCAATAACAGGCTCTGGGAATTCCATTGACTCAAGAACTACCGGATGCTGTTCATCACAGATTGTATCACCTGTTGTTGTAATCTTGAAACCAACAGCTGCAGCGATATCTCCTGAATAAACTTTCTCTATCTCTGTACGTGAATTAGCATGCATCTGAACGATACGTCCAACACGCTCCTTCTTGTCTTTTGTTGCGTTAAGTACATATGAACCTGAATTCATAGTACCTGAATAAACTCTGAAGAATGCAAGCTTACCAACGAATGGGTCTGTCATAATCTTGAATGCGAGAGCTGAGAATGGCTCATCATCTGATGAATGACGTACTACTTCATTACCATCAGGATCAACACCTGTGATATCCGGGATATCTGTTGGTGCAGGCATATACTCAATAACACCATCAAGCATCTTCTGAACACCCTTATTCTTGTATGCTGAACCACAGAATACAGGAACTGCCTCACATGCTATTGTAGCCTTACGAAGAACCTTCTTAAGCTCATCAACTGACGGCTCTTCTCCCTCAAGGTACATCATCATAAGGTCATCGTCTAACTCACATATCTTCTCAACAAGGTTCTCATGCCATTTGTCTGCATCAGCCTTAAGATCATCAGGGATAGTTGTTATCTCAATGTCCTCACCCTTGTCATCTTTGTAGTAATATGCTTCCATCTCGAATAAGTCAACAAGTCCGATGAAATCATCTTCCTTGCCAATTGGAATCTGTACAGGAATTGCATTCTTTCCAAGACGGTCAACAATTGTCTGGACTGAATAGAAGAAATCAGCTCCCAACTTGTCCATTTTGTTAATAAATGCCATACGCGGAACGTTATATGTGTCGGCCTGACGCCATACGTTCTCTGACTGTGGTTCAACACCAGCCTTAGCATCAAATACACCAACAGCTCCATCAAGTACACGAAGTGAACGCTCTACTTCAACAGTAAAGTCAACGTGTCCCGGAGTATCAATAATATTGATACGGTGTTCTAAAGCACCAGCCTTAGGCTTATGATGATCCTCTAATGTCCAGTGACATGTTGTAGCGGCTGATGTAATTGTGATACCTCTTTCCTGCTCCTGCTCCATCCAGTCCATGGTAGCAGTACCTTCATGAGTATCACCAATCTTATAGTTAACACCGGTATAGTATAAGATACGCTCTGTAAGAGTTGTCTTACCAGCATCAATATGCGCCATAATACCGATATTTCTTGTACGATCTAATGGATATTCTCTTCCAGCCAAGGATATTTCCTCCTTATATAATTATAGTAAATAAAGATATTACCATCTGTAATGTGCGAATGCCTTATTAGCATCAGCCATCTTATGCATATCTTCTTTTCTCTTAACTGCAGCACCAGTATTGTTAGCTGCATCCATAATCTCATTAGCAAGTCTTTCCTTCATGGTCTTCTCGCCTCTCTTACGTGAGAACAATACTAACCAGCGAAGTGCTAACGCCTGACGTCTGTCCGGTCTTACCTCGATTGGAACCTGGTAAGTTGAACCACCGATACGTCTTGCCTTAACCTCCAAAGATGGCATGATGTTATTCATAGCCTCATCGAAAACCTCAAGAGCATCTTTTCCGGTCTTCTCTGAAAGCATTTCAAACGCACCATATACGATCTTCTGTGCAACACCCTTCTTACCATCAAGCATAATATTGTTAATAAGCTTAGTAACAACCTTATTCTTGTAAACAGGATCTGCTAACACATCTCTTTTCTGAATATGTCCTTTACGTGGCACGATACTTCCCTCCTTAATAATATTTTTACTCTTATTAAATCACAGGTACTCACGATTCTGTGTCCGCACCAGTCTTAATTCTTTTTCATATATAAAATAATGAAGTAAAAATTAATCCGGTACTTTTTTGAATTAGTGACTACTTAGCGGCTTTTGGTCTCTTAGCACCATACTTTGAGCGGGCCTGCTTTCTGTTAGCAACACCTGCTGTATCCAATGTACCACGAATGATATGATAACGTGTACCTGGAAGGTCCTTTACTCTACCACCTCTGATAAGAACAACACTGTGCTCCTGAAGGTTATGGCCTTCGCCCGGGATATAACTGGTAACCTCGATTCCGTTAGAAAGACGAACTCTGGCTGTTTTTCTAAGAGCTGAGTTAGGCTTCTTAGGAGTAGCTGTTCTAACTGCAGTACATACACCTCTCTTCTGCGGTGAGCTTGTGTTAGTAGCTTTCTTCTTAAGAGAATTGTAGCCATGCTGAAGAGCTGGAGAAGTTGACTTCTTCTCTACTGTCTTTCTACCTTTTCTTACTAATTGGTTAAAAGTTGGCATTAATTTTCACCTCCTGCATATAAATTTGAGCGCACAAAAATGCACGCTCAATTATTATATAGCTCCATATTCCTGTTGTCAAGCAAAAATCCCACTTAAATTCCGAAAGTTACCTGCAATCCGAAATTCCATCCCATAGCGATATTTTAGTTCGGTAAGTCTACTAATATATTCCATTTATCAATTATTATATCAAATGGATTGAGATTATACAAAAATGTCAGTGTCTTATCATCTTTAATCATTTCAAGTAAAACATTCCCATATTCGGTGTCAGAAAAATACATGATTACAATAAATAATATCCACAGGCATACGATTCCATATAAAGCGCCGGATACAATCCCTGCCAGTCTGTTGACCATCCTCACCCCCGGTATTCTGTCTGCAATATTAAGCATCCTTACAATCAGCCCGGCCAATACAAATACCAACCCAACGACCGCAATAAATATACCCGGAATAATATACTTAAGTGCCGGAGGCACTATCGTCGTGGCACAATATACCGTAAGTGCCGCAATTGCTGCCGACACGATCAGCTTTATTATCGAAAATACCGACCTTATTAATCCTATCCTGTATCCATCAAGCATCATTGCAAGCACAATAATGCCTGAGATAACCGCCATTGCATTCATTTATACATCATCCTCTGTCAATTCTACTATATTGATCATCCTGTCATCTATCATAAAATATGTATCATCTTTTCCGGTACCAAACAGATACCTTACTCCTGTGTCAAAATCACATCTGAGCTTACATACTCCATTAGTCTTAATTATATTACACCCTTTCGTTGACATAAAAATTACCTCCGGACCATCCAGATATACACTCTCATACTCATAATCAATACCGCTGTCAAGGATAACTTTTCCGTCCGCATCATACAGCTTTAAGCTGTATTTACCGTCACCATCTCCCTGTTCAAAAATAAAACCGACATACCCTTCATCATACACAACACTCTTAATCTCACTTTCAAATTCTTCGCTGTATATCTCTGCAGGCTGCTTCATATTCCTAAAAAGCGTAAATCCATTGTCAAGGAATACACATACTGTATCATCATTAACAAATTCTATCTTGGAAACAAGTGACGAATCATACGTCTTACCACCAACAATTCTATTCTTATCCTGACCAACCTCCGAAAAGTTGTAAAAGCAGACCCTGCTCTCGGTTGCCCCACCATTAACCGTAAGATATGTCGTTACAAGGCTCTGTCCATCCGGAGACAGGGCAATATCAACCGGATAACCATCTGTCTTAACATTAGTCGGTACTTCGACAAGAAGCTTGTTGGATGAGTCATACGGATTATAGAGGTTGATACTGTTGGAGTTCTCATCTTCAAGCAAAACTGCCACAACTCCCTGTGCCGCCACCCTGACTGCCTGTACCGGCAGAGGTACATCAATAACAGTACCTGAATCTTCCCCGCTATATACGTAAACCTCTCTTCCGCCTGTATCTGCGGCCGCCACATAACTTCCCCTGCAGTCAACCATTGGATTCTGCATCTCAAAACTGCCGTTCCATAACGTATTGCCATCAGCATCCATCGCCATGGCACCATCACGGCTGTACTTGAGGATATTATCACCATAATTCATATATGTCACAGTATTACTGTCTGTTCTGTCGTAGCTTTGCACCGTATTATACCCATGATACTCCTTGTTACGGACACCATTCCATATAAACCATATAATATATGCAAAAAATAATACTGCAGGTATCACAGTAATTACAGCTATAATCTTCTTTCTGGTTTTTTCACGTGCCAGACGATATTCCCCACTTCGTTCATTAAGTGTTCCCACGTGTATTCCTCCAACCTGTATTTCATGATATGAGGGTCAAAAAGTATTTTGTCCCTCATATGATAATTTTAATTGTACCATATTTTTAACTTACTTGAAACATTTTCTTACCCGAAAGATTTTATCGAAATATACTTATTGAAGTTCCTTTTCAGATTTATCCGGAATTTTAAGCTTCTGTCCCTCGAATATCATATCAGGGTCTTTTAAATTGTTAGCTTTCATGAGCATTTCAACATAATCAACTGAATTATATATATTTTCTGATATCCTACCCAGACTATCACCATTTTTTACTATATAAAATGACTTCTCGGGAGCTGCTGCCGTCTGTACATCATCATCTGAAGTCTCCTCCCGGTCACGATCTGAAACTGCTGCCGCCGTAGCAGCAGCGGACTCATCAGCAGGCTCCAAATCTGCCGCTTCCTCCCCTGTTTCGGACGCAGGCTGTATGCCGTACTCCATAACCGCTGCAATACCCGCTGATGCATCCGAAGCCTTAATTGCCGCACCTGATACCGCTTCCTCATTATTAAATACGGATTTTGTCTCTTCATCAGAATACATAACCTTAGAACCGTTATTGTTCATATTATATATTGCAGTTGAACCAATCAGAAGCGCCACAGCTGCAACAAGCATCCCGGTTGCATATATTGAACGTACAAGTCTCCTGGTTTCGTGCTCCTCACTTCTCCTGTTAATAACCTCCCTGACATCCTGTACAATATCCGCAGGTTCATATTCCTGCTTTCTTTCCCGCCTGCCCGCAAGCATATAATTCTGCATTGTCACATTTTTCTCATAATACACATAGAATCCCTTGCGGAAAATAAACTGATTATTGATATAATCATATGCTTTTTCCTCCTGGTCTTCACAATTATATCTGATAAATATCATATTTTTACCATTAAAATTGCTGCTATGTATATTAATAAGCTTGGACTCCTCTACCCGGCTGTCCATATTGCTTATGAACATCCAGCCGACTATCTCTTCATCCTCAAAATAACTTTTTATTTTATCGTATATTCCTGACCATATTTCATTTGAAAATACAGATTCACCTGATAATGAAAAGTTTTCAATACGGACCATTCCACTTACATAAGTTTTTATTTCTTTTCCCTGAATATCCTTCATTCCAAGAAGCACGGCAGCCCGGTATCCCTCATCATTTTCTTTCATCAACTCTTCACCCAGATTCCGCGTATATGTAATAACGTAGTCCTCTACATATATTTTGTGGTTTGGGTCCATCGCACCAATCTGTCTGATATTCTTAGGTGTCTCTTTCATATAGCTTCACCTCCATCTTACATATCAACATTAGCATTACATCCATATTTTGTCATTAGAATCACATTTTCATTATTCCGCATATACAGCCAGAATAATATATAATACACATTATTAATCTACGGAAATGTAATCTTATATCGGAATATGCGATGATATTTTTTTATGATAATGACTAAACTATTCTGATTATGTCCACAATTGTGCTATACCCGCTCCCCCAAAGAGACACGATATCCGGTTGTAAATGCAGGCCGGATTGATTAATGAATTGAGTTGATTAACGAATCGAGTTGATTGTTTATTAACGAATTAAATGAATAATAAATTAAAGGAGGCAACTATATTGACTACTTCCCTTATAGAAAAAACAGAGTATTATGATCCCAAAAAAATAAACTCCCGATGGGAGTTTAGCAGGAGCTTTGCAAAACTTCTGCATGAATACGACGCACCTGAACGTGACGTAATAATCGTATGTGTCGGCTCTGACCGCGCTACCGGAGACTGCCTTGGGCCGCTGGTGGGCGAAAAGCTGTCACGCTCTTACAGGCAATATACTGTATACGGAACCCTGGACAATCCTGTACATGCACGCAACCTTGCCGAGACTATCAGTACCATTAATGCCACGTATTACAATCCACTGATCATTGCCATTGATGCCTCTTTGGGAATCAGCAGGCACGTCGGCTATGTAACCATGGGAAAAGGCTGCCTCCGTCCCGGTATCGGCGTCGGCAAGGACCTGCAGGCAATTGGTGATATCTATATAACCGGCATTGTCGGCATCTCAGGTATGCTGAACCAGATGCTGCTCCAGACAACAAGGTTAAGCCTTGTCATGCACCTTGCCGACTTCATATACACCGGAATACGCCAGTCACGTCATCATTTACGGTAAAAAACAACGTTGCCAAGTTCCTTCTTCTTAATCTTCCTTCCCCATTTTATCTTACATTCATTCCCATAATTACATTCTGCTACCCTAATATAATTAGAGTGCTTGGAAATAATAATTGCGGAATGTTCATTATTATATCTTAAGCAGTCACCAACCTTTGCTTTTTTATAATCACGGAAAGAAGTAAACTTCCCTGAACCAAACACCTTATCATTAAGCAGTGCCGCAAATCCCGCACACTGGTATCCCCTTATCAGTTTCCCATCAACAAAATAATTGTAGTAATTACACGTTGAGCTCATATTATAGAGGGTTCTCCCCCCAATTGTTAACCTGCCATTATGCTTACATGGGTATCTGGTCACATATCCATATGTAGACTGGGCAGCACCAACCTTATATTTTACATGATTCCAGTACATGCCATCCGGATACATCTTTTTCAGCTTATCAAACTTAGCCTCAATCTTCTTCACATTCATTGTGACAAGCTGCTCCGGCTCAGAAAGCTTTGTATAACGGATATCCGTATCAGTCTCCTGGTATGCACGGACCTTATAATAATAGGTGGTTTTAGAATTGAGCCCGCTGTCACTGTAACCGGTCTTCAATCCATCCCTTACCTTCCTGACTTTGGTATATCCACTATATTCCTTAGCAGATCTGTATATTATATAACCATCTGCATTTTCAACAGCTTTCCACCTTATGCGCGCTTTTGTATTGCTTTTTCTGTTAACTTCTATCACAGGAGCCGTCAGCTTAATAGCTGCAGGCGTCTCTGTTGCAGCAGCTGTGGGTGCGGCCGTTGCTGATGGCTGCGGTGTCTGCTGTGGGTAAGGCGATGGTGATGTCTGTGGCATTCCTGACGGTGACGCTGTTGCAACAGGTTCATATGATACAACCTCATCCTTCAGGGTCTGATTTAAAAGTACGTAATTGTTGTCCTTATACGTATAATACGTAGTTGTTGTCTTCTTTTTTACAACATTACAGCCAAGCTGCGCAGAATACTCTGTGTATGTCTCTGTTGTAACCTGGACATAGCAGTTAAGGCCAGCATCATAATACGGCGTCTCACTTATAATTGTCTGCGCTTCTGCAGTGCTGTTATACATAAATGCACATGAACAGGATACAGCCACCAGCATAAATACACTTATTATTATATTCTTAGCTCTAAAATTCTTCATCAAATATCACCTACATCTCTATTCTTCCGTCAAGAGCCCGCATCAGTGTTACCTCATCAACATATTCAAGGTCCCCGCCAACCGGAACACCGCTTGCGATTCTCGTAACCTTAATTCCTGTCGGCTTAATAAACTTGCTGATTATCATTGCCGTTGCTTCACCCTCCGTAGTTGAACCGGTCGCAATAATAACCTCTTCAATATCACCTTCAAGACGTTTAATAAGCTCCTTGACCTTAATATCAGCAGGGGTAATACCAAGCTGTGGATTAACTACGCCATGTAATACATGATAGACACCATCATAATGCCCCACCTTTTCATAGGCTGCAAGATCCTTAGATTCCTCAACTACCATGATTTTGCTGTGGTCACGTTTGGTACTGCTGCATATCGGACACACATCCTGGTCAGTTATCGTAAAGCATTCTTTACAATAACGTACATTTTTTCTTGCATCCACCATCGCATCTGCAAGACTCTGTACATGCTCCTCAGGCATATTGATAATATGAAATGCCAGGCGTCTGGCTGTCTTGGAGCCAAGCCCGGGAAGCCTTGACAACTCTTCTATTAACTTATTGATCGTCCTGCTATAGTATTCCATATTATGTCTCCTGTCATATTTCCACATCTGTGCATATAATACACGCACATTTATATATAATACAACAAGACCGGTAAATATACAACAATTTACCGGTCCCATTTTCTATACTGTTACAGATTGGCAACTACCGCGTCACCCATTTCCTTGCATCCAACAAGTGTGCAGCCCTCTTCCATAATATCCCCACAGCGAAGCCCTGCATCAAGCACTTTATTAACTGCTGCCTCAATATCATCAGCCTCCTCCGGCATATCAAAGCTGAAACGGAGCATCATCGCAGCAGAAAGGATTGTTCCTATCGGATTAGCCTTGTTCTGTCCTGCAATATCAGGCGCAGAACCATGGATCGGCTCATACAGTCCACAGCTTGTCTCCCCAAGACTTGAAGAGGGTATCATTCCTATAGAACCTGTAATCATACTTGCCTCATCAGAAAGGATATCTCCAAATAGGTTTTCAGTAACAATTACGTCAAACTGCGAAGGATCCTTTACTATCTGCATTGCACAGTTGTCAACTAACATGTCAGTATATTCAACCTCCGGATACTCCCCTGCAAGTCTGTGCATAACCTTTCTCCAGAGACGGCTTGTATCAAGAACGTTAGCCTTGTCAACGCTTGTAAGCTTCTTATTACGCTTCATAGCTGTCTCAAATCCTATTCGTCCGATCCTCTCAATCTCGTGTTCCGAATACTCCATAATATCTGTAGCTACAGGCTCACCATTTTTCTCTGCTGTTGAGTGGCTTCCAAAATATACGCCACCGATAAGCTCACGGACAATAATAAAATCAATACCCTTTTCAACGATTGAAGGCTTAAGCGGACTTGCGTCGGCAAGCTGCCCCCATATTTTGGCAGGTCTGTTGTTAGAAAACAGCTTCATTCCTCCACGGAGTGAAAGAAGTCCCTTCTCTGGCCTCTTGTCTCCCGGGACACCATCCCATTTCGGTCCGCCGACAGCACCAAGAAGGACACTGTCTGATGCAAGACATTTATCAAGCATTGCCTGTGGAAGCGGCTCTCCCCATTTATCAATAGCGCAGCCGCCCATATCAACATCTTCATAGTTAAATGTATGTCCGTATTTTGCGGCAACCGCATCAAGAACTTTAATTGCCTCATTTACAATCTCCGGTCCAATTCCGTCACCACGGATAACTGCTATATTCTTTTCCATAATCATTCTCCTCATATTATGATAAATTATGATACACTCTCATAATCCTCTGCTCAAAAGGGGCTACTTCTTAATAGATGCCATAAGTCCACCAGCCGAGATAATATCCTGAATGAACTCAGGAAATGGCTCGGCACTGTATGTCTCACCTTTTGTCACATTTGTTATGACACCTGTGTTAAAGTCAATCTCAACCTGGTCACCATCTTCAATCGCATCGCTGGCAGCTTCACACTCAAGAATCGGAAGTCCGATGTTGATAGCGTTACGATAAAATATTCTTGCAAATGTCTTGGCGATAACGCATGATATTCCGGCGGTCTTAATTGCAAGCGGTGCATGCTCTCTTGATGAACCACAGCCAAAGTTGAAACCACCTACCATTATATCTCCCTCATTTACCTTATTAACAAATTCCCTGTCAATATCTTCCATGCAATGTGACGCAAGTTCCTTTGCATCCGGGGTGTTAAGATAACGAGCCGGAATGATTACGTCTGTATCTACATTGTCACCATATTTATGTACTTTTCCGTTAGCCTTCATATTACAGTACCTCCCTTGGATCACTAATATAACCCGTAAGCGCTGAAGCAGCAGCTACAGCCGGGCTTGCAAGATAGATTTCACTTGTTACATGTCCCATACGTCCTACAAAGTTTCTGTTTGTAGTTGACACACATTTCTCATCTGCAGCAAGGATTCCCATATATCCGCCAAGGCATGGTCCGCATGTAGGTGCAGATACAACACAGCCTGCATCAATGAATGCCTCAAGATATCCTCTCTTAATACACTCCTTGTATATTGCCTGCGTTGCAGGAATAACAATTACACGAAGTCCCTTTTTAACTTTTTTACCTTTAAGAATCTCATATGCTGCTTCCATATCAGATATTCTTCCATTAGTACAGCTTCCGATAACAACCTGGTCTATTTCAATATCCTTCGCATCCGTAACAACATGTGTATTCTCAGGAAGATGAGGATATGATACAGTCGGCTCAAGCTTATCAAGATCGATTGTAAGCTCTGTAGTATACTCTGCATCCTCATCAGCTTCATATACAACATACTCTCTCTGTGTTCTGCCATCAAGATATTCCCTCGTTATGTCGTCAACAGGAAATATACCATTCTTGGCACCCGCCTCAATTGCCATGTTACATATTGTAAGACGGTCATCCATAGTAAGGCTCTTAACCCCATCACCTGTGAATTCCATACTCTGGTACAACGCACCGTCAACACCAATGCGTCCGATAATATCAAGTATTACATCTTTACCGGAAACACCCTTGCTTAACTTACCTGTAAGTGTAATCTTCATTGCAGACGGAACCTTGAACCAGCACATTCCGGTTGCCATTCCGGCAGCCATGTCAGTACTTCCTACACCTGTAGAAAATGCTCCGACAGCACCGTAAGTACATGTATGGCTGTCTGCTCCAATTATACAGTCTCCGGCAGTTACTATCCCTTTCTCAGGTAAAAGTGCGTGCTCTACACCAACCTCACCTACATCATAGAAATTATCTATATCATATTTACACGCAAACTGTCTGCAGGTCTTAGACTGTTCAGCTGCCTTTATATCCTTATTAGGTGTAAAATGATCCAGCACTATATTAATCCGGCTCTTATCATATACACTGTCGAATCCAGCCTTATTAAATTCATTAACAGCTACAGGCGTTGTGATATCATTACCAAGAACTATATCTAACTTAGCATTGATCAGCTGCCCTGCCTTAACTGATGGAAGACCTGCATGTGCTGCAAGAATCTTCTGAGTCATTGTCATTCCCATGTAATTCATCTCCTTAATTTATTATTTATATTATATCCTTCATAGAATAAACAGATTAGCATCACACAATATAATTACTGTCGTTATATGCACTTACAAGCGCTTTGATGCCGGCTTTTATAATATCCGAATCTGTTCCTGCCCCCCATGCCATCTCACCATTTTCAAGTCTGATTCCCATGTATGCGGCTGCATCACTGTTAGAGCCATGTGCAAGACTGTGCTCTGAATAATGCTCAATCTTGAACTTAATACCTGTATACTTCTTAATTGCGTTACTCACCGCATCAAGGCGTCCATTACCGTGTGATGACACCTCATTTACATTGTCATTGAGCTTAAGGCTTACTTTTGCAAGTATTCCGTCTTCCTGGACGAAATGAGCCTCGACCACTTCAAGCGGTGATGTCTTATTGAGGTAGTTATCTTTAAATATAGCATAAATCTCATCCGGCTTCATCTCACTGTGGGTTCTGTCCGATACACCTTTAACTGTGTATGAGAAGTGTTCCCTCATATCCTTTGGAAGCTCATAGCCGTAGTTAAGTGCAAGAACATATCCGATTCCACCTTTACCACTCTGGCTGTTAACACGTATTACATCGGAATCATAGGTTCTTCCAATATCTGTCGGGTCAACCGGAATGTACGGAACTGTCCACTCGTGAAGGTTTTTTTCTGCCCTCCATTTCATGCCCTTGGCAATCGCATCCTGATGGCTTCCCGAGAACGCCGCAAATACAAGTGCACCTGCATAAGGTGTTCTCTCATATACATGCATTCCCGTAACCTCCTCATATACCTTAACAATCTCAGGCATATCAGAGAAATCAAGATGCGGGTCAACACCATGGCTGTACATATTCATGGCAAGTGTTATTATATCAACATTACCGGTTCTCTCACCATTACCAAACAGTGTTCCTTCTATTCTGTCTGCACCTGCAAGAACTGCCAACTCAGCATCGGCAACACCACATCCACGGTCATTATGGGGATGCACCGAAAGAATAACATTCTCCCTGTATTTCATATTATCACTAAGATATTCAATCTGATTAGCATATACATGGCTCATACTCATCGATACCGTTACCGGAAGGTTAATGATAACCTTATTATCAGGTGTAGGCCTAAGTACGTCAAGAACCGCATTACACACATCCAGTGCATATTCAGGTTCTGTTCCCGTAAAGCTTTCCGGGCTGTATTCAAATCTGAAATTGCCATTATACTCATCTGCAAGCTCCTTGACAAGCTTTGCACCATCTACCGCAATCTCCATAATCTCTTCTTTTGACTTTCTGAATACCTGCTCTCTCTGGGCAACACTTGTGGAATTGTAAAAATGAACTATAGCATTAGGTGCTCCTTCAAGTGCCTCAAAGGTCTTTCTTATTATATGGTCCCTGCACTGTGTAAGCACCTGGACCGTAACATCCGACGGTATCATATTCTTATCAATAAGTGTTCTTAGAAAATTATACTCTGTATCACTTGCCGCCGGAAAACCAACCTCAATTTCTTTAAATCCCATATCAACGAGCATTTTAAAGAACCGCACCTTCTCATCAAGACCCATCGGGATTATCAGGCTCTGGTTACCGTCCCGCAGGTCAACACTACACCACAGCGGAGCAGCTTCAATATGATCCTTGCGGACCCATTTGTACTCATTCTTAGGTGGGTTATAATAACCCGGGCTATACTTGGTTACATCCATCATAATTCTCAAACCTCCCCATATTAAATATAATATTACTTCTTTAAATATAATATATTGTAAGCTTTTACATTACATGCTCTGACCGGCTGCTATAATTCTTTTTCCTTTACTTCCGGCAAAATAAAAAACCCATCTCATAAGATTACTCTTAAGAGACGAGCCATGTATAAAATCATATTAATACAATACCCGCGGTACCACTCCTATTGCTGCATACAACAGCCACTCATCACAGTCAATTAACTGCTTCCCGGGATAACGGTGGGATTCCGGCATTGCCTACTGATTCAATTCAGCAACACTGCTCCAAGGTGAGTAATCACATAAGCCACGATGTTGTCTCGCACCAGCCGGCAACTCTCTGAAAAGCGTATTACTTATGCTTTCTCCTCTTCATCGCATTTGATTAAAATATAAATATTACTTTACTTTAATTAAAAATTAAAGTAATGCTCTTTATTGATTAATTATATCAGCCTTATTAAAACATTCAATTGCATTAAATTCTACAATATGATTTTTGATTTGTCAACACTATTTTGTTTTCCTGGCATATCTCCCCATTCCACATGGGTAAAAAAATAGACTGTTATACAAACAGTCATATATATTAAATCACGCGGTATCTCCAGCAACTTCTTTCCCAAAAAGCTGGGCTAGCTGGATTCGAACCAGCGAATGCAGCAGTCAAAGTGCTGTGTCTTACCGCTTGACGATAGCCCAATAAGGTGGATAAAGGGATTCGAACCCTTGGCCTCCAGAGCCACAATCTGGCGCGCTAACCAACTGCGCTATACCCACCATATTTCATTATAAAATGAAAAACGTGCCAGAAGGGATTCGAACCCCCGACAAACGGCTTAGAAGGCCGTTGCTCTATCCAGCTGAGCTACTGGCACACTATCAGAACTCTTACGTCCGACTTTTTCAAGTCTACAATATAAAAACTGTTTTGTCAACAACTTTTTTATAAATTCCACCAATCCCCGCCCATCAGCTTTAACGCAGCCTCTATATCGTATTACTTAGCTCACTCTTACCACCGTCTCAAGCGCAATCTCCATCATTTCCGAAAATGATTCCTGTCTCTCAATTGCAGGCAGTGATTCCCCTGTCATGACATGGTCAGACACAGTACATATTGCCAGAGCTTTCTTTCCAAAACGTGCTGCCGTATAATACAATGCTGCCGTTTCCATTTCAACAGCCAGTACGCCCATCTTTTTCCATTTATTATTAAACTCCGCATCATCATTATAAAATACATCTGAAGTAAGTATGTTACCAACATGGAATATGCTCTCCTTATCACGGCATACTTTCACCGCTGCCTCCATTAGCGAAAAATCGGCAAGTGGTGCCATACATCCAGGCAGATTATACTGGTCAGCAAAGCTTGAATTAGTAGAACATCCCATTGCAATTATAATATCACGCAGCTTCACATCATCCGCAATTCCACCTGCAGAACCAATCCGTATAATATTCTCAACCCCAAACTCATTATACAGCTCATAACTGTATATTCCCATTGAAGGCATTCCCATTCCACTTGCCATCACGGTAACAGGTACATCCTTATACTTTCCTGTATATCCCTGCACGCCTCTTACATTGTTAATAAGTACAGCATCCTCAAGGTAATTCTCTGCTATACGCTTAGATCTGAGAGGGTCACCCGGAAGCAGCACCGTCTTAGCAAAATCTCCGGGATGCGCATTAATATGAGGTGTTCCAAAATTATCAGCCATATACATGTCCTCCTTATTTT
>CAKSBI010000044.1 GCA_934437985.1 uncultured Lachnospiraceae bacterium
TTTCCCCATGTAACCCGCCAACATATCAGTTCATTATAATAATATTAAATTTTTGTCTTGACAACTGAGCCATTATAATGAATACTGGGTTTATGAGGAAAGAAAATGAATATTTTATATTGTGGTGATAGAAACATTGAAAAGGGAATCATTATGTCGGCAATTTCTGTTGGATTACATGCGTTAGATCCATTACATGTGTATATATTGACAATGGACTGGCAAGAAAATGACAGTCATTATGAAATGATTTCTTCATCATGTGTGGACAGAGTAAATTGTTATTTAAAAGACTTGAATGAGGAAAGCTTTGCAAAAAGGATCATACTTCCAGATAGTTGGAAGAAATTGATTGACGGTGTAAACGTGCAGACAAGATTTACCCCATACTGTATGTTAAGACTATTTGCGGATATGTCAGAAGAATTGCCAGATAAAATATTATATTTGGATGCAGATGTAATCTGCAGAGTTAATCCAAGAGATTTTTATGAAATGGATATTAGTGACTATGAAGTGGCAGGAGTGCTTGACTATTATGGTTCATGGTTTTTTAGAAAAAGGTGGTATCGGAGAGATTATATCAATTCAGGAGTTATGCTTTTGAATTTGAAAAAGATTAGGGAAAATAAAATGTTCGTAGAATGTCGTAATTTATTTCGTAGAATGTCGTAATTTATGCAGAAATTAAAAGATGTTCATGCCGGATCAGTCAGCAGTTAATTTGGTCGCAAAAAAGAAAAAACTGTTGCCGCGTCAGTACAATGAGCAACGGAAATTAAAGAATAACACTTGTTTCCAACATTTTACCACAAGCTTTCGATTTTTTCCATGGTTTCATACGGTCACCGTAAAGCCGTGGGAGATTGATAGAGTTCATCAGATTCTTAGAATTTATGAGTACGATGAATTATATAAAATGACAATAACTCTTCAAGATATATAGAAAGCGAGCTTATTATAATTGTTACAATTATTGGTAAAACAAGAATTGGAGTACATCTGAAAGGGCATACACTCGCTGAGAGACTAGGTTATATATTTATTTAAACAATAATTTTAAAAACATAAAAAGTTACTATAATCACAGTCAGTAGTGGCGTTTTTATGAAATTAGAGGAAAAATGATAGCTAAATTATTTGCATTAGTCATATTTTTATTTATGTTTGTCTTGATTATATTGGATAAATACAAAACAGATATAGGAGAAAATGCTACTACAATAGGTGCTTCTGCAAATGTTGTTGAAACATCAATGGCAGCAAAGGAAGGTTATCCAATCAGTTGGAAAAAATATTGTAAGGTATGTGTTCCAGCAACCATTATTGTAATTCTAATTTCGATGGTATGTATTTATCTGCGATACTTATAAGGAGGAATGATAATATGGAAAAACAGTTAATAATTTCTTTGGGACGTGAATTTGGAAGTGGAGGTCATGTGATTGCACAAAAACTTGCTGAAAGATACCAGATTCCGTTATATGATCGTGATTTGCTCGAAAAGATAGCAAGTGAAAAAAACATAAATTCAGACGATTTTGAGAAATATGATGAAAAACGAAGAAATCCTTTTTTAACAAGAACAGTTCGGGGATATAGTAATTCACCTGAAGAAAACATAGCAAGAATGCAGTTTGATTTTATAAAACGTAAGGCTGCTGCAGGAGACTCGTTTGTTATAGTTGGAAGATGTGCAGAAACTATCCTTAAGGAGAATCCTTATATGATTAGCATATTTGTTCTCGGTGATATGGAACAGAAAATTATCCGTACAATGGAATGCAATAACATTTCAAGAGATAAAGCAAATAAAATGATTCAACAAAATGATAGAAAAAGAAAAGAATATCATAATTATTATTGCGAGCGTAAGTGGGGGGATTCTAGGAACTACGATTTATCTATTAACAGTAGTAAGCTTGGACTTGAAGAAACAACACGTATTGTAATCGAATATATAGATAGTCGATATAATTTGAATTCGCAAGCACTATAAATATATAAATATCCCTGCAAAATAACGCCCTTTAATTTTCTTCTCAGTACTTCATGTGCTTCCATCACTTCCAGCACTTGCCTGTAGTAATATGTTTGATTTTGCCATAATTCATTACTTTATGTCAATATATATTGTAAGTTTTATTAAGTTTTTACAGTTATTTGCTGAAATATACATTTCCAGCAACAGATATAAAAATAATTCACAGTAAATCATTAACTGTTTACTGTGAATTATTTTTACGTTAAATATTATTCCTCTAAAAACTGACCATACCTACAGCATACACTTTCTATAGCGGACAACTATACTGTTTCCTGTCTTGAATTATCTGATTATTTCTACCTTTTGCACCGTAGGATATCGTGGGTGTGAATATCGTCCATTATCAAGCCAGAGACATATCTCATCTCCCACCTTTAAATCATCATATGAGACCTCTTTGTCACCAACATAGAATTTCATCTTGTCGGCACCCATAATATCCTCCCAGTTTTGACTGTAAATATATCCATATTCATCTTGATATTTGAATTCATTGCCATTCTTCTCTGTAACAATATACGTAAATTTCTTTGTTTTTATCCATGGATGTCTTTGCCTTATTACAACACCATCAATGTTGGTAAAACCAAAAGAATATAACATAATTCCATGCGATTTAATTTCAATGTAATCACCTATTTCTATAGAGTTCCATGTTGCCGGTTCTTCTTTATGTGTTATTGAATTTATAATCGTTACAGGTACTTGTTTTTCTTCCCATGCGGCTTTCGAAAGGGCTGTTAAGTAGCAGTATGAAATATTGTCTGACAGATATATAGAATCATCTACAATATCGCATACATAATAATAGCTTCTTCTTATAGGCTCCGGCGTGGATACAGGTGTCTGCGATGGTACAGGTGTTCCCATGGCTTCAGGAAGAGGCGCTTGTGTTGTGATCAGTTCCTGCACTTTATTTTCAGGATTTTTTCGGACAACTACCTTTATACTTTTGTGCACCTTACCTGATTTCATTGTTATCTTTGCCTTACCGGGCTTATTTCCTTTGATAACTCCTTTTTTGCTGACCTTAACAATCTTCGTATTAGATGATTTCCATTTGACGTTGCGCATCTTCTTTGGAGCAGCCAGCTTAGCTCTGCCGTTAACACTGATTTCTATAGTATTTACCTTCATATCTGCTTTCGCATTAGCAGAAAACATATCAATACTTAAACAAAATACAAACGCTAATAGCATACAAACCAATATTTTTTTCATAACATACTCCCTTCTTGAACAATACAATAAGTTAATCAAAATATCCTTTATCATTCAACCAACTTGTAAGCCCCGTTTCTAACTGTCTTCCAAATGTAGCTTCCCCATTTCCTCCATGAAGAATTCCTATAGCATAACCACCTTGTGTAAAAATCGGAGAACCACTTTGTCCATGCGAAGAATCCAAAGAAGTCTCTATTGTGCAATAATACTTATCTGTCACATAACCCGAACAGTAAACCATGTTGTTATTAAAACCCGATGGGTATCCATAAGATTCTGTTAAATCAGCCGTAGCACATACTGGCATTGTATACCTTTTATGCGCTTCTACAATCACTCTATCATCACTACCAATAATAGTTGGTCTCTCACTCTCATCATTCTCGCTATTATAACTTATAATTTTATTTATTATATGTCCTTTCCTAAGTATATCAATATTACCAAATAATAATTTTGTCGGATATTTAGGTTTTCTATGTATAATGCCACACTTTTTTGGTTAATAATGACATCTATATCTGTACCTGTGTATATATCAGTAGTATTCTTATCAATATCATAATATGCAATAAATGTTTCCTTTTCATCAATATATTTTTTTATGTTATTTGAATGTATTTCTTTAACCATCGCATTGCAATTACTGTTATTTACATAAATCATACATAAACTTAAACATAATATTGTACAAACAAATATCAATTTTTTCATAACATTAACCTCCTCATCTCATTTTACAATAACTCCATTTACATGTCTTTTTGATAGTTCACGCTGCCCCATAATAAATTGCTTTTTCATCAATTTATCAACTTATTCTGTCTTCTTGGCTCCCCCTTTCACTCCTATAATCTCTCGGAATCTTTAAGCCTGTAAAATTAAAGCTTTTCAATTCCTTTTTTTATTAAACCCCCCCACTTTTTTGTCAAAAAACACTTGACAAATCCTTCGAAAAATGCGGCGCTTCGCGCCTATTGATTAATAAGAACCGTCGCTCGCGGCAACAGATATTTTTCGATTGGAGGCGATTTTATTGTTGCCTGTTAACTGCGACAGTCATACTGACTACCAAAACTTTGTTGTTACTAATCTTCGTAAATATTATCCTAACCCTGATTCCATTACTCGTTCTACATGGGATATCATTGAGCGCTTTTAGAATCTTGACCTTCCTGCTGTCTTTGGATTTTAAAGTTACTTCTCTGATTAAGTGGTCTGCGCAACTAAAAATTAACCCTTTTTATGGCATGCTTAGCGGATTTGAAGTTGGTGATGTTTCACCATACTGATGCATGGGATTTGCCTTACGAATCCGTCCTGAGAAAGCTTATTTCAAAAACGGAATAATCCTTTTGCTATTATACACCCTTTTAGGCGTAGAAATCGTTATGTCTGTTTCTCATGTCTATTTTTATTGGTTTCAGATAATATTCACTTTTCAATGTTCATTTAGCTGCGCTGAATATAATCACTCAAGATTCCGGGAGATCATTTGTCATTATATTTATAAATATATAAATATCCCTGCAAAATAACGCCCTTTAACTTTCTTCTCGGCACTACATGTACTTCCATCACTTGCCTGTAGTAATATGTTTGATGTTACCATAATTCATTATTTTATGTCAATATATGTTGATTGTTTTATTAAATTTTTACTTTATTATCCTGCCGTCAGCTATCTCTATTATCCTGCCACACTGACCGGCAACTTCCTTATCATGGGTAACGATCACCAGCGTTTGCTTATACTCTGATGAGCACTTCAGTAATAAATCAAGTATCTCCTGTGATGTTGCCTGATCAAGATTGCCTGTCGGCTCATCCGCAAGTATAACGCTAGGCCTGTGTATCATGGCCCGTCCAATTGCTACCCTCTGCTTCTGTCCGCCTGACAACTGGTTTGGAAAACTTCCAAGCCTTTCTTCCAGCCCCAGTTTTGCAGCCAGTTCATTGAAATAGTCCATATCAGGATCTTTTCCTGCAATAATAAGCGGTAGTAGTATATTCTCCTTTACCGTTAATATTGGTATCAGGTGAAAGAACTGAAAAATAAAGCCAATTTTATTCAGCCGGTACTCAGACAGCTGTTTTTCCTTATATCCCACTATGTTTTCTCCATCTACATACACTTCACCGGATGTCGGATAATCCATACCTCCAATTATATTAAGAAGTGTCGATTTTCCAGACCCCGACTTGCCAATCACCGCAACACATTCTCCATTTTCTATAGTTTCTGTTACGCCTCTTAATGCATTAACCTGTGCTTCCCCACTATTATAAATCTTTGTCAGTTCTTTAATCTCAATCATTGGCACTTATCTCCTTTACAATACCTGTCTTTGCCACATTTCCTGTTGCATACAATGCTACCGCCATACTTACAACTATTGCGCTGCAGAATCCGACCCACATATAGTCCCACGGCAATACAAATCTGATTTTTGTTGCACCTGATAACAGCATAAGTAACCGTTCAAGCAGCACTGCCGATATTGCTGCCCCAAGTATTCCTCCAATTATCCCATATAAGGCATGTTCCCACAGTACACTCTTACGTATCTGCCATCTTTTCATTCCGATTGCCATAAGCACTGCCATTTCCTTTTCTCTGGCATTAAGGCTGCCCCTCACCACATTATATATATGAAGCATGCTTACAAGCACTACAAATAAAAATGCAAGACGTAACATAACTTTTGTTGTCATACCGGAATCATGTGATGCTGCATATTTTTTTACATCATCAAGGAAAGAACTGAAATATGACGAATGATTTTTAAGCCAGACCCCTACCTCGGTTTCTTTTCCACGCTTTGCATTAATATATAAAATCTGGCTTTGCGCATTAAACTGCTTCCTTACTGCATCCTCAGGCAGCAGAATAATAATGTACACATAATTATCCTCCCTGCAAAATAGCTTATATCCGGCTCTGCCACACAATTCAACTTCCCCACCCTGATATGTCTGTCTATTACCATTCCCATAATCCACATCATAATCGTTGTAAGTCATTACTGTGCCCGATGCATCTATATTAAGCAGATTCTCCTTAACCCTGCTGCCATCCTCATCTGTTGTTATGATTGTATCTGATAACAGGGCTTTCCCAGACTCCACCCACTCTTCATATGACAGCTCTTCCCCATCAAACCACTCAACATATTTTTCGTATTCTTCCTTATTGATACCTACCACTTCCAGGAGCCATTGTTCCCGGTTAAATATCTCATCCGCAGTAAATCCCGAATAATTATCATTATAATGGTCTTTAAACTTAGTATTCTTCTGTCTGGGTGATATATTAAACTCTGCCATTGTGGATGATGCTGTGTATTTTTCTGTAGTATTGGGAATACTGTCGATGAACTCCTTTGGTAAAGCTTCCTCTCCGTCCTTAAATACCACATACTGGCTTTCAGTGAGCATTGTTACGTCATTAACAACCTCGTCACTGCCCAGCACTTCTATGAAACTGCTGAAGGTTACGAAAAACAGTGTGACAACTGCCAGGGCAAGCACTATACTGATGGATTTGCCTTTATTTCTAAGCAGACTCCTCCTGCCTATCAGAAAGCTTGCAGATGGTATATGCCTGCTGTCTATATGCTTTCTCTTTCTCCTCACCTCTTTTTCCTTACCTCCATTAAGCAGTTCTACCGGTGACACACCTTTCATAAGCATTACCATTGTAAGAATAACAACTACTGCTACGATTATCCCTACATAAAAAGCAGACAGAAGTATCAGTGTATACGATACCTTTACCTCAAGCTCGGCAAGCTCCGTAATCCTCATAAACTGAATCAGCTGCTGTATCAGGAACTCACCCACACCTGTCAATATGATGTTAAGCAGCAAAGCAGTGCCAAACAGGATTCCGCTTTCCACCAGACCGGCAAGCAGTATTTTACCCACAGAAACTCCGCACACTCTTAACAGGCCGATCTCTTCCCTTCTTCCTCCAACAAGTATGCCGTATATATTCCATATGACCATCGCTGCCACAATAAGGATAAATATAACTATTATCTGCATAATATATATTACAGCCTGGCTTGATTCATCTGACGGGCCATCCTCAATCTGGTGCAGCAGTGATGAATTACATATCAGCCGGTAAGCTCCGAGGTCATCAATATCATCTGTTATCCTGTTACCATCCCACTTAATCCGGTCTTCCGTAATATTCATAGTCTCTGCCAGCTTAGCTATCACGTCATGGTAACCCATACCCTGACTGATAGTGACATATGCATTGGCCACATCCGCAGCCTGTTCACAAAATGTGTACGCCTTATAATGCGAATCATCTCCCTGTGACGCATTAAAGTCATCACATACCCCGACTATTGTATATGTATATGCTTCTCCGGCGCCGTTAACGAGGCTTATCTCTTTTCCACCGGCATCCGTCCTGAATGCATAGTCCCCTGAAAGCTCAATTCCTGCAGATATGATTATCTCATTGTCTCTCTCCGGCAGCCGCCCAAATATTAATCTGGTATAATTAAGTTCGTAGCCTGTCCTGTCCATACAGAATAAGTCTACTTTCTGGTCGGATTCGCAGTTCTGTCCATCATATTTTCCCACAGAGACAGTGTCTATCAGCCCCTCATAACCTATGCTCTCTATGTCATCAGCCTTTTTTAATGTTTCACATTCTTCTTTTGTAACATCTTTTATAAACAAATGATAAGCTCCATAATTTTCCATTGCATCTTCAAGCATCATTTCTTTATATGACCTGTACATTCCCATCATATCTATAAGAAGTGATAGTGATATGAACATAGCAAGAAATAATACAATACATTTCTTTTTATTCCGAATTATCTGTCTAACAGCGTAAAACACACTAAAATGCATAATAATACTCAATCCTCCTTATAGAAGCCTGTATTAGAAATCTCATGAACGCCTATCTTTTCAATTTCTTTCCTGACTTCATCCAGCTTTCCTTCCTCGCACTGCACATAGAACCATTCAGATCCGTCTAATCCCTGTATATTCTTGTCATCATGGTCTTCACCAAATATCTCCCTGTACTTCTCCACAGGAAAGATTATCATACACTGAGTGTTGTCAAAAGACGTATTCAAATACCATGGAAGTTCGGATGTTATCTTTTGCACAGTAATATCCTGATACTGGAGTTCTTCCTGCCAGTCGTTGTTATACCTTAAAGTAATAACATCATTTTCCTCTATATAAAACGGCCATTCCTCAACCTTCCAGTGACTACCTTCTAAACTACCTTTATACATACACATTGTAATCTCATCCACATCATCAGAAGCATAAAATGTTACCGTGAACTCCAGGCCATTCTTCTCTACAAACTTACGTATCTCCTCATCACCACCAAGATAATACTCAAGATATAATGGATTGACATACTTCTCTTCAACAAAAAATGTACCACCACCCATTGTGACCAGCTTTGTACGTTTTACACCAGACAGGTTACATATACTATTCCATTTTTGCGAGACAGCTTCCTTTGTTTCATCCTTATAAAAAAATACGTTCATTTTACAGCATTTATCCGGCGGGTCTATCTCTTCAAATGGATTCGGCCGGAATGTCACAGAAGAGTCTTCCGCCTTGCCTTCACTAACACATTCTGTGGGAGCATCAGTATTGTCCGGCTTTTGCTCTATAACAATTCTCTCCCGTGAGCACGAACACAAAATAGAAACAATCATAATTTCTAATACTGCCAAAAAAAATTTTTTCATATATATAACCTGCCTTTTTAGTTATTGTTATACAATATTACCAGTTACATTAACTAATTCCACCACCATGCAGTTGTAACTGTATCCGTACTAAAACCGGAATTGTAATTACTGCGTATTCCTGTTAGAATTCCCATGTTTTGCAATTCCATCACTTACCTGTCGTAATATGTTAAATATTAACATAGCTTTTTATTTCATATCAATATATGTTAGGCATTTTATAGAAATTTTACACATTACCTTTGATTATTAACACAGTTAGCAAATATTAAGGCATTATATCCCTTTTAGTATCCTGCCGTCAGCTATCTCTATTATCCTGCCACACTGACCGGCAACTTCCTTATCATGGACTGCTCAATTATCTTTCCGACTGCGAAAATAGGGCAAAAAATTAGAGCCAGTCTTTCGACTGACTCTGATCTACCCCAGGCATATTACAATTTATTTTGATAATTCTCTAATTGGTGGAAAATACCAACTACATTTACAACATCATCTCTCACATCAAAAATGATACATAAGATTATCAAGCAATTCATCGGCATGCTCTGTAACATTTAATTTATAAGCCATACTTTGCCCTCGTTTCTCTAAGTGCTGTTCTGGCATCCTTTACCTGTCCTGCATTCATAAAAACATATTAAAAGCAGGATACCCCATAAGCTTTTGAGAAGTCAGCTCTAACTCAACTAACTACAGGACTTTTAAATTTGTAGGTGTACAGTGCATCTAAACTATATGCTCAAAAGAAAAACGATCGATGACATGTTTCAAAACCCCGGTAAAATCAAGACTTTTAGGCTTTACTCTCCATACGGCTCAGCTTCGCAGCCTGGTCAGCAGCAATCAATGCCTGAATAACCTCATCCAGATCACCATCCATAATCTCTGACAATCTGTGGCTTGTAAGCTTGATCCTGTGATCCGTAACACGGCTCTGCGGATAGTTATAAGTCCTTATCTTCTCAGAACGGTCTCCGGTTCCAACCTGGCTTCTTCTCGCTTCCGCTTCAGCATCATGTGCTTTTGCACATTCAAGCTCATAAAGTCTTGAACGCAGCACCTTAAGTGCCTTATCCTTATTCTTAAGCTGTGACTTTTCATCCTGGCATGATATTACAATGCCTGTCGGGATATGTGTAAGTCTTACAGCCGAATCAGTTGTGTTGACACACTGACCGCCATTACCGGAAGCACGGAACACATCAAACTTACAGTCATTCATGTCAATCTGGACATCAACCTCTTCTGCTTCAGGCATAATCGCAACCGTTGCTGTTGATGTGTGAATTCTTCCACCACTTTCAGTAACAGGTATTCTCTGGACACGGTGGACACCGCTTTCATATTTGAGCACCGAGTATGCACCTTCTCCATTGATCATGAATACAACTTCCTTGAATCCTCCAAGCCCATTTTCATTGGAATTCATCATATCTATCTTCCAGTTTCTGCGTTCTGCATATCTGCAATACATTCTGAACAGATCCGCTGCAAATAAAGCAGCTTCATCTCCACCTGCACCACCCCTGATCTCAACAATAACATTCTTACTGTCATTAGGATCCTTTGGCAGAAGAAGAATCTCAAGCTCTTTCTCAACACCCTCAATCCTTGCCCTGCAGTCACTAAGCTCCTCCTTTGCAAGTTCACGCATATCCTCATCTTTTTCATTCTCAAGAATTGCAAGACTGTCTTCTATCCCATCCTTTATTGCTTTGTATTCCTTATACTTCTCAACAACAGGATTCAGGTCATTCTGTTCCTTCATAAGCTTCCTGTAAAGTGCCTGATCATTCAATACCTCAGGACTGCTAAGCTCATTGAGAAGCTCCTCATGACGAAGAACCACATCATCCAAATGTTCAAACATAATATATTCCTCCTAATTTACCCTGGCATTACTCCCCATACAACCCGGTCAAATCCGGCAAAATCCTTCTCAACCCTAATGTCTCTATATCCATAAGCCTCCAGCAGCCCTGACACACTTCCAGCCTGCCTGCAGCCTATCTCAAACATAATCATGCCGTCTGCGGCAAGATGCACTCCTGCCCCGGCAATTATTCTACTGTAGTAGTCCAGCCCATCCACACCTCCGTAAAGTGCAAGCCGTGGCTCATGCCGGCCAACCTCAGGCATAAGGGTAAGCATCTCTGCATCAGTTATATACGGAGGATTCGACACGATAATATCATACACCCCATGAACGTTATCCCACAGATCACTTTCAATAAATGTTACTTCTGCATTATTAAGCCTTGCGTTTTCTCCGGCAACCACAAGAGCCTCCTTAGAAATATCAGCTGCAGTAACCCGGCTCTGCCCTGCGAGCTTAGCAATACTGACAGCAATACATCCTGAACCTGTACACATATCAAGCACTCTCTTACCGGCAGCATGTCTTACCGCAAGCTCCGCAAGCACTTCAGTATCCTGCCTCGGTATGAGGACTGATTCATTAACCTTAAAATCAATGCCCATGAATTCCTGACTGCCTGTTATATATTGAAGAGGTATATGCCCTGCCCTCCTGCCGATCAGTTCCCTATATCCGTTAACCTTTTCAGAAGCAACATCTTCATTCATATTCATATAATACTGGCTTTTGGTTATACCCAGACAATATGATAACAGATACCATGCATCAAGCCCGGATTCCTCAATCCCATTCTCCCGCAAAGTATCTGCCCCCATAGAAAGCATATCACTCATTATCATGGTTTATCATCGTCTTCCTCATCATCTTCTTTATCGTCATCCATAACAAAATACCGGTCCAAAGCGGCAAGTATCTCATCAGTCTCCTCTTCAAATGAAACATCAGACGATGTATCAGCTGCCCCGGCACCTGCACCATCAGATATCTCTTCCACAGCTTCGTCAGACACATCTTCTGCCACGTTACCATCGTTCATATCAGACACTGATACCATCTCCCCGGCTTCATCTGCTTTTTCATCGTGCCTATCAGTTCTCTCATCTGCTGCCAATTCAGGTGCCCTGTATCTTCTGCTGCGTACTGTAATTATATCTTCTTCTACAGTTGTAGAATTATCCTCATCCTCTTCAATATCTATACTCTTGATCCTGTTACGGCGGAAATCATATCTTCTCCCTGATTCCTGATATTCTTCCCAGTCAAAAACAGACTCAACAGACGCTATCGCAACCTCAAGCATCTCTTCATCCGGCTCTTTGGTAGTAAGGCCCTGAAGCCATAATCCCGGAATACTCAGTATATTCAGAATAATATTATTACTTCTTCCTGCAAGTCTTATAAATTCATATGCAATACCTGCTATCACCGGTACAAGGATTATCCTTAAAAGCATCCTTAACCATAACTGGTCAACCTGTATGAATACAAACAGAACTATACTGATCAGGACAACATACAGCAAAAAGCTTGTTCCACATCTCTTATGTGCTTTTGGCATCTTTTTGGCATTATTCACATTAAGCTTATGCCCCTTTTCAATACAGTTAATAACCTTATGTTCTGCTCCATGATACATAAACACACGCCTGATATCCCGGATGAGGGTGATAGCCTTAACATATAAAATAAACAGGACAAGCCTTATGGCACCCTCAATAAGGCTCCGCATACCATACGATGTCACGCTGTTTTTTAAAAGCTCAGCTAAGACAAATGGCAATACAACAAATATCCCAATTGCAAGAATGAATGAAAGAACCATAGTAAGCGCCATTGCAGCTGATTCTTTTGTGCTGCCTTTATCTTTATTATAGTCTATGCCATTCTTAATAATTGTACCGGTATTCCTGCCGTCTCCCGCTCTGCCGCTGTCAGCAGCCTCATCAGGGGCATGCCATTCACGCACAACCAGCTTCTTACCCATACTGCTTTCATCTTCTGCATCTTCTACAAATTCAATATCAAATTCCTCTGTAGCCGCTGCTCTTGAAATGAGCCTCTCCCTCTTACTGTCAGTCCCATCCTCATCATAAACCATGGACGAATACGAAAGTGCTTTCATTCCCAGAGAAAGCGAATCTATAAATGAAGCTATACCTCTGAAAAATGGCAGTCGAAATATAGCAAACTTATCATTCAGTCCCAGATATATATCCTTTGCAACTTCAATATCTCCATTGGGCTTACGGACTGCAATAGCATATTCAGACTTATTCTTCATCATTACACCTTCAATTACAGCCTGGCCGCCCACTCCTGATGGTTTCATCTGATCACATCCTTAATGTTAATCTCTACAATTTTAATGTTAATCCCTGCAAGCTATTGCATCATGCCAGCCTCCTCAAACAGGCAGCAAAACATGACTTAACTTATTATCAGCAGCTTCTGCCCCAAGTGGCAGATAAATTATACAAAACGAAAAATAGGTCAGGATAGACTTGTCCTACCCTGACCCGGTATATTATCAATTAATTATTCTGTGTCAAACCATACTTACGATTGAACTTGTCGATAGCGCCCCTTGCAGCTACGTTTCTCTGCTGTCCTGTATAGAAAGGATGGCACTTAGAACATACTTCAACATGGATTCCGTCCTTTGTTGAACCTGTAACAAATTCATTACCACAGTTGCACACAACCTTTGCCTGATAATATGTTGGCTGGATATCTTCTCTCATTTTTTTCACCTCTTTACACATAATCAATTGTCTTCTGACAAAACAACTGCTTAATTATATCATAGCTTTTTTTTCAATGCAAGCATATTTATACTATTTTTACTTTCTTAATCATCTCTATAAACTCGTTATTGTTCTTTGTACGCATAAACATATTAATGATCTGCTCAACCGCCTCATCAGACTTCATACTGTTAAGCGCCCTTCTCATAAGAAAGCTTGCCTCTAATTCAGACTTTGAAAGCAACAGGTCTTCCCTTCTTGTACTCGACTTCGGAAGGTCTATTGCAGGGAATATACGCTTCTCGGACAGGCTTCTGTCAAGTACAAGCTCCATATTACCTGTACCCTTGAATTCCTCAAATACGACATCATCCATCCGGCTTCCCGTATCCACAAGCGCAGTTGCAAGTATTGTAAGGCTTCCACCCTCACGCATATTTCTCGCTGCACCGAAGAATCTCTTCGGCATATACAGCGCTGCCGGGTCAAGACCACCCGATAATGTACGTCCACTCGGCTGTATTGTAAGATTATATGCCCTTGCAAGTCTTGTAATACTGTCAAGCAGTATCATTACATCCTTTCCATGCTCAACAAGTCTCTTTGCCCTCTCAATAACCATCTCCGATACTCTCTTATGGTTATCCGGCAGCTCATCAAATGTCGAGTATATTACCTCTACATGTTCACCCTCGATAGATTCCTTTATATCGGTTACTTCCTCAGGCCTCTCATCAATAAGAAGAATTATAAGATGCATCTCCGGATGATTCTTCTTGACAGCCTTTGCAACCTGCTTAAGAAGTGTTGTCTTACCTGTCTTAGGCTGGGATACGATCATTCCTCTCTGACCCTTACCTATAGGTGATATAAGATCAACCATACGCATTGATGTAGCCGACCCAGCCGTCTCAAGATGTATTCTCTCATTAGGGAAAATAGGGGTAAGATCCTCAAACCTGCTTCTTCTGGCAAGAACAGCCGGATTATAACCATTAACATTCTTGAGATACAAAAGTGCTGAGAACTTTTCATTCTGGCTCTTTATTCTTGTATTACCTTCAACAATATCTCCTGTCCTAAGACCAAATCTCCTGATAAGCGCCGGTGAGACATACACATCCTGCTCTCCCGGAAGATAGTTGTCACATCTGATGAATCCATATCCATCACCCATCACTTCAAGGATTCCGCTCTTAACCTCTCCACTGTCAAGCTGCTCCATATCTGTAGGTGCACCGCCGCTTTTCTTATCCTCATGCGGCCTTGCATCACCTTCCGTATGCTGCACTGTCTTTCTCACCATATCAGTTCTTCTTAGCTGACCCTGATTTCTATGTGAATTATTATTTCTGTCATTATTGCCCTGTACAGCATTGCCATATGTTACATTTCTTTTTTGTTCCGACCCTGCGCCGGCTTTATGCTCCGGTCTTGCATCTGACTTATGTTCCTGTGCTGCATCCGTCTTATGCCCTGATACTGTGTCCTGCTTATGTTCCTGTACTGCATCTGACCTGTGTTCCTGTCTTGTATCTGGCTTATGCTCCGGTCTTACATCTGCTTTACGCTCCGTTCCAGCTTCAGCCTTCTTCTCCATCTCCGGTCCAGACTTTGCCCCTTTTTTTTCAGCCTCAGTTTTTTCAGTAACAGGCTTTGATGAAGTCCTGACTACGGCCCTTTTTTCAGTCCCGGCCTCCTGTGCACTGCCATTATCGTCCTGTACCAGTCTATCAATAATTTCCTGCTTTTTGAGACCAGATACTTTCATTCCTCTTTCCTTGGCAATTGCCTTAAGCTCTACCAATGAACTTTTAGAATAATCCATATAAACCTCCATATAAAATTATCATCTTATAAAACATCATTTTATAAATATCATGTTAAAACTATCATTAGGGAAAATAAGATATCACGAATCCGAATTGATATAAACGAAATTCTAATTGAAAGTATTATACACAACCATTCATAAAAAGTAAAGAGAAATATTGCAATTTAATCTTCATCCTCCTGGCCATCATCGTCAAGGCCATCAAAATCATCATGGTCATTTCCAATAAATTCTCTGCTTGTAACCCTTTTTGCATCACGCTGCTTCTCAACCTGGTCTGACAAAAGCTCCTTGACTTTCTTTGACTGCTTAATATTAAGCACATCAAAATCACCCAATGTCTTATCACCCGAACAGCAGTGAATCGTACCCACCCCGAATATCCTCTGCCCAAGGGATCTGCTAAGTGATACATCTGTTATACGGTATAACCTTACTTCATCCTCTTTTTTATTGAGAAATCCTGTTTCAATAAGAAGTCTCTCTTCTGTCAGTGTATATTTTGTAAATGACCATGGCAGCCCGAACAAAGTACGCTTACGATCCTTCCACAAATCACCCATAATTAATTCCTCCTTGTTTTATTAATAATCTCTCGGAATCTCTAAGCCAGTAAATACAAGGCTTTCAGATTCCTTTTTTATTAAAATCCCCCACTTTTT
>CAKSBI010000045.1 GCA_934437985.1 uncultured Lachnospiraceae bacterium
GTAATTCTTATATTCATCTCATACCCTCTCCCCTGTATTCCTGTTATATAGCGAACGTATCTTTTTTGCCAGCATATCTGCAATAACCCTGTGTCCCACACGGGACAGGTGAAGGCCGTCACGTCCAAGCTCAACCTCCGGAATATCATTATTGATAAACAGCCAGCCATGCCCTGCTGCCGACTGTTCAAGTAATCCGGGCAGTTCTTTTGACTTCTGCACAGACATCTCATCAAATGTGCCATCCCCATACACCCGCTCATCAAGGCTTTTCGGCGCCATAAGAATGACCTTAAATTCATCCTCCTGTGAATTACGGAGAATCCTCTCCATATCACATGTTAGCTCTGTAATTGAATCACACAGCTGTATGGCTGACTTATTGTACCTGAACTTAACATCATTAGTTCCAAGCATAACAACAAGCACAGTCACCGGCCGGTGCGACAGGACGCACGCAGTCATATAATCTCTCCCATTAAGAAATGGTTCTTCCTCATCAGTCTCATTAGCCGTACGTCCATTAAGCCCTTCCTCGACCACATAATACTCATCCCTCATCTCATGCGTGAGAATTCCGGTCCACCTTTCATCCTTTTCATAACGCTTCCATGTATCCGGGTTAAGCCCCCAGGTATTGGAATCTCCAAAACACAATATATTTCCATTCATCTATGTATCCTCCAGTATTTCTGATATTTGTGTTATATGATTAATTATGGCTTAACAGCACACATGCTTCCGTATTGCTTCCAGGTATGACGCGCCGTAACGGCTCAATCTGGCATTCTTTCTCATGACAGTTCCGATATGCATAACCTCATCAACCATGAGCGGTCTTGCAATTATTCCCTCACCGTTAAGCTCCGGGTCAATAACACCCGAGCTGACCGTGTAACCATTCAGGCCTATTACAAGATTAAAAAGAGTTGCCCTGTCACGCACCTTTATATTCTTCGCACGGTCAATAGTACTGAGAATCTCTTCAGAAAAATAAAATGAATTATGCTCACCCTGTTCAAACGAAAGATACGGATACGCATCAAGCTCTTGCAGCTCAATCTTCTCCTTTCCGGCAAGCGGATGTCTTCCTGATATAAACACATGCGGTCTCGCCACAAACAGTTCATTGAACACCAGTTCATTTTTCTTCAGAAGCTTACCGATCACATTTTCATTATTACCGGACAGGTATAGAATGCCTATCTCGCTCTTTCCAAGACTGACATCTTCAATTATTTCATGTGTCTGTGTCTCCCTTATTGTGAAATCATAGCTGTCTGCATCATATTCCCTGATAACATCAACAAACGCATTAACAGCAAATGAATAATGCTGGCATGACACAGAAAATCTCGGGCTTCTCTTCCTGCCCCTGCCAAACCTTTCCTGCATAAGCTCAGCCTGTTCAAGCACCTGTCTTGCATACGCAAGCACTTCTTCGCCCTCACGCGTAACAGTTACGCCTTTGTTAGAACGGTTAAAAATATTAACCGACAGCTCATCTTCAAGCAGACGGATTGCCGATGTCAGGCTCGGTTGTGAAATAAACAGCCTTTCAGCAGCCTCTGTAATATTGCCTTCATCCGCAACCATAATAATATATCTTAACTGCTGTAATGTCATTACACACCTCTTATTATCCCATATGTTATCTGCATATTTTTAGTTTTCATCAGTCAACATGTTAATAGATATACGAAAAGATTATTGCTGCAACTACAGTAAGCATACCTGCCACCGCTATAGACAGGCCGCTCATTGCACCTTCAATATCCCCCATCTCCATAGCCTTTGTTGTTCCTATTGCATGCGATGCAGAACCAATGCCAACGCCTTTTGCAACCGGCTCTGTTATATGGAACAGCCTGCACACAGGTTCAGCAATTATATTACCGAATACACCGGTGATGATTATGACTGCAACCGTAACAGAAACATTGCCGCCAAGCTGCTCAGATACACCCATTCCAATAGCTGTTGTAATTGATTTTGGTAAAAAGGTTACATAATCCTCATGGCTGTAATTAAACAAAACCGCAAATACAAGAACCATCAGCACGCTTGTTATCACACCTGATGTTATACCGGCAATTACGGCAACGTAATTCTTCTTAAGCATCTCAAACTGCTCATAAAGCGGAATTGCAAGACAGACCGTAGCAGGGGTAAGCAGGTAACTTATATACTTTGCACCCGAATAATATGTGTCATAGTCTATTCCCAGAACCACAAGCATTATCAGCGTAAGACATACAGCGATAAGAAGAGGGTTAAGAACCGAGATTTTCCACTTTTTCTTGCAGAATACACCAATTTCATAGAACAACATACTTGTAAAGCTTCCAAAGAATACGGAGCTTGTTATAAAATCATTCATGTCTATTTCCTTTCCTAATCAATAATTGTGTTACCCTTCCGGCAACAACCATAACCCCGGCAGTAGTTGCCACCATAATAAATAAGTAAGATACCCACGACTGCTTGATAACACCCCATGACTCAATAAGCCCCACTGCTGCCGGAATGAACATCACCGGCATAATCTCAACAAGAAATAATCCGGTCTCCTTAACCGCCTTTAACGGAATAAGTCCTGTCAAAAGTCCAAGAAACATTATCACTATTCCATATATGCTTGCAGGTACCGGAAGCGGAATAAGATAACTTAACACCTCCCCGATAAAAGAAACTGCTAATATAATAATAAATTGTCCGAGATATTTCATTTTATATAATCCTCACTAAATAATTCCAATCTATATTCTTCTATTATGTACCCTGCTGTTCTGCCGGTCTGATCATTTCCCCCGGCAGCCACTTGATAAGCATCTTTTTAAGCTTCTGCGGATTAACAGGTTTTTCAATAAAGTCATTAATCCCCGCACGGAAAAACTTATCCTTTGCGGCTTCCGAATCATCACCCGAAAGTGCCACTATCGGAACTGTTCTGATGTATTCCCTGAATCCCTCATCATTATCAGGATTATCTGTCTCCCTGCGGATCTTTTCCGTTGTTTCAACACCATCCATATATGGCATCATGTAGTCCATAAATATAATGTCATATCTGTTCTTCTTAACAATATCAATCGCCTGCTCACCTGATTTTACAGTATCTATTGCCATCATATTAACAGGCTTAAGAAGCTCACGCGCTATCATAAGGTTAAGATCAGAATCATCAACTATCAGAATCCTTGCATCCGGCGCAACAAACTTTTCATCCTGCTGCCACGGCTGCCTGTTAAGTCCCGTATGCGATCTGAGGTCAATTCCCGCAGCAACCCCCTGCCAGATAGAAAAGTAAAACTCAGAGCCCTTGCCATACTCACTTGCAACCTCTAATTGTCCTCCCATCATGGATATAAAATCACGCGATATAGACAATCCAAGCCCTGTTCCCTCTTTACTGTGATTCCTCTTTATGTCAACCTGGACAAATGCTTCCCCAAGCTTACTAAGGTCCTCAGGCCTGATTCCCTGCCCGGAATCCTTAATTGAAAACTTCAAAAGGCGCCTTCCCTTATCAACCTCTGTAACATCAATGCCCAGCCTTATATAACCGGCCTCAGTAAACTTTACCGCATTATTCATGAGATTAATAAGTATCTGCCTGATCCTCAGGCTGTCACCGACCAAAAACTGTGGCACATCATCATCTATCTCATATATCAGACGTACCGGCCTGCTTCCGATCCTGTTCTCAATGATCATCTTAACATCCTCTGCCATCGGCCTTATCTCGTAAGCATCCTCCACAATCTCCATTCTTCCTGCCTCAATCTTGGACTGGTCAAGAATATCATTAACGATCATAACAAGTGCTTCACCGGAGTTCTTAATATTCCTGAGATACTTTTCCTGCTTACTGTTAAGCTCATCACTTTCCCTGAGAAGCAATTCCGTCATACCTATAACCGCATTCATAGGTGTACGTATCTCATGTGTTACAACAGACAAAAATGCCGACTTTGATTCATTGGCTTCTTCAGCAATCTCCTTTTGCTCCTGCAGCTCTTCCATATGCCTGTAACGTGCCGTAACATCCGAAAGCACATATAACTTACCGGATATTGCATCTCCACGGTACAAAGGATTGCAGGACGGCTCATATATATGGTCCTCCTTATGTATCACATCCCCTGACTCCAGATGTGCAGCAACCTCATCGATCACACATTCCGCTTCCGTATCCACATTACCGTATATTGCTTCCATAGGCCTGTTATGGTATATAACCCTGCCCCTTCGGTCTGTAGCTATTATTCCCTCAGACAGATTGTCAATCGCATAATCACGGACAAGTGTAAGTGTATCCATCAGATGCTGCTTAAATATTGCAAAAAACAGTACTACAGCAGTTACCGCATAGCCAAGCACTGTAGCATCATAACCGCCTGTTATCTTAGCATAATATGCCACAAGCCCTCCGGACATCGCAAAAATAGCAATAAAGAGATTACGGTACAGCTTCCTTGAAGACGCATCTTTATCATTAACATACCTTCTGATAAGTACAATTGTACCAAATATTATATACAAAAACAGCAACACTGTATAGCTGCTGTACAACAGCCCATGTCCATAGACATTATGCGAAAACAATCCATCACTTATCCATTTTCTGTCAGTGTAGTACAGGTGATGATAATCATTTGAAAGTACAACTAAAAATATAAGCATATGAACCGTAACCAGTATCGCATATACTTTCTTCTGAATCCTGAACTCACAGATCTCCATTACCATCGCAAAAAATGATATTGGTATCCATGTTTTACCCAGGTAACAGAACTTTGCCGCCATTAATGCTGTAACTGACGCACTTTCGGCATCCATGACCTGACCGCTTCCAACAGTCATTATCATCAGATAACCAACATTATTGATAAGTGCTGCCATACAGTATACAAACAGATACGACTGTCCCCTTGTCTTCCAGTTGAAAAATATGTATGCACTCTCAAGTGCCAGGACAAATATGCTAAGCCACTGAATGCATAATATAATACCTAACGCCATATACCGGCTTCCCCTCTTTCACAATCCCCTGACTGATCCATCCTTTTACGATTAAATGTCTCTGCCATAAGTGTGTTGATATATATTAATTGTTGCTCATCCTCCAGTCTATCGTCCTCTGGAGATATTCAACATATTCCTTATTCTTACACATTCCCTTTCCATGGACATCAGAAAGCTTTGCAACATCACAGCCATTACATTTCGTAACCTTCATAACTATATTAAGTGCATTAACATGTGTATCATTTGAAATATAAGTTCCGATACCGAACGCTACATTAACCCGGCCTTCAAAATACCTGTATATCGCTGTAGCCTTCTCAAAATCAAGTGAGTCACTGAATAAAAGTGTCTTACCCTTCGGATCGACTCCCAGCCTGTTATAATGGCTGATCATCTTCTCTCCCCATTCAAACGGATCACCACTGTCATGCCTTACACCATTAAATAACGTAGAGTATGTCAGTCCGAAATCCCTTAAAAAACAGTCAGTAGTAATTGTGTCTGTAAGCGCGATTCCATTAAGGACACCATACTCCTTAATCCACGCATCAAGTGCATACCAGTTAGAATATGCCGGATTGTGCTTATGGTTACCCTGCCCTGTACACATGATCCACTCATGTGCCATAGTACCGACCGGAGTCAGCCCGAACTTCCTGGCAAGATACACATTAGACGTTCCGATAAACCTGGATGCCCCAAGCTTATTATCTGAAAGCCTCCACACCGCATACTCCTGTGCTTCAGAAGACAGTCTGCGTCTTAATCCAAATTCTGAAAAAGTTCCAAGGCAGTAATCACCATGTGCCAGCTTTTCGAGTTTTATGTTAAATTTTTCCTTATAGGCCGGTAACAGCTCCCCTTCGTAGTCGTATGACATTTTAAAATACACTTCATTAACAATTGCAAGCACCGGAATCTCATACATGGATGTATTAAGCCACGTTCCCCTTGTTGTAATCGCAAGCCCGCATTCACTGTCATTTGTTATTTCAAAATCTTCATATCTAGGCTCCCACAACCGCAGGAAATCGACATATGAGCCTTTAAGCCACACAATACTGTGAAGATAATCCAGCTCATCCTCAGTAAACCGCAGCCGGGAGTATGCCTTTATCTGTTTCCTGATCTCATCGACCATGGCAGCAGTAAAATGTACCTCCCCATTCCTGCACTTAAATTCCCATGTTGTTTTATAATCACTGAACTGGTGATATATTGCCATACCCATACTGAACTTATACAGATCTGTCTCTAAAAGACTTTTGATAATCGGTTCCAGAACCACAGCAACCCTGCTCCTTTCTGCCATAGCATCAAAGTCGGGGGTTTTTGACCCCGATATCATTATATTATACCACAAAAGACACCGCCATGCCAAGCCGGCATTTATGGTGTCTTTATAACTATATTAATCCTGTGTCCAAATACGGATAAGCCGCTATATTTTTTTTACTGGGCACCCTTCTTCACTGCAGCTTCATTTTCAGCCTGAATCACCGGGTCATAAGAAAGCATCGGTTCAATGTCCTTATTTCTCATATGCCTGTCAACATAATTCTTAGTCACCTTATACACGATCGGTGAAAGAACAAGCACACCAATCAGGTTAGGGATCATCATCATACCATTAAATGTATCTGCGATCTCCCATGCGATGTTGTCCCCAAGTACAGCTCCGCCAAATATAGCAATTACGAATATCAGCTTATATATAATTGTATACTTTTCACTGAATAAATATTCAAAAGCCTTAGTTCCGTAATGGCTCCATCCAAGTGCTGTTGAAAACGCAAACAGCATAATTGCAATTGCTATAAATACAGCACCGACATAACCAAAGTTAATTGAAAATACGGTACTTACAATATTAGCCTTGGTAAGCTCTGTTCCTGCATAAGCTTCAAGGGCATGACCGGTATCAAGGTCTATAAGCCCGGATGAAAGTATTGAGAATGCAGTAAGTGTACATACAACAATAGTATCTGCAAATACCTCAAATATTCCCCACATACCCTGTCTTACAGGCTCTTTTACATTTGAGCTTGAATGTACCATAACCGAAGAACCAAGACCTGCCTCATTTGAGAATACCCCTCGTTTCATACCCATCTCAATAGCAGTCTTAATTCCAAAACCGACGATACCGCCCCCAGCGGCCTTCATCGCAAATGCACCCTTAAATATAGCACCGAATACTGCACCCGCATGTGAAATATTCATAACAAATATCGAAATTGTTCCCATCATATATATTATGACCATAAAAGGTACGATCTTCTCTGTTACAGATGCAATCCTCTTAATACCGCCGACAATAACCAAAGCGGCAACTACAAGAACAAAAATACCTGTAACATATGTAGGAACTCCAAATACTGCCTCCATATTTCCCGAGATTGAATTAACCTGTGTCATATTGCCGATTCCAAATGAAGCAAGCAGACAGAATACAGAGAACAAAACTGCAAGAACCTTTCCGATCACACGGCAGTTCTTTTTTGAGCCGAGACCGTCATGCAGATAATACATTGCACCGCCGGACCACTCACCCTTACTGTTCTTACGTCTGTAATATATACCCAGCACATTCTCCGAATAATTAGTCATCATTCCAAAAAATGCGATAACCCACATCCAGAATACTGCTCCCGGTCCACCAACAATTATCGCTCCGGCAACTCCGACAATATTACCGGTACCTACGGTAGCCGCAAGTGCCGTACATAATGACTGGAACTGTGAAATAGACTGATCCTTTGTATGTCCGGTAACATGCTTATCCTTAAATATCGCCCCGATCGTAAGCTTAAACCAGTGTCCGATATGGCTAACCTGGAAGAACTTTGTCAGGACGGTCATAAGCACCCCTGTAAATCCTAACAGGATAAGTGCAGGCCATCCCCACACAATGTTGTTAACGGCAGCGTTAATCTGTTCAATAATATCCAGCATATTTGTCGTCATCCTTTTCCTTGTGTATTTATATGATTTTTACATCCGCTATACATAACATATATATCTTACTATACATACTGGAAGACAGATGAGATAAGTATGATCACCATACATACCGGCACCACATATTTAATAATAACCCTGAACATTCCCTTTGACTTGAAATTTCCTGATGATTCAACCTCATTAATTATCACATCCGGACCAGTCACAAAGCCCACAAATAACGCAAGGAATAGGGCTACTATCGGCATCAGTATGTTATTACTTATGTAATCAAAGAAGTCAAGTATCGACATTCCGAATATTGTGATATTGGACCATATTCCAAATCCTAATGAAGATGGTATGGCTATAATAAACGAAACTATCATAACCCCTACACATATCCATTCCCTCTTAATATTAGTCTTATCAACAAAAACAGATACGATAGTCTCCATAAGTGATATTGCCGACGTCAGTGCAGCAAATAATACAAGGACAAAAAATGTAAATCCTATCACATGCCCTCCCGGTATCGAATCAAATACTTTCGGAAGTGTAACAAACATCAGTGTCGGACCCTTTTGAAGTGCTTCACTGTCCCCTCCTGAAAATGCAAAAACTGCCGGTATGATCATTAATCCGGCAAGAAATGCAATACCGGTATCAAATACCTCAATATGGCGAACAGCACGTTCAAGGTCATCTTCCTTATTCATATAGGAACCATAGGTTACCATAATACCCATTGCAAGAGACATTGAATAGAACAGCTGTCCCATCGCCGCTACAACTGTTTTAAATGAAAAATGACTGAAATCAGGCTTTAAATAGTACTCAACGCCCTTCATTGCACCATCAAGTGTAAGGCAGTAGATTACAAGGCCAACCGACATTACAACAAGAACCGGCATCATAAACTTACTTACACGCTCAATTCCTTTATCGACACCAAGAATAACCACCAGCGCCGTAAGGAATAAGAATATACTCAGACAAATTACAGGTCCACCGGTCTCCCCGATAAATGACCCGAAAAAGCTTTCACCGGTTGCTTCATGGCCTTCGCCCATAGTATACACACCCAGGAACTTTACAACCCATCCGCCAATGACACAGTAATATGGGAATATAACCATGGGAACAAGTGTCTCAAGATAACCAATGAATCCAAATCTCTTATCAAGGTCACGATATGCCTCGATCGAGCTCTTACCGGTCCTCCTTCCAAGTGCTATCTGCGTTACCATAAGCGCAAAACCAAATGTTACAGCGAGTACAAGGTATACTAATAAGAAAATACCCCCTCCATACTTTGCGGCAAGATACGGAAACCTCCATATATTACCAAGCCCTACAGCTGAGCCTGCTGCTGCAAGTATAAACCCCAATCTGCTCGAAAACCCTTTTTTCATATGCATCTCCTTAAAATAATTATTTGTCTGTGATCTGTCGGCCTTACCATCAACTTCCCTTTGTACTAAGCTTTCTGCCATACCTTTTCATAAAATAAACATATGCCCTGTCAAAAACTATCCATGCTACCTGCGCCACCAAAATCAGGACAATCATAAGGATTGTATCCGAACCCGGATAATGTGTAAGCTTTTCAGGAAATAACGTACTAATTCCAGCAAGCTGCCCATACACAGCAATTATCACAAAAAGCATAACCTCAAATACACAGCACTTAATAAACCATGAAAGCCTTAACAGCCATCCGTTTTTCCCCTTTTTTCTATACTCTTCTATATATTCAGCAATAATAACGTATACTCCAAAGCACGTATATGTTATGCAGTACAGCTTCTGCGGTGACATTATCAGTCCGATTATAACTGTACACAATACATGGAACACCGCCGGAATTACACCAAGCCTGTCCTCAACAACCCCTGTAAGGAAAGCTGCTGCCGCAAGAAAAAAGAGTGTGCTGCTTTCAATATACCCACTGATAACCAGAATCAGTACTGATATTGCCGTCATTACAGATACATATGCTATATCCTTTGACTTTAAAAGCATGAACACAAATCTCCTCCCATACATTCACACATAGTATCAAGACACCACAGATCACAGCACATATTGCCTGTTCCACACCCTGAACAGTCATCTCCTGTATTCTGGGGTCCCCTTCCGTAATTCCTTCCATAATCATCATATCTCCGGTTATTATATCCCTGGCTGCCATTACCCTGATAACTACCCTGGTTATATTCTCCCTGATAATTACCCTGATTATAAGCATTCTGGCCATAGCTGCCTGCTCTTCCTTCACGCATATCCATAATCTGTCTGTATGCATCCTGAACTTCCTTGAACTTTTCTTCTGCAAGCTCCGCCAGCGGATTATCATTATATGAATCCGGATGGTACTTTCTGCTAAGGTCTCTGTATGCCCTTTTTACTTCATCATCACTCGCATCAGGCTGTATACCTAATACTGAATATGGGTCTGTCATATTATGTCTCCTCTCTGCTGTTTTTTTCTCTCTGCTGTTTTTCTCTCTCTGCCTTCATCTTATCAAACCTGTTCCATACCCCGGCATACAGTATATTGCCTAATATGTCAGAATACTGCATACATGGCAGCTTCCTATACTCCGAGGCTGCCTGTGCCATCTCATTATGCAGCATGGCTTCAATGTATTCATGGTAATCTTCACGGCTTCTGCATGGCTTCAGGGGGTTAAAGCTCCCCTCTTTTATATCCTCCTCCAGATCATCATACGCATCCATTATATATATAAATCTGCCCAAATGAAAGGCTAACTGTGATAAAATATCTGTAAAAATATCTTGTTTAAATATAAAAAGCTCCTTCATCATGTTTCCAAAGCAGTCTGCAGGGCCAAATATATCCATATCACCTGTCTTTTCTTTCTTTGCAAGCTCATTCAGCCAGGAAGATATATTCTGTTCCTTATGTCCATATATCCCTGCGGCCTTCTGCTTCCTGCGCTTATATAATTTCATTCCGATTCGTGCCTTACCCGAACCCTCATCATTGTAATTATCCTCAAAATGATAGAATGACAGAATAATATTCATATCCGCAGCAAACTCCGTAACCTCGTTGGTTATAAACTTCTTTTTTCCAATCGGATGAATAAGACATCTTCCTTCATGGACATTAACAGGAACTTCATATACAGAAGACAGCAGAATTATCAGGAATGTCATATCATATGTCAGGGTTATCTGTCCGGTAAAACCATATTTCTGCTTTAAAACCTTACACAGACCACAGTAAAACCCCTTATATATCTCATAATCCTTTATTTTTAATTCCGATTTACGGATCTGTACATATCCAAACAACAGATTCCCTCCTAATCAGTTTTCTTAAGATATTTTATTATCATCTTTTCAAGCTTTTCCGGAATTATCGGTTTGGAAAGGAAATCAGCAAATCCCTGCTCAAGATACTCTTCCATCGCACCCTGCACGGCATTTGCAGTCAGCATTATGACCGGGGATTCCTTGCACATATGCTCAGTTTCTTTCATCTTCCCAAATGTCATAACCCCATCCATTTCAGGCATCATATAATCCATAAAAACAATATCAAAATGTTGTTTTTTAATCATATCAAGGCATTCAGCCCCGCTTCCCGCCTCATATACCTTTACCCCGGTTGCCTTTAACAGGTTGCGGAATACAACCCGGTTCAGCCTGTTATCATCAACAATCAGTATTGACGAAGCCGGAGAGGTAAAGACCGGCCGGTAATCACTCTTTTCAACATCCTCAGTATCACCCAGCCCAAACTTAAGCGGTGTATCATCAACAACCAACTGTGGAATATGGCAGTAAAATGTTGTTCCTGCACCATATTCACTCTCTACCTCAAGTCTGCTCCTCATTCTTGAAAGCAGGTTCGTTGTAATATTGAGGCCAAGTCCCGTACCCTGAATTCTGTGATTCCGTGTCTCATCTATCCTCTCAAATTCCTTAAACAACTTTGGAATATCATCGTTCTTAATTCCAATACCTGTATCAGTTACATATATATCAACAGTTCCTTTTTCTGAATTACCTGTCCATCCAAGCTTAAGTGTAACCGAACCTTCATTAGTATACTTAACGGCATTTGACAACAGGTTCATAAGAACCTGCTCAATTCTTACATCGTCACCAATCAGCACAGAGGGAATACCATCCCCAACCTCAAGACAAAACTCCAGATTCTTTTCCTTCGTCCTGACCTTTGTCATATTACATACATTTTTAAGAATCTTCTTAATGTTATATTCCCTGTCAACAATATCCATCTTGCCGGCTTCAATCTTGGAAAAATCAAGGATGTCATTAATGAGACCTATCAGGGTGTCCGTTGCACTTTTTATCTGGTTGGCATACTGCAGGATGGCACTGTCGTTACATTCCCTGATAATCATCTCATTCATGCCATATATAGAGTTAACAGGTGTCCTTATCTCATGTGATACCTTTGACAGAAAAGCTGATTTAGTCCTGTTGGATTTCTTCTCCATCTCTATCTTACGGTTATAAAAATTAACCTGTTCTGTCCTGTCAAGCATACTGAAATAGCTTCCAACATAATTGTTATCCTTGTCATACAGACGAAGACATGCAACCTCAAAAAACCTGGTCTCACCATTAACTACATGTTCTTCATCCCATTTACCATAATCCCCATCAAGCAGCTTTGACCGTTCAATATATACATTAAACTTCCGCTCAGCTTTTTCCGTATTTTTCTCCCTGCCAAGCTGGTTCCACATGCTTGCATTAGAATATATGCATTTTCCGTTCTCATCAAAAAATATAATTCCTGTATCAAGCCTGTCCATCATAAGTGTCTGAACCTTATTAACCAGTTCTCTAGGAATATAAAATAAAGCAAAATAATATATCGCAATAGACATCACACCATAAAATACAATCGATATATTAAGAGGGAGATGCAGCAAAACACATATACCATCCGACACAATAAGCAGTACAAATATCACAAGAACGCCAGTATACTTCTTCCGATAATACAGCGAGGCGTTATATATCCCATACAAAAGCATACATACGGTTATCAGAACCATCAGATAGCATATTACAAGATGTACATAATACAGATATGTAAAATTCTTCACTTCAAATATAAGGTACTTCCCTAAAAGCATATGCCTTTCCATGCTGAATTCAATACCTGTCCTTATATTAACAAGAAACAGAATGCTGTCAATTACCGAGCTTACAAAAAACCACCATCTTATACGCGGCATCCGGTTAGTGTAATGCGCATACTCTTCCACGAACATACATAAAGCAAAAAGCATCCAGTCCATCATCAATGAAAAGAGAGAGAAACCTGTTACAGCAATAAACCTGTTAATTCCTGAAACATACATTATATTTGCCGCAATTGCCACAACACCTGCAAACATCAGATTCCCCATTCTTTTATCAAGAACAGACTCATGCTTTTTTGCCCTTACCGCACATTCAAACAATATTATGATCAATATAATAAGAAATACAATATATGCTTCTACCATTAAATCAACTCTCTTTTAGTATGAAAAAACGTATGCTAATATATAAATATACTATCAAACAATGTACAAGTCAATTATTCCGGCGCAAAAACGTTTCTACCAGAATTTTTTTGTATTTCAGGCCTATCCCTAATTTGTCAACGCAGCCATGCATTGTAATATAACGGTTGACCTTATCAATATTTTTAATATGTCTTACGTTAACAATGCAGCCCCTGAAACACATCACAAAGCTTCTGTCATCAATATCCCCCAGCAGCTTTTTACATGTCAGATATGGTATGGTATATTCTTTATCTGCAGTAACAATTCTCATACTATGATTATTACTCTGTGCGTATATTATCTTATCAATATCAATGCACTCAAGCAGACCCTCTGCCTGATAGATTACTTTCTCCGGCCGCCAGGATACAACATCATTTTCAATCTCCAGTGCCTCTTCGATTATCCTTTTGACCTGACCTGCATCAAATGGTTTTTCAAAATATCTGTATATATGTGCATGCGAATACAAAAACATGCCCTCATCACACACCCCTGAAACAACTATAACCGGTGTATATCTGTATTTTGCAACACCACGCATTTTTAGTATAAATGAAACACCTGAATTATCACTGCTTCTCCTCTCTGATTCAAGTATTATGTCAACAATAAACAGGCTGATTGAATTCGTCATTGCAATGCCAAACGCATCTGCCAGATTATCAGTTTCATAAACAGCCGTATTCACTTCGATACCCCTGATAATATTATTAAGTCTGTCCCTTGATACAGCATCCCCATCAAGCACCAAAATTTTTTTCATGTAACAGTCACCTTTTATCTGTTTTGTAACCCAAACCGGCATATATCTTCCTGAAAGCACATTTTTTCCCTGCGAAGCAGATATAATGCCATTAGAGTAAACAAAAAACATATTTTAAGTTATTATGTTATCTTTTGTAAAATAATGATGTATAATTATCTTCAGAACCATGAATTCAGATATACACAATCCATATCCTGTCTGGGATCAATCTGTCACATTCGCGAAAAAACTTTCTATAGGATATGGATTGCTTATATAGATAGGAACAATTATCATTTGTCATTTTTCTGCAATATACTGACCAGTTCATTAATTGTCTTGGATATCCTTGCAATAATAAGTTTATTATTATCATCAACTTTGGAATAATAATATATAAGCTCACGTATACCTTTTTCATCCATATTGCCGGCCTTGATATCATCAAAACCAAGCTCCATCCGGGAATCACTAAGGCAAAGCAGGTAATCTGTCGTAACTCCAAAATATCTTGAGCAGCGGATTATCATGTCCTCATTCATCATCGCATTATTATTCTCATACCTGCTTATCTGCTGTTGTGTTGTGCTAAGAGCATAAGCCAGTTCTTCCTGAGATATGTTAAGTTCTTTTCTTAACTGTGCCATTCTGCTCATCAACAATTGCCCTCCTGTTAAAACTTCCCGCATTATTATCAGAATATGCAGTGATAATAACAAATTATAAATATACTATTCTCACTTTTCTACGCCCAAATAGCGTATTTACAACAATTAATTGTTAAATGTTACAAAAAAATACATTTAACATGCAAAAAAGTGCCTCTCCATTGTTCCTGTTTCAAAAAACAAGGGAGCTGCACTCTTATTGTGCCTGCTGCAAATACGCTTTCAAAGCCATCCGCAGTAAAATATTATTTTGTATTACTGATTACAATTGCCAGATTCAGATATGCTGCAAAAGTTAACCATACAAGATACGCCGCTATTCCCATCAGTGTATACAATATTGTCCACACAACAGGGAATAACCAGTCCGGCGGTGCCAGCATATGTTATCACTATAAATTTAATCAAATTTTACAATTACATCTTTATATCACAATGACACATTTTTCACAAAAAATATATACCTTGCAACTAACACTGATGGTAACAGCACACAGAAAACCTCTAGCAAGTTTGATAGAATCCCAGTCAATGTTTTTGATCTTATCCAAAAGTTCTTCTTTTGAATTTGCCTGAACCGTAGTTTTTCTTACTTCGGTTTGTTTTGACTGTTCCTTTTTCTTTGCCTCTTTCTTCTCAGCAGCTTTCTTTTCCTGAAGTTTTTCAAGATATTCTTTCTGACTGGCTGATGATTTTTCCAGTTGTGCAAAGAAGGTTGTAGTTCCGTCACTATTAAAAGATATGCCAAATTTTGTTATTTTTGTATCAGCATCTGCATTGCCGTTAGTCTTACCGAATGCTCTTTCAAAGCCGAACTGGGCATTGATTTCATCTGACATACGCAAAGCTCCCTCAATGCTATGCATTTTTTCTGCATAATATTTCGGATCTGATTATTTACACCTTCAAATCAACATTGTGCTTTTTTATAACTTCTTTGTGCTTTTTCATCGAGAATACTTCTTTTTCTTCCTTTGTATCCTTTGCTTTTTCCAACTGCTTCTGCCTAATTTCTTCGGCTTTTTCACTCATATTCTGGAGAAAGGATTTTACTTTTGAATCTTTATGTCCTATTGCCCATGAAC
>CAKSBI010000046.1 GCA_934437985.1 uncultured Lachnospiraceae bacterium
GTTTGTTACCCCTATGAATTTACACTGCTCTCAAACCTCAAATCATTCGAGAAAGTCATTTGCCTGACCATATAAATCTCATAGGTTCAAATTTAATTTTAACATATAACACACAAATTTTCATCTATAATATATCGTTTTTCATTGGCTAGAATCGGATACTCTGCATTTTCAATCATAACAACCTGATACCCACGCTCTATAATATCTTTTACAAACTTACATATTTCATCATACGAAACAAAACTCCTTAAATTAACAGTAATAAACAGCTTTTCTTTATCATACTCCCTGACTAATTCAAAATAATCAATCAAATTTTCAGCTAAAGATTCATAATCATCTTCAAATTCTATCCCTATTGCCTTTAAGATAGCATCCAATCCCATTTTGGTAAACTTCAAATTACCGGTAAGCTCAATAGATAACTTCAATAAATATGACTCTAGCATTGCAAGCATTTCGTTTGTTTCACAATAATGCTGTTCATCCGTTGCTACCTGCCGAAAATACGCAATCATTTTATTAACTAATATCTTTTTATTCAATTCAAATGGTATAAATTGCATAAGTAACTCCATATGTTTTGATACATTAAGCACTTTATTATCTTCTGAAAGAACAATTTTTCCATCTGTACCATCAATTTGTTGTTTTATGTCACATAATATTTCATACAACTTACTCTGATTTTCAATAATAACACTGCAAAAAACATCCGGCTCACAGTCTATTACCAAATCTACTTGAGGTATCGATAATTTCATAAAATAATCACTCTTTCTTCTGAATCAACAATATCACTTGAATAATTTCCTACCACGTAATCCATCTTTGCAAATTGTTTTTCTGTAATGGTGAGAATCTGAACTAATCCCCTCGAAGGCTTATTCTTGTGTATTAAATGCTTTATTGAGGTTTCTACTGATGGGCTTGTAAGCATTTTACAGTAAACTGATTCTTGTAACATTATAAAACCGTTTTTAATAAGGAGCTTGCGAAATTTTCTGTATTCTCTTTTATCCTCCGTTGTGATTGTTGGCAAATCAAAAAATACTATTACTCTCATAAACCTGAATCCACCCATATGTTGTTATCCCCATTTTATATAAAACTGTAAAACTTTATCATCGAAGAATCTTTATTATTTATTGCATCCAGTACACTTTTTGTGTATTGTTTTATAGCATTAGACAATTTCTGTGTCTGTCCATCAATAAGCACTTTTATTTCAAAAATATTCAGCATTTCATGTTTCTCATCTTTATCAAATTGCATCGGCTTCATATCATATACCAAACGGTCTACAATTACACGAAATGGTTCCATTAAATCACATGACAGATTGTAGAAATTAAACATATTATCGTGGAATATTCCTAACTGCGTTAAATACCCATTGGAAGCCACCTCACGGTTAAATGTAGATAACATCAAACTATACCCATAATTCAATGCAGCATTAATAGGATTGTCTGCACTTCTGGTATAATCCATACCAAATAATGCATTAAAATATACTTTTGCAGCATGTCCTTCCCTATTAGTTGTGTCCGCAGGCTCTACATGCAAAACATATTTATTCAAAATACACGCCTGTTCAATAAAACCTAACTCATCTAAATAATCAGCCTGCTTTCTGATCTTCTCAATAACAATGTCTCTCCATATCATATCTTTAACAGGCTGATCCCATGCAATTTGCTTTCTGATCTTTACAGGATTATCATGACAACCATGATGCGGAAACAATTCCGCTATTGGATTATGCCTGGCATCACAAAAAATAACTTTTATTTTCTTTTCTATCATTTCAGAAATCAATACTCCAGTAATAGAGACAGCCGGGTTTTCAATCATGAGCACAGCAATCTCATCTAACAAAATTCTCTTTGTATCCAATCCCCTAACTACCAGATACCCCATTTTATAATCCAGTTTTGACTGATTCGCAATAACAACAATTCTCCAGCTCATAACAACTCCAACAAATTCTGTGACCTTCTCTCCCACAAACCAGATGGAGATTGGTTAATAATCCTTACACTCTGATAATTTTTTTTCCAATTTGATATAATAGCACTAAACCCTTTAGTTGACGCAGTATGTTTACCTCCGCCTATATTCTCTAAATTGCAGCCACCTGTCATTCTTCCAAACACACATTGAATATTTTCCAACACCTGACATTGTTCCAATATACTTAGTTTTAAAAACTTCCCTCTCCCTGCAACAATAATATTTTCCGGTGAATTATTTCTTTTCTTATAAATACTGTCTTGAAGCTTATCAATAAAAATATCATACAATTCTATATTCTTATCTAAGGAAACAATATCATATTGTTCATCATAAATATAATTTGGATTATTTTTACTTTTTTCCACATACTTTTCAATCTTTTTAAGATACTTCACCCATGGATATTCCAGTGAAAGCTGCATCACAGGCTGCGCAACTAACGACTTCCCTTTACTGCTAATTCCCGTAATACAGACTCTGAAACCATCCAAGGAAAGCATTGTGTTAATCTTCCACGGTTTCATACCCAACGGAAATGATACCTCATCGGCTCTTTTTCCAATTATTCTTTGCAAACGGTCTATTGCATATTCTTTTGCAAACTTCTCATCCTGCATAAACTTTTTCCCATATAATGATTCTATAGATAAAATAATAATATCTGTTTTTTTTCTGATCTGATATTTCATCGGAAGAAAAAACATAATGCTAGCTTTATTATACCCACCATATTTTTCTGTCTCCATGCCTGCTTTTCTCGGTATCAATCCTGCTGCCTTTTTTACCGGTTGCTGATCAAAAAGTCCTCCTGTTTTCATAAATTGGTATTTAGTAAAATGTGCATTATTCTTTTTTGCAGTTTTAATAACTTTAGGAAGCATTTTTTCTTCATCCCATATAGTTTTTCCACCACAAATGAGCGAGTGCTTAAATATAGTTTTCATCTTAAGACTGTAACTCGAATTAATAGAAAACCAATTTTTAGAAAATTTCATATGGTACACATTTCCAACCACAATATTCAGATACGCATCTACTGCATGATGTAAGTCGTTATAGCAACGACATTTACATATATCAAATATATGTCTAAAATCAGAAACCAAGCCTGCCTTTACATATACAATCTCTGCATCTGGATACTTTTCATCCAAAATCTGAGCTATAGCCTTAGTAGATTGGGATGTTTCAGTTAATTGACGATTAATGAAACCGTACTTTTCATCATCCGTAAATGGTACACTTCGAATTAAACGTTTATATTTTTCATCACTTAATGCACCTAAATCATACCAAAATTTCCATATTGCACACATACGTTTACGAAATACCGTTGGAACCGGATAACAGTCCTTCTTTGCACCATTCTCCTTTGATAATACCAACACCTTATTGTTAATTATACTGTCATCCTTAACATATGCCTGTGGATATATATGATCTATATCATATTCTTTAGAACCAGCCATAAGCTTTTCAAGCTCAATTGTTTCTCCGCTATACGCCGACTTTCCAAACTGCATAAAATACAAAAATAAACGGTCTCCCTGCAAACGACTATCTACACATTCACCTAATAACTCCAACTGGTGCTTCAAATCCCTCACATCTTCTTCTTTACATTTTTCATACAGTTCAATAATCTGCCGCTGTCTTGTTTTAGTTTTCTTTCCCTTCAACTGCGGATTACTTGATCTTGTCATCTCCACGTATATCTTCTTTGGAACTCCAAAGGCTTTTGTAACGTCCTTTACAATTGCAAGTGTTCTATATATGCTTCTTCTTACCGAATTAGAAATATACATTTCATCTAAACGCTCATCAAGAGTTCTTTGTCTGCCCGAATAGTATTCTTCTCTATTTTCCTTTATTCTTTCAACAAACGAATACTTATCTGATAAAAGCTCCATAAGATTACAATTAGTATTCCACATAAATTGCAAAACTGTCGCTATCTCTCCTGTTGCCTTATTCATTCCTTCAAAACAGGTTAAAAATTCTCTTGAAAGCCTTCCAAAATCTTTTACCTTTATCTTGCAAATATAGCGTATATCTTCCTCTGGTAAAAAGTTATAATTCTTACTTAAATATCGTGTTATGCGGCTCTTATCTTCTGCATAGGCTGCCCTTTCAATTATATCCTCTACATCTGTTTCTGATAATACATTGTTTTTCATCATTCTCTTGAAATCATGAAAAGAACTTAGACCAGGTAATATCTTATCATCCAGACCACTTACCTTATATTCTTCACCAATCATCAGATATCCATTAGCTAATAAATAATCTATAATATCTTTTTTTCTAACTTTCTTTCTATTCTCAAATATCTCCTTATATATTTCTTGCTTAACATTAACTGGTATTTTTTGTCCATCAATTTTTATATTATTAACTTCATTTAAAACCATAAATCTCTGATAACATAATGAATCCTTTGGCAATACTGATTCCTGTGGCAGATATGTACAATGATTTGTCATTCTTTTGATAAAAGCTTGCTCACTTGCGTCAAAATCTACTTTTTTGTCAAAATTCCAAGGTGTAATCTTTCCGGCTTCTCGTACAATCCATGAAAATGACGAACTAGCATTTAATGGTCCCACAAAATAAGGTATTTTAAATCTGAAAATTGACATTATCTTATCTGTATTTGACATACCATCTACGTCTGTTTCTTTCAAAAATGGCAGGTAATTCTCTGCATTTTTCAATATTTTTTTCAACTCATATTCATATAGCTGATGAGGAATAACTCTGTTATCAGTATTCTTTTGTTTTGGCATAAATGTACGTAACTCAAGTCTTTCTATAATCTCATCATAAATCACCTTATCCATATCCTCTATTTCAATAGTCTTCAACACTTTTAAAATATACTCTGAAAACTTTTCAATATCTGCCTTTTTCTTAATCTTCTTACCATTTTTCAAGTCATAATGATCTGAATACGCTGCATAATTATCATCTTTTACAGCTCTGAAGATTTCATAGTATTTTTGGGGGATGTATTTTCTTACTATATACTTCAGATCTTTCAAATCTTTTTTATGCTGCTCATAGACATGCACCTTTGATTTCGAGACAAGCGGACTATTACTCTCGTCATTTAAAAGATTTGCTAATAAGCTCCAGTCATACAATCCCCTGAGAGTCTTTATCAATTCAAAATCATCTCCAATAGACGACATAATTTCCGCCATTTTTTTATCATCCATTCCCAAAGCCACAGAGCCGAATTCATCATATTCTTCTTTACAAAAGATATCCTTTAATTTACAGGTTCCCCCTGCCAGCAAACGTAGTATTCCATCTTCGCTGTATGGGAAATCCTCTCTCGCCTTTTTTTCGGGTTTTTCATTTAATAATAGCTTTGACAAGTTTTTATATTTATCATTTATACCCACATTTTCAGATAAAATCTTTCCAAGGACTTCAATGTCTATTTCTTTCCAAGGACATATACATTCACTATATTTAAAATAATCCAGTACCTTCCCATATACATTCTTTATATCAACCAATTCAGAAATATTGTCCACTTTTATATTACTTAAAAAATGCCCCCTATGAACAACCAACCATGCACATGCCATATACACTAACCTAACATCATGTTTATCTGGATTTTCAATCAAATCACATATTAGATGATGAATAGTTGGATATTCTGCCATATACTGAACATCTGTATAATTTTCATCATCAAAAAAGATATACTTATCATTTGTATTTTCTCTCCAAAGATAACTTTCCGAAAGTCTTATATAAAATCTTTCATCAACTTTTGCAATCTCTCTCGCAAAAATTTCCTGCAACAGTGTTACACGCTGTTTTCTGCGATTCAGCCGCCTGCGCACAGAACGAAACCCTCTCCTTGCCGCACTCAAATCACCTGCATCAAAAACCATACTCCCCCACGCTGCATCTCCATGTAATCTAAGAAGATTATACTGTTCATCCGTAACTGCATATCCAACTGAATCAGTTCCAATGTCCAACCCCAGATAATAGTTTGTTTCATTTTTCATTTGACAAATATCCCCCATTGCATTACTATAATAGTTGAAATTCATAGTTACCCCTATGAATTTACACTGCGCGTTCAAATAAAAGTTTACTCAATTCACTGGTTCGTCCAGTAGCACAGTGTGTGCTGTTTAAGACTTCGTATGAAGTCTTTTTTATTTTATACCATACTGTCTGTCCAATATTTAGGACACAAAAACATATATAATATATTTTTGTCTTCTTCATTACCAAGTTCATTAATTCTAATCTTTTTCACATATTTACATTTTTTGCATAGCTATAACATTGCATTATTTAGTTGTCTACATCTTATCGCAATCTCTCATTTCCATGACCAAATCAAACATCAGCTACTAATCTGTTCACCTTAAGAAGCAGTAATACTTTTTAATACCCTGCCTGTGCAATATCTGCGCATAAAAACATATCACCGTACCGGCACCATGTGCTTATATATCTTTTTTCTCACTGTGCATCCTGTAATTAATCACCCGCCCATATACCTCCGGATGTTCATTTTTCAGATGCGCATCAAGCTTCTGTCTTCTCTCATAGAATTTTTTTGCGAGCTCTTCATTCTCATGTGTTATCTTTTCCATCAGAAGCTCACGCCTGTGTTCAAGAGTCTTTGCCAGCGTCTCCTCGTCATGGCCCGATATACGTACAAGCTCTTTCAGATGCTCCTCCAGATGCTCCAGCCACTCATCTTCACAGGCTGCATCCATATATGTCCAGTTACCCATATGGCATATAGAATCCAGTTTTCCATCCTTAGAAAGGTTAGTAATCTGACGCATTATCTGCTTTTCAATCTCATATTCCGCATCTCCGCCAAATCCCCATATATACTCCTGCACAGAATTCTCAGCTCTCTTCCTGCCCGGACTTGCCTCGTAATTCTCTATCCCCTCGAGAGGATATGGTTTTCTGATTCCCATATCCTTAAGGGCAACATTAACGGTACGCCTGACAGCTCCCTCAGCCAGCATGAAGCCCAGCCCCTGGCGTCTCATCTGTTCATTAAGCCCGGCAATATGCTCCGTCATATAGAACCTTATATTTCTTTTCTTCAGCTGCTTATAAAGTATCCCGATGCAATCTGCAGCAGTTACATCTATGTCACCGATTCCGCTTGCATCCACTATAACCGCCTTTGTATCTTCTCTTATACTGTCAAGGATATCCTTCTGGAAAACCTCGATATTGGCAAAAAATAAGTTACTGCTGAACCTGTACACAACAACATTCTTTATAGGGTACACATTACGGAACTCATCAAAGCTGCGGAAATGTGTATGCCCCGGCTGGATTCCCAGGAAACATCTCGGCGGCTTTGAAGCACGGATAATCATCTCGGCAAATGAAAGCACCACGCCTATCAGAACCCCATTTACCGTACCAAAAATGAGTACACCCAAAAAAGCTCCCCAGAATATAAAGAATTCTTTTTTATTGGCTTTCCACAAACGTGGTAAAAGCTCAAACTCTGTTGCACCAATTAAAGCAGATATTACAATTGCAGTCAGCACAGGCACCGGTAAATACTGTATAAACCCGGTTCCAAGAAGTAGTATCCCAGCCATGCATATTCCTGCTGTAAGCCCTGCTGCCTGTGTTTTTCCACCATACTGCTCATTCATGGCTGTTCTTGATACAGACCCATTAATGGGACAGCACCCGGTAAATGCCGCTGCCATGTTAGCCATGCCAAACGCAAGCAGCTCCTGGTTGGCATTAATGGTATAATTGTTCTTTCTAGCAAAATTATTCTCTGCAAGCAATGTTTCAGCCATAATTACCATCGCAACCGAAAAACTGATCATAATTACCTTCTCAGCTGAGATTCCATCAAAAACAGGCATTTTAAAATGTGGCAGTCCTTTATCAACAGCAGGAAGCATATTAACACCATTTAACCATTCCGGGTAAGCGTATGAAATAAATGCACCTGCAAGCATAACAATTACTGCCATCGGAATCTTCGGAAAAACCTTTTTTGATATTAACAGGACTGCCAGTGTGATAAGGCCGGTTACAAGCGACAGCACATTAACATCCTTAAGTGTTCCGGCGATATGTATCAGTAATTCATGCAGCTCCCCTGTTCCTGCAGTACCTCCGTATAATTTTGGAACCTGCATCATTATAATTGTTGTACATATGCCGGATATAAAGCCTCCCATTACCGGACCGGATATGTAACTTACAAGTCTCCCTGCCTTTAATACACAGAATAACAAAAGCCATAATGCCGTAAATAACGTAATCAGTGGCACCACGGTAAGTGCCTCGGATGATTCAGGGGCAATCCCAAGCGACATGACCGCTGCCCCAACCATGGCTGCCGGTGCGGCATCAACGCCGAATATAAACTGTCCGGAGGTTGACAGAAGTGCAAAAACAATTATCGGAAATACAGAGCCATATAACCCATATACGACCGGAAGTCCCGCAATCTGTGCATATCCCATTGATATCGGAATCGAAACTGCTGCAATTATGATTCCCGAGAATACGTCATTAATAATATTATTCTTTTTATAATCTCTCAAAGTATAAGCAAACATAACCATATTCCCCCAAATTAACTATATTACGGGCTGCTGTAAGGACACCTTTTTCAACAGTCATTATATATTATAACCGCCTTCTGATTTTCCGTCATTAAAAATTCATCATAAAATAGCATTGAAATTATTCATTATAATATCCGCTCCATCAGCTTCCCATAAATATTTTTTCTGTGGCGGACAGGAATAGTTATCCTGACTCCGCCATTTAATACTATTTCTTCTTTTGTAAATGAACTGATATGAATGATATTAACTACATACCCTTTTCCTATCATAATAAAATTACTCCTGTCCTGTAATTGCAGATACAGTTTCGACAGACTTACATAGCTTTTGTAAACGGCTCCCTTTTCCGTGTGGATAACAGAATAATGATTATCCGATTCAATATACATTATCCGGTACAATGGAAGCATTAATACCTTATGATGAACTGATATTTTTAGTTTTTTCAGCTCTAACTCATAATGGTATAATAACCGCTCCAATGTATGTACTACCTGTTCCTTAACAGGTTTCCCATACCATATATATCCCTCTGCACAAATCATATACCCTTCATATGCATACCTGTCTGACCCGGACACTAATACAATACTGATATCCATCTTCTTCCCGTATATCTCATATGCAAGCATTAACCCTGACAGATTATTATCAGATAACTCAGGCGATATGAATATAACTGCCGGCTTCCTGTCATTCTGCCACAGGGCATCACTGACCTGCGTTGGTGTATTATAATACTCTATTGTACAGTCTACCCCGGCTTCATCAAAAAAAGCACCTGCTTCTTCACCCAGCTGTTTTACAAATTCACCATCATTTTCCAAAATCCACATTTCCACATTTATCACCCCTCATCATTATATCATAACATTTTCGTTGTTTTCCATGCAATTATGTAAAAATTGTTGTCTTTTTGCTATTGGTCAGATATAATTCGACACGAAACAAATATTCTAAAAGGAGAAATAAAATGAGAAAAAAATTATTATCACTTGGTTTGATCCTGGCAATGTCACTTAGCCTGGCCGCCTGCGGTGGAAAAGATGATGCTTCACAGACTCCTGCTGCAAACGAAGCAACAGAGGCTCCGGCTGCAACAGATGCCCCGGCTGATGACGTTACTGAAGATGATGCTGCTTCAGATGACGATACTTCAACTATTACCTCACTGACAGAGCTGGAAGGAATCCTTACCTGCGGATATGCCGGTGTAGCTACTGATGACGAAAATACAGGTATGTATCTTGCCATGAACGATGACGCAACATTTTCTTTATTAATTATCGCATCAGCAACAGAGAAAGAGAATCTGAGTTTTGTCGGCGAATCAACTATCAATGATGACGGTACAATGACTATCAATGACGAGTCTTCACAGACATCTATCACATTCGGAGTTCAGGACAATGAGGATGGTACATTCACTCTTGACTACGGCGATATCGGAACAGCTATGGTAGCTGAGTGCGAGGTTTCAGAAGTATTAGAGATGATGGATATCATCGACCAGAATACTACCTCAGCAAACTAATAATTACTTATACAAGGTACTTCATACAAGGTACTTCAAAAAGATTCACGGTACAGCCTGCTTATCTTAAGTACAGCTGTACCGTGAATTTTTTTATCTTCCAGGCCATCAGCTATTGTCAGGTCATTTCCAAACATGATAAAACGGTAGGCGTTTCCGGGGATATATTCCCCTGTGAGCCATGGGTATCTCTGCAGAATCAGTTCTAAGAAATTTGCGGTCTTGTGAACAACACAGGGCAGCATCATATGACAACAAGCTCTCCGCCATCCATAGTATATGTCCTGTCGCAGATGTATGCTATATCCTGCTCATTGTGTGATGCAAGTATTATAGTTTTACCTTTTTTCTTTTCATCAACGAGCAGATTTCTAATCTTCTCTGTCATCACCTTATCCAGTCCATTGAAGGGTTCGTCCAGTATAAGTATATCCGGATTCTCCATAAGTGCCTGTGCAATTCCAAGACGCTGCCTCATTCCAAGTGAGTACTTTCTTACACTCTTTTTATCGTCCGGATTCAAACCAACCAATTCCATATAACCGCATATTACATTCTTATCTATCTTCTTTTTAATACCTGCCAAAACTTTTAAATTCTCGTACCCGGTCATATAAGGAACAAATCCCGGCGTTTCAATTATAATACCGGCATTTTCAATAAACTCCACGTCTTTGCCAATCACTTTATCATTAACTGTTATTTCCCCGGTAAACATCGTGTTAAATCCACATATGCACTTCATAAGCATCGTCTTACCGGAACCATTGCTCCCTACGAATCCGACTGCCTCTCCCTTCTTTATACATAGCGAAATATCATTTAATATATTATAGTTCCTGATTTTTAATGATACTTTATTTACTTTTATCATTAAGGTCTCCTCTCCTCCAAAACATCTATAGTAAGCTTTCTTGCCTTATTATACGCTATCATGCTTAATACCACGATTACCAGCGCAAGTATCAATATTGACTTCCATGGTGAAAATATATATTTTCTGAGATATATACTATAATGCGAACTAAGAAAAGCATGACATATCACGAAATACCACATTGCATTATTTGACAATATATATAATGCCCCTCCAAGCGATATCTGAACTATCAGTAAGCAAAAAAACAGCAGCTTCTGGGAATACATATATCCTACAGTCAAAAACAACGAACATATTACCAAAAACATTGTCAGCATTAAAAATGACATTAACAATGCCTTATACGGCGGCATCTGATTATATAAACTTGGTGATATTATTCCATCAATATGTATGGCTGACATATCACCATACATACGGTCATGATCTGTCACCACAATGCTCCATCCATTTGAAAAAAATGATATACCCACTGTCTGTACAATAGTAATTCCATAGATTACCAGTGAATAAGTAACTGCACTGAGACATTGAAACATAATCTCACCCACAATCCAATTTTTCTTTCCCATTCTACTCATATAAAACAACGTATTACCATCCATCGTTGGAAAAGAAGAAATCAGTATTATATACACTATTGTAATAATTATTATTACAATACCCGAATTGGTCATGCCAATAACAGATTCAAATGCATTTAGGGGCTGTCCCATGTCCCTTGAAGCTTCAATCAGCGGATTTATAATCATTTCCCTGGCAGGGATAAATATCAGCAAAAGCATTATATGCTTTAGATTCATAAGCCATTTGATATATTCCCTTCTCATAACAAGCAGTGAATTCGACATATCTATTTTCATGTTCGTTCACTCCATTTTCCTAATAATATGAATATAAGCGACAAAACAGCTGCCACTACTATTACTACAACAATCTTTTCCTCAAATATATTGTTTCTTGCAACATATATCAGCGAAAACACTATACTTAACACAACAAACAAATCATTATAAAAATACACAATAATAGCTGCCAACACAGAAACCGTATAACTATATACCTGCATATAGGCATATTTTTTTATAAATATCTTCAAAAGCCCATATACATATTCAGACGTCCCTGCATTACCCGCACTATTCTGCGCAAGATACGGGTCTGCCAAATTCATTTGTGTAAGCAATATCACTACATACATTACCAAGCCTGTAAAAAGAATAATTGCGCACCCTTTAAACATCCACAACAAACGATTAATATTGCACTTAATACGCCCTGTACGTACCATCTCCATCCTGCTGTATGCACTTCGCCGGACTTCTGATATATATGATAAAATTGGTATCGAAACAATTATCGGAGTAATCATGTAAAACCACAGCGAGGCAGTTCCTGCGCTAAATGCACTGCCTACCGAACATCCATTCAGCATTTTTTTATTCAAAATACATCCAAGGACAGAAAATGAATTACCACCCGCACCCTGCTTATATGGTGCATTCAGGCATAATGCAATAACCGACATTATTCCAACTAATATCACTAGCTTTTTCTTTTTTAAAATATTGCATGTCATAATTAATCCCTCTGTAACCTAGCTGATATCCGTACTTATCGTTCCATCAATCATATCCACAAATATGTACTTATAATCATTGCTCTTATCATCTGATGATTTATTCTCTCCTTTTTTATCTGCCTTCATTATAAATGCATAAACAGGTCTTGCTGATACTTTCTGCCCGGTCCATGGGAATTCATCAATATCCGGGTCCTGTATTACTTCAGGATATAAAGCATACAATGGTATTATTTTATATATTTCCAATTGATTGAATCCTGATATCTCGGAATTGACTATACGGACTGCACTGTTAAAATCTATCACCTTGTCAACCTTATTGGAATTATTAAGCACAAGATTCCCCCATCCATTATTATAACTTTCCAATAATTGCTCTCCGGCATAATCCATCTTTATATTATAAGAAAACAAACCCATATTTACTTTTTCCCCATCAAATTCAGAATCATTTCCATAATCGTTAAAAGCAATACCTTTATAATAAGCTTCCGCAACTAATGATACCATGCAGCCATCCTTATTATTTTCAGTACCCTTCAGCTTTGAGATATACATATCAGTTATATGATAATCATAATCTTCCGTAAGTCTGTATTCTTCCAGTTTCTTCTCTGCATCTTTATAAATATTCTCTAAAGAAACTTCCTCTCCCCCAATGGTCACTTTCTTTCCTGATATATCATCAAAATACATATCATAATGTTCTTCTGTAATCTTTTCCAATTCCCCATTCAAAATATCATAGGCTTCATCAGCGCTATATACAAGCCATCCCCTGTCATCCATCGCAAAATATTTCCTGGTATCAACCATGTCATATACTCTGCAGGGCACAACTTTTTTCCCATCTGACAAAACATCTTCAGATGACAATGCATCACGTTCAATCCCGAATTTTTCCAAAAAGTAATCCTCTTTTTCAAGTGCATGTTCCTCAAATGCAAGCTCTAATGTGGATATATCATCCACTCCTGAAAAATCAACACTATCCGGCAGTATCATATTATCAAGCTTCACATTAACATCATCAACCCCGGACTTTCGCAATTCTTCTACAGTACAATATGTAATATCATCAGCATGCATCTGTTTATTATCTCCATATTCCACCATACGGTTACTAACATCCTCCGGCACAGATTTACATCCAGAAAAAAAGCTGCACATAAGCAGCAGTGAAAAACAAATATATTTTGCTTTCATAAAATCCTCCCACTATTATCCAAAGTCATAGTCCTTCTTTATCTTTCCTACAGGTTTGACTATGCTATATTAAGATACTGTGGATTGGTATTCCCCTCCTGCAACTTGATGATTTAATAAAAGCTCCAACCACAGTATCTTTGTTTATTTATTAATCAGTTATTTACCTCATAATGGTTTATCAAAAAGCAGGTCTACGTTATCAATCCATCACATACTAATCTGTACTGAAAAAGTCTAAGCCACAGACAAGCTAAAAAAGACTATTTACATACCAGTCATTGATGTTTTTTCCAAGTGTACTTGTCTCTATATTACTGCCTTCTATCAGGCCCGGTTTCTCACACTTGTCATATATCACAACATTCTTTCTTGCCGATGCACATGCAATCATCTTCTTTCCTGACTTATTGTATAACAGTCCGCCATGGGATGATTATTTTTTACCTTTTTGGGTATCTTGTATACCTTGCTGTCACCACTATACGATTTTAACACCCCATTTGAAATAATACAGTCTTCAGCATGCTATCCACCGGATTCCCTTTTTCCGGAATTGCGATATTGTTAATCTTATCTGTTACTTTTTTTATACCTGACAAATATTCTTTTTGTATAATCACCACACACTTCATATGCACTGCCAGGTATATAACTTACATAAAACGTGTTTTTATCAGCAACCTTTATATCA
>CAKSBI010000047.1 GCA_934437985.1 uncultured Lachnospiraceae bacterium
CAGCTTTAGCAACAAGAGGGAAACATCCTAACTGGCTGTTAGGTGGTGTATTCCCTACAACTTATATATTAGGAGGAAGAATATTATGCTTCGTATTAATCAGTTCAGGGTGTATATTGATGAACTTAAAATACCCAATCATACAGGCAGGGTTAATGAAGAGGAATATGAATTGATCGACAGGGGATTGCGTCAGCTCCTTGACAATAAAGGGGCGGTATATTCGGTTAAGAAAAAAGCAATTGATGCCAGAAAGGATAAGAGACTGGCATATACATATACGCTTGATGTGGATATAGAGGTATCTGATAAGAAAGTAAGCCGGCTTAATAAGGTATATAAGAAGAAGGGAATGACATTTTCAAAGCCCGATTCCGGGAAAAAGACTTTTGAGCCTGTTATTACCGGCCCGGGGAAGTATGATGGCCTGAGTCCGGTAATTGCAGGGGCTGGGCCGGCAGGCCTGTTTTGTGCTTATATACTGGCACTTAACGGGCTTAAGCCTGTTATTATTGAACAGGGAAATGCAATGGATGAACGTATAGAAGACGTGCTTAAGTTCTGGGAAGACAAAGAAGCGCTTAACCCATATTCAAATGTATCATTTGGTGAGGGAGGTGCCGGTACATTTTCTGATGGGAAGCTTAATACCTCGGTTAAGGATCCGTCGGGACGGATTGAATTCGTTAAAAGTATTTTTGTGGCTAATGGTGCACCTGAGGAGATAGCATACCTTAGTAAGCCGCATATTGGAACGGATGAGCTTAGAAATGTTATCATTAATCTGCGTAAAAGCATAATAAGTGCCGGTGGACAGGTTATGTTTGGAACAAAGCTTGAGGACATCGGGGTATGTGATGGCAGGCTCAGGGATATAACAGTCCGTGATGTTAAAAGCAATGTCACATCAAAGATGGATTGCAGCATACTTGTACTGGCAACAGGACACAGCGCAAGGGATACTTATGAAATGCTCAGGAATAAGGTGGCAATGGAGCAAAAGGATTTTGCGGTAGGTGTAAGAGTGGCACACGATCAGGACTATATCAGCCGTAACCAGTATGGGGAGCTGTATGATATGCTTCCGGCTGCGGACTACAGACTGCGTTACCATACAACGCAGGACAGGGCTGTATATTCCTTCTGCATGTGCCCCGGAGGATATGTGGTTAATGCTTCCTCTGAGGCAGGGATGACTGTAACTAACGGAATGAGTGACCATAACCGTGATTCCGGACGGTCTAACAGTGCGGTTGTTGTCAATGTAACAAAAGACGATTTTGAAAGTGATGATGTGCTTGCGGGAGTTGAATTCCAGAAAAGAATGGAAAAGGCAGCATATGACCTTGCAGACGGATTAATACCGGCGCAAAGGTTTGGCGGATTCATAAGTACAGAACATGATTTAACACAGGATTCAGCAGGAATTAATGTGTGTATAAAAGGAGGGGCAAAGCCGGCAGAATTAAGGAGTGCACTCCCTGAATACGTCGGGGCGGCAATTGAGGAGGCTATGCTGTATTTTGATACACAGATGGCCGGTTTTGCTTCTTATGATACGCTGCTGTATGGAATAGAGACAAGAACCTCGGCACCTGTCAGGATATTAAGGGATTCCGGTGGGGAAGCTGATGTAAAAGGTATATATCCGTGCGGTGAGGGTGCAGGATATGCCGGTGGAATAATGTCGGCAGCTGTGGATGGAATAAAAGCAGCACAGATGATTGTTAAAAAATTAACTTTGTGATATACTCTATAAGGCGGCATGGAAGTGCGTTCAAAAAATTATATTCATCATAGAAGGATAGAGAAATAATGGATACCAGAAGAGAAAAGTTAAAGAATAAAAAAAGGATTGTTGTAAAGATCGGAACAACAACTATCACACATAATGATACCGGGGAGCTTGACCTGTTAAAGCTTGAAAAGCTTGTCCGTGTCCTTACGAATATCAGGAATCAGGGAAAGGAAGTTGTTGTCGTATCTTCGGGTGCCATTGCAGTTGGAAGACAGGCAATCGGTCTTGGGTATAAGCCTACCGTCCGTTCGGTAAAGCAGGCCTGTGCGGCAATAGGACAGTCAAGACTTATGATGGTTTATCAGCGTCTGTTTTCTGAATATAACCAGATGACGGCACAGGTGCTTATGACAAAATACACAATAGAGAATCCTGATAGCAGACAGAATGCCAGGGCTACATTCACGGAGCTGCTTAATATGGGAGTGATCCCTATTGTTAATGAAAATGATACTGTTGCTACTGACGAGCTTGATTTTGGTGATAATGACACATTATCAGCAATGGTAGCAGCACTTATTGATGCGGATCTGCTTATACTGCTGTCAGATATTGATGGGTTGTATACTGATGACCCACATAATAATCCGGATGCAGAGTTTATTGAATATGTTAATAAGCTTAATTCTGAAGTTGATAATATGGCAAAGGGTCCCAGTACGGTATCCGGTACAGGTGGAATGGAGACAAAGCTGTCTGCTGCACGTATGTCAGCTGCGGCAGGTGCTGACATGGTCATTGCAAACGGAAGTGACATCTATGTTATAGATGATATTATTTCCGGTAAAAATATAGGTACTTTTTTTGATCTGACATAAATAAACAATATGATGCTGAAGTTAAAATATATGTTATGGGATGATTTCAGGGGAGATATATGAAAGAAAAAGACATAGCGAGAATTAATGAGTTATATCATAAGTCTAAGAATGGAGGACTTACAGAAGCTGAAAAGTCAGAGCAGGCCAGGCTTCGTAAAGAATATCTGTTAAGTATAAGACGGGATCTGCAGAGTTCACTCGACAACGTGTCGATCCTTAACCCGGACGGAAGTGCGACACCACTTTCGGAGCTTAAAAAGAAAATGTAGAATATATTGTCTGGAAAAATTATGCACTTAAAAGGATAATACATGAAAGAATATATTGATAAGCAGGAAGCAAGACAGTTAATGAAGAATTACAGAAAAATGCTCGGTGTAGGGGAAAGGGCAGAATTTTGTTCTGAAATATGCCGGAATTTCATGAGTAGTGGTATTGTTTCTGACAATACCCGGTGTATACTTTCATTTGCTTCATATGGTACAGAGCCTGATACCGGCATGCTTCATCATAGTATCAGACTGCAGTATCCGGACATCTGTGTAGCATATCCGAAGGTATGTGGGGATATGCTCAATATGGAATTTTACCGGGTTGATAATTATAGTGATATGGCACCGGGTTATATGAACATACCGGAGCCTGATGATGACCATGATATGGTCATTCCCGGTATTCGTGATGAAATTGTTATGATAGTCCCTGGACTTGCATTTGATATGGATGGTGCAAGGGCAGGGTATGGAGGTGGATTTTATGACAGGTATCTTGACAGATATCCCGGGATTACGAAAGCCGCAATATGTTATGATGGACAGCTGTTCAATGAGAGATTGCTCAACAGGGCTGAACATGATATCTTAATGGATTATATTGTTACAGATAAAAAAGTAGTGAAAGTTAAGGGGGAGTGTTAACGTGGATCTTATTAAGCTTGGAACAGAGGCAAAGGAAGCTTCAAGAATTCTTAATAAGCTTGGGGTAGGTGAAAAAAACCGCGGGCTTATGAATGTGGCGCAGGCACTTAAAAGTGCCGCAAATGTTGAAGAGATTATTGCTGCAAACAATATTGACATCGCTAACGCAAAAAAAGCGGGGATGAAGGAGTCATTAATTGACAGACTCAGTCTTAATGAATCACGTATAATGGCAATGGCAGATGGTATTGAGCAGATAGTTAATCTGGACGACCCTGTTGGTGAGGTTACATCAATGAAGGTAAGGCCTAATGGGTTACAGATAGGCTGTAAGAGAGTACCGTTAGGTGTAATTGGCATAATATATGAATCACGCCCTAATGTTACGGCAGATGCATTTGGCCTGTGCTTTAAGACCGGTAATGCGGTAATCCTCCGTGGAGGGAGTGATGCAATCAATTCTAATACAGTAATTGTTGATATTATCAGAACCGCATTAGGGGAATGCGGGCTTCCAGAGTGTGCCGTATCACTTATATCTGATACAAGCAGGGAGACTGCTGCAGAATTCATGAAGCTTGACAGATATGTTGATGTCCTTATTCCAAGAGGTGGCGAAGGTCTTATCAGGAAGGTGGTTGAGACAGCAACAATTCCTGTTATCGAGACAGGTACAGGTAACTGCCATGTATATGTAGATGCGGATGCGGATATTGATATGGCTGTGGATATTATTGATAATGCGAAGACCCAGAGACTTGGTGTATGCAATGCATGTGAGTCACTGCTCATACATAAAGACATTGTCAGGGAAGCTTTCCCTGCAATCGCAGAGAGGCTTCGTAAAAAAAATGTAGAGCTTCGCGGTGATAAGGCTGTAATGGCATTATGCAGTGATGTTATTGCGGCAACAGAGAAAGACTGGGGAACGGAATATCTTGATGCCATTATCTCAATCAGGACCGTTTCTGGTATTGATGAGGCAATTGACCATATTAACCGTTATAATACAGGTCATTCTGAAGCAATTGTTACCAATGATTACAATAATGCAATGAGATTTCTTAATGAAATTGATGCAGCAGCAGTATATGTTAATGCTTCGACCAGATTTACAGATGGTAATGAGTTTGGATTTGGTGCTGAGATCGGGATAAGCACACAGAAGCTGCATGCCAGGGGACCTATGGGGCTTGAAGCACTTACAACAACAAAATATATTATCATGGGTAATGGACAGATAAGGCCATAAATATCCGTATGGTAAGTCATATTTCCTGATATTTCTCATATATTAATATGTCGGGGCTTAAGGTGATTATGTCAATGATGATGGAAAATAATGCCGTAAGTTTTCGGATAAGTTGATTTGAATGTTATATCAGGAGGTTATATGAATTATTATATGTTTGAAGACATGCTTGCTGATGTATCTTACCTTAAGGAGAGATACACAGGGCTTATTGAATGTGAGACGATAGGATATTCTGTCCAGGGAAGACCGATAGTAATGTTACGTGTTGGCTGTGGATGTATTAATATGTTTATAAGTGCAGGTGTGCATGGAAGGGAAAGTATTAATACTGGTCTGCTGGTCAGGGTCATTTCTTCATATATCGATACATACCATAACAAGCCAGAGTTTATGAAATACTGCTTTTGTATTATACCGCTTGTTAACCCGGATGGATATATAAAAGCATTGACTGACCCGGGTTACAGTGACTATAAGTATAATGCTAACGGAGTAGATATTAACCGTGATTTTCCGTCAGCATTATGGAAGCAGACAGAAACGACCGGCAGTATTCCGGCCTCACAGCCTGAGACACGGGCGGTGATTGCCGCATTTAAAAGCCACCCTTCGATAATGTATGTTGATATTCATTCAAGGGGTAATTGTGTGTATTATTACCGGGGCGTTATGTCCGGTAAGTATAATTCAAGACAGCAGCGCATGGCTGATATTCTGTGCCGGTACACAGGTTATTTGGCGGTTGACCCGGAATTAGAGGTTGAGGCCGGTGATACAGGCGGCAACACGGTGCACTACTATTCTGAGGCTTTTGGAATGCCGGCGTTCACAATTGAGACGGCTGATGACAGTACAGGCTTTCCCATGAAGCATAATCTTATTGAGAGGGTATACATTAACATGAGATATCTGCCTGAGGCAATGATCAGGTGCTGCCGTTATATTTGACAAATCGTGCATAAGTTTCTATAATCATCAGGTAACAGTGTGGAATATTAACAGGCACGGATATGAATATATGAAAGTAATTAGATTTATATACAAGGAGGAAAAGTCATGAAGTCATATGGACTTAATGAATTACGTGAAATGTTTTTAAGCTTCTTTGAGGAAAAGGGGCATCTTAGAATGAATAGCTTTTCTCTTGTGCCACAGGGTGATAAGAGCCTGCTTCTTATCAATTCGGGAATGGCACCGCTTAAGCCTTATTTTACAGGTCAGGAGATACCTCCAAGAAGAAGGGTTACCACATGCCAGAAGTGTATCAGGACAGGTGATATTGAAAATGTTGGTAAGACAGCAAGACATGGTACATTTTTTGAGATGCTTGGAAACTTTTCATTTGGGGATTATTTTAAGCATGAGGCAATTGCATGGTCATGGGAATTCCTTACAGAGCGTGTAGGAATACCTGCCGACAGATTATACCCATCAGTATATGTTGATGATGATGAGGCATTTGAGATATGGAACAAGGAGATCGGAATAGCCCCGGAGCGTATATTTAAGTTTGGCAAGGAGGATAACTTCTGGGAGCATGGTTCAGGCCCGTGTGGTCCTTGTTCAGAGATATATTATGACCGTGGGGAAAAATATGGCTGTGGCAGGCCTGATTGTACTGTAGGCTGTGAATGTGACCGCTATATTGAAGTATGGAATAATGTATTTTCACAGTTTGACAACGACGGCAATGGTAATTATTCTGATCTTATCCAGAAGAACATTGATACAGGAATGGGTCTTGAAAGGCTTGCAACAGTTGTCCAGGATGTTGATTCTATTTTTGACGTTGATACGATCAAAGCAATCCGTGATGAGGTATGCCGTATAGCCGGGGTTACTTATCAGACTGATGCAAAGCTTGATGTATCGATAAGACTTATTACAGATCATATACGTTCAGTAACATTTATGATAGCTGATGGCATCATGCCTTCTAATGAAGGAAGGGGATATGTTCTCAGGCGTCTTCTCAGAAGGGCTGCAAGGCATGGAAGGCTTCTTGGGATTAAGGATAAGTTCCTTACCAGGATAAGTGATGTAGTGATAAGGGAATCAAAGAGCGGATATCCGGAGCTTGAGGAGAAGAAAGAATATATCTTTAATATCCTTAATACCGAAGAGGATAATTTTAATAAGACAATAGACCAGGGCCTCAGTATTCTTGCTGAGCTTGAGGACAGGCTTAAGGCTGAGGGAAGCAGGCTTCTTAGCGGCGCAGATGCATTTAAGCTTTATGATACTTATGGATTCCCGCTTGACCTTACCAAAGAGATACTTGAAGAAAAAGGCTTTGAAGTTGACGAGGACGGATTCAATGAGGCAATGCAGGTTCAGAGAGAGACTGCACGTAACGCAAGGGAAGTAAGCAACTTCATGGGCGCAGATGTTACCGTATACCAGTCGATCGATGTTAATATAACATCTGAATTTGTAGGTTATGATAATTCAACATATGATTCGGATGTTCTTGTGCTTACAACAGAGACTGATATTGTCAGTGAGCTTACGGAGGGAAACAAGGGTACGGTTATAGTATCAAAGACCCCTTTCTATGCAACAATGGGTGGGCAGACTGCTGATACAGGTGTGATAACAGGTGCTGATGGCAGTACATTTGTTGTTGAAGATACAATTAAGCTCCAGGGTGGACGTATCGGACATGTCGGATACATGAAGAACGGCTCTGTGAAAACAGGTGAGACGGTAACACTGGCAATTGATACGGATAAGAGAAGTGACATTGCAAAGAACCACAGTGCAACACATCTTCTTCAGAAGGCACTCAGGATTGTACTTGGCGGACATATTGAACAGGCAGGTTCTATGGTAGATGCTGAGAAGTTAAGGTTTGACTTTACCCATTTCCAGGCATTAACTTCACAGGAGCTTGCTGATGTAGAGAATATTGTCAACGAACAGATAGCAGCTGATATTGCAGTTAATACTAATGTTATGACGCTTGAAGAGGCAAAGAAGACAGGTGCAATGGCGTTATTTGGTGAGAAATATGGTGAGTCCGTAAGAGTTGTGCAGATGGGAGATTTCAGTTCGGAATTATGTGGTGGTACTCACGTTGCCAATACAGGTGAGATCAGGGCGTTTAAGATTATTTCAGAAAATGGTGTTGCATCAGGTGTGAGAAGAATTGAAGCCCTTACCTCAAAGGCGGTATTTGATTACTATAATGATATTGAGAATAAGCTTGTAATGGCTGCAAAAGCCGCAAAGTCAGATACAGCAGGACTTGTTAAGAAGATTGAGACACTTAACAATGAGATTAAGACACTTAAGTCTGAAAATGATAAGCTTAAGAACAAGCTTGCAAAGGACAAAGCAGGTGACATGCTTAACAATGCCGTTGAAGTTAAGGGAGTTAATCTTCTGGCTGTAAAACTGGAAGATACTGATATGGATGCTATGCGTAACCTTGGCGATTCATTTAAGGAGAAGCTTGATAATGCAGTAATAGTACTTGCTTCAGCTAATGGTGATAAGGTTAACCTCATAGCAATGGCTTCTGATGAGGCCGTGAAGAAGGGTGCACATGCAGGTAATATGATTAAAAAGATTGCGGCACTTGTTGGCGGCGGCGGTGGTGGACGTCCTAACATGGCACAGGCAGGAGGCAGGAATCCGGAGGGAATTGATGCTGCACTTGAAGAGGCAAAAGCAGTTCTTGAGGGTCAGATTAAGTAAATAAATAAAATATTGTTAAATATAGCTATTTCTATTAAGTTTTACTTGACGAATTGGAATTATATGATATAATATTTTTTGTGCAAAATAAACCCAAACAGTTGTATTATGCACAATCTACAACTGGAGGGGAGGTTAGGTGTGATACTATGTCAAATGTAATTGTAAAAGAAAACGAGACATTGGATAGCGCTTTACGTCGCTTTAAAAGAAACTGTGCAAAAGCAGGTATCCAGCAGGAGATTCGTAAGAGGGAACACTACGAAAAGCCAAGCGTAAGACGTAAAAAGAAGTCTGAAGCAGCTCGTAAACGTAAGTATAAATAATTGTGCAATCGGGTCCTGATACATTCTCTGATGTATCAGGGCTTTTTGTGTATTAATGTGTGGTTGTATCTGCATGAAATGATATTCATAGTTATATGTTTTAATTATTCTAATATAATATTAATAAGTTGAACTGGCGGGTGGTTTTTATTGAAGGGTAAACCGCTTAATTATGTTTCTGAACATCTTAATCTTCCGGCTGATATCATATGTGGCTCAAGTATAGTAACGGCCTATAGTAATAATCATATTTATATTGAAAATTATCAGGGGATTCTTGAATACACATCTGAAAGGATAAGAATACGTGGAAAAAAAGGTGATATTACAGTATATGGCGGTAATCTGTGCATAAACTATTATACAGATAATGATATGAGGATAGATGGCTGTATTAATGAAATCCATCTTACGGGCTGATTCTGGAGGGATTTTGTGTTAAAATCATTGGTAAGATTTGTTAAGGGGTATCTGTATGTGGAGCTGCGCGGATGTTCACATGAAAGATTTATTAATCTGTGCAGGCACCATAATATATATGTATGGAATACGACAAGGAAAAATAATATCTGTACTTTTAATATACTGGTCTGTGATTTTAGGAAGCTGCACCCGATTGTTGCTAAGACGAAAACATATCCGCATATTCTTGACAGGTATGGACTTCCCTTTATTATAGCTGAGATACTGGGAAGAAAATCTCTTTTACCGGCACTGATATTATTTGCACTGGTAATATACGTCCTGTCACTGATCGTGTGGGATGTTACGATTACCGGACAGTGCCGCCATACATATGAAGAGCTTAATGAGTATCTTGCGGAGAATGGGTATAAGCCCGGGATGTTAAGGAGTAATGTTGATGGCAGTAAGCTTGAGGCAATGATACGTAATACATATAATGATATAAGCTGGGTGTCAGTTGAATTATCAGGCTGCAATATCCATATTAAAGTAATCGAAGCTGACATTATGGAGACAAAGACTAATGATGATAATACGCCATCAGATATAATTGCTTCATCGGATGGGATTATTGAATCAATTGTAACGCGTGCCGGAACTCCGTGTGTTGCAGCCGGGGATGCCGTTACAAAAGGACAGGTACTTGTATCGGGAACGGTTCAGCTGCATGATGATGGAGGAAATGTATCAGGCAGTGAATATGTATTTGCTGATGCAGATATATCAGTTAATACAACGTATCCTTATAATGACATCTTTACAATGATCTATGATGAAAAAAGATATTCAGGACGCTCAAAATCATCATATGCCATTATGATAAGTGACAAAATGTTTCATATAGAAAACTTATTAAATGAATTTGAAACTTACGGAAAATATGATATAATAAAAAAGATTATAGATATTGATCAGGTTAATCTGTTAACAGATGCATTTATGCTTGGTAAAACGACATATTACGAATATGAAGTAATAAGCAGGACATATACTAATGAACAGGCATGCACAATTGCAAGGGAGCATCTTCACCGGTATATGAGTGACCTGTCAGAGGATAATATCCGGATCAATAATAAAGACGTATCCGTAAAGATTGCAGATGGGATGTGTGCCGTCACAGGCAGTCTGTATGTTAGTGAACCACAGGTATTAAGACAGAATGTTGATCTGAATAATAACAATATATTACAACAGGATGATAATGGATTGGAGAGTGAAGTTAACTGATGGGAGCCATGGAATTGACCATTGATATTCCTGAGCAATATGAAAAGAATATATTTGGTGAATATGATTCACATATTAAACTGATAGAGAAGACGTTTGGTATTACAATACTTATGCGTGACGGAGTGTGTAAGCTGATTGGAACCAAAAATGGTGTTGATGCAGGGAAGCATGTATTGAGCCAGCTTGCAGGTCTTGCGGCAAAGAATACCGCAATTACTGAACAGACTGTGCGGTATGCGATATCGCTCTGGATGGATAATGATAATTCGTCAATGGCAAAGCTTGAGGAGAATGTGGTATGCCGTACCATTCAGGGTAAGCCTATTAAGCCTAAGACACTTGGCCAGGAAAAGTATATTGGCCAGATGAAGGACAAGATGATAGTATTTGGAATCGGACCGGCAGGTACCGGTAAGACATATCTTGCGATGGCAATGGCGATTAATGCCTTTAAGAATGAAGAGGTCAGCAAGATTATCCTGACAAGACCGGCAATTGAAGCA
>CAKSBI010000048.1 GCA_934437985.1 uncultured Lachnospiraceae bacterium
AGGCATCAAAGTCGGGGTTAAAAAGCCCCTGACATCATTATTATAGAACTATAGATATGTTTTATTGCTATATATAATATAGGGAGGATTCATTGCTATGCCGCCAAAAAAATTATCATATCACGAGGAGCTTGATGTAGCCAATACAATCAAGCTGCGTAATGTGCTAGGAACATTGCCTGACTTTGTACGTGATTATTTCAGGTCCTTAGAGACAACAACAACAACCAAGACAAGAATATCGTATGTATATGATATCAGATTGTTTTTTAAGTTTTTGATTGAAAGCAATCCGGTATATAAAGACTATACTACAACTATGTTTTCGATTGATGTGCTTGATAAGGTTACAGCACTTGATATCGAGGAATATATGGAATACCTCAAGGCCTATGAATCAGATGAAGGTAATTATACAAGGAATGACAACAGAGGCATACACAGAAAGCTGTCTGCACTCAGGAGCTTTTACGGATATTACTATAAAAAACAGATGATACAGACTAATCCGACTGTTTTAGTTGATATGCCCAAGATCAGAAAAAAAGAGATTGTAAGACTTGATTATGATGAAGTTGCTGAATTGCTTGACCTTGTTGAGCATGGTGGTGATAACCTGACTGGAATGAAAAAGGTGTATTATGATAAGAATAAGGTCAGAAATCTTGCTATCTTCACTCTTCTGCTTGGCACAGGAATCCGTGTCAGTGAGTGTGTTGGATTAGACTTTAATGATATTGACTTTAAGAATGACAGGATCAGGATAATGCGTAAGGGCCAGAAAGAGGACTACGTATACTTTGGGGATGAAGTACGTAACGCCTTACTTGATTATCTTGAAGTACGTAATAAAATTACGGCTGCAAGTGGGCATGAGGATGCATATTTTCTTTCGATTCAACGTAAAAGGATCAGTGTTCAGGGAATAGAAAACCTGGTAAATGAATACGCAAGCCAGGTAACAACCTTTAAGCATATCACGCCACATAAGCTTAGAAGTACATATGGCACCAATCTGTATAGGGAAACCGGTGATATATACCTTGTAGCAGAGGTTCTCGGCCATAATGATGTTAATACTACAAGAAAGCACTATGCTGCCCTGGATGAAGACCGTAAACGTATGGCAGCCAGTGCCGTATCACTGAGAAAGGAATAAATATTTATTATTTTGTTATTAATGCAGCCACTGTATCATATATCGCTTTCGCTGCTGCATCCTGCTTACTGACATCAGTAATTATACTGTAATCTGTACTATTTGTAATAAAACCAAGCTCAATCAGTACAGCGGGAACAGTATTGTGGTTAATAACATAATAGTTAGCTGATTTGATACCCCTTGTATTGCTTCCGATTGCCGGAATAATTGCGTCAATTAATTTTGTTGCGAATTTGTAGCTGTTAAGTCCCCATGCATTAGATTTATTATTGTTATTACTATAGTATATCTCAGTGCCTTTTGCTGAGGTTGATGTTGCTGAGTTCATATGCATGCTTATGAATAAGTCTGCATTAACTTTAGCAGCAAATCCTGCCCTGTCGGCAAGCGTTAAAAATGTATCATCAGTTCTTGTCCAGTAAGCTTTAACTGTTGTACCTGCAGAATTAAAGTATTTCCTTGCACAGGTATATATGACAGCAAGATTGATATCACTTTCTTTTGTTTTGTTACTTGTAGCTCCTGAATCTTTACCGCCATGTCCTGCATCAAGCACAATAATTTTATCATATAGCTCCTTCGGTGTTCCGAGTTTAATTCCAATAGTCTTTTTTTCATCAAATAACCTATAGGCCAGTATATCTGCGCTTGTCGTGTTAAAGCGGATATCTGTAGTGTCAGTTGACTGATTATATGAAACACTGTAATTTGAAATAAGCTCTGATATTATATTTATATTATTGGCAGAATAAAAAGCTGTATTATTACCGGGTATGTGAAGCACAAAATATTTGCTGTAATACATATCGTCAGTAGTTACAGAATTAAAGCTGACAGTATCAGGCAGATTGACTTTGACTGAATAACCATCCTTATCGCTGTGTGTAAAGAAAATCTTAAGTTCTTTTCCGGATATTGCGTAATAATAGTTGATACTGTTATTATACTTAAATAATACTGTTGTAAATGTATCTGCATTAACTGTACTCGTAATTGAATCAAGGTTAAAATTGCCTATATTCGCCGAATTATCCGGAATTAAGTTGGTACTTTGACTGATCAGTAAAGTTATATCCTTTGATACATCGTTTTGTGTAAATATAACTGTATCCGGATTAATGTCATTGATCATACTGAGTGTAACAATGAGATTACTGCTTGCCGTATCATATATTGTATTAAGACTGCATAAGGCATTAGTGTATTTTTCGGTATTATATGTTGTATCTTTTGCAGTAAAGCTGCAGTAATTAACCTTGTATATGGTGGCTGTGCTAGTTGAAGAATCCCATTTGTAATTATAATTAAAGGCTTCAATTAACGCTGCTAAAGGTGCCATGATACATGAATAGCCGGTATCCTTGCGCTTCACCGATAAAGGCTTTGACGGTAATTCGATGCCGGTGTTGTCATCAAGTATTGCAGTAGTACTGTTAATATTCATTACAATTTTGTGTTCCGTTGACTGCAGAACAATCTCACCTGTTTCCTTTGTATATGAATAACTTATACCAAGTGTATCCTGAAAAATCTTTTTTACAGGCCCCATTGTACAGTTATTTATTGAAAATAACGGCATACTGTCTGTGTTGATCGTAACATCATTATATACTGCAGTACCTTTATATTTTTTGTAGATGTTCCATTGGGAGTTATATTTTATAACAAAGGGTGAGGTTAATGATACCTTGGAAGATGCTTTGTTATAGTTATAAGTATATCCGAGCTTTGTAACTACAAACTTTAACGGTATAAGTAATTTAGTTGATTTTTTTTTGATATAACGTACTTTTACAGGTGCCTGCTTTAACGTATATTTTTTACCGTTAACAGTTGCCTTTTTACTTCCTGTTGTAAGTATGATCGACTTGCCGTTACCGGTTATTGTTAGTCGTCTTTTTTTTGAATTGAGCCTGCAGGATATTCCAAGACCGGACTTTACTACGTCCTTGTAGGACATCATTACTGTTCCGTTAATAACAATCCCCTTTGTTGAATTAAGCTTAATGTTCCTGCCATCATTGGTACATGATACCTGCCTGCCTTTGTAATTCTTAGTGATATTATTGTACTTTATCTTAAGTGAAGCTGCTTTTGAATCAGCTGAAGAACAGGTTAGTGTAAATAAAAACAGAAATAATAATATAAACAATCTTATGTATCTTTTCATAATATGACCTCATTTTTATAATTGTACTTGTCCATATGTCTGGTTATATATGTTGTTATATCAATAATACCCCATATGGCTGTATTTGGAATGGTTTTAGCATAGGTGTTGAAAATGTTAAAATTGTGTCATATTATTAGATTTTAATTAATTATAGTATGGTATTATAAGGTAATTACCGCTGTGGATAGTTGTACATGTAAGATTATTGGCCTTCATAATAACCGCTATGTAATGATTAATGTTATCATATTCACTTGTATAATATCTTCTGGCAATATCCCATAAAGTATCATTATCATTAATAAGAATTGATTCACAACGGAATACCCTCGTACTGTCTTCGGTAACTGATGCTTTAACAGTTCTGACAAATCCAAATATAATGATGACTGTTATAATTATTATGGCAGTCTTAATTAAATATCTTCTTAATAATGTGTCTGATAATGTCATTATAATCTCCTCCTGAAGCGCGCGTTCGAATACATGTTCCCGAACATCTGTTTTGATTATAATAACACGCAAACATATGTTTGTCAACACCGGTTAAATATTATTTATTTGTTAAAAGCCCGAATTTATCAAATGGATATATTCTGAGTACTACATGCCCTGAAAGATTTTCACGTTTTACAGGTCCAAAAAAGCGGCTGTCCTCACTGATTTCCCTGTTGTCGCCCAGGACAAAAAATTCATCTTCACCAAGTACAACAGGATTACCAAATATCCCTGAATCGGTTATCGGGTCTTTGCCGTAATGTTCTTCCAGAATCTGATCGTTAATATATATATCAGATCCGATTATCTGGACTTTTTCACCCGGAAGCCCGATGATCCTCTTAACATAATAATCTTCCTTGTCCTCTCTCCCATATGGGTAAAATACGACAATGTCAAATCTGTCAGGATCGCCAAGCTTATATGCAAGCTTGTTAACGATAAGGCTTTCACCATTAGTAAGTGTATCCATCATTGATTCACCATCTACAACGGTTCTCTGCATGACATATTCCGGAACTATGTAGATACATGCGAACAATATAATGACATATATCAGTAATTCTGTAATTATACTGCGGGCGCTTTTTTTCACGGCTGCTTTTTTTGCATCATTATGATTACCGCTTTCGGACATATTATCTGATTCATTATAATTGTTGGTTTCACATATATTATCTGATTCCTGATTGTTAGTATCGTTTTCTTTAATTGGTTCATTATTATCCATCAATAATATACTCCTGTCATTTTATTTTACTAATCCAAATGAATCAAATGGATATATTCTGAATACAATGTGTCCGTCAATGTTCTTACGGTCAACAGGTCCAAAATCACGGCTGTCTGTACTTCCGTTGCGATTATCCCCCATAACAAAATACTGGTCATTACCTAATGTTAATGGCTCCGCTGCAATGCCTGCGTCATCGATGACCGGTTCTTTACGGTGGGTGTCTTCGATAATCTCTCCATTGATATATACATCAGAGTCTATTATCTGGATAGTCTCACCCGGAAGCCCTATAATCCTTTTTACATAATAGACATCTTTATTTGCCCGCCCATCAGGGTACAGTACAACAATATCATATCTGTCAGGGTCACCAAAATAGTATGACATTTTATTGACAATGAGATTGTCTTCATCCTGTAATGTAGATGTCATAGAACGTCCATCAACAATTGTCCGTTGTATTATATACTTTGGCACAATAAAAATACAGCATAAGAGAATCAATATATAGATAACGCTTTCCAGCAACATACTTTTGACACTGCGTTTTTTTGACCTTTTATTATTGTATGAATTTACTGCCTTATTTAATTCATCATCTTCCATTATATTTTCCTCCGGATATTTTTTAGTTAACGGGACCGAATCTGTTTACAGGCAGAATGCGGAAACGTACTTCACCTGCTATATTACCACGTGAAACCGGACCGATATTACTGTATCTGCTGTCAAAGCTTGATTGCCGGTTGTCACCTAATACGAAATATTCATCTTCTGAAAGCGTTATTGGTTCTTTTGCAATTCCCGGGTATGTAATCGGGGCTTTGCCATAGTTATCATTGATAAGGCTGCCATTAATATATATTCCGGAATCCTTAATCTGTACGGTTTCTCCGGGGAGACCAATAACCCGCTTGACATAGTATTCGTTAGACTTCTTCACATGAGGGTAAAATACGATTATATCATATCTTTCAGGATCGGTGAAATGATAAGATAATTTATCAACGAGTAAACTTTCATTGTTATGGAGTGTATCCTCCATTGATGTTCCTTTAACAACAGCTCTCTGGATAATATACTCCGGTATAACAAACACACATAGAAGAACGATAATAACATATATACATAATTTTGTTATTATCCTTCTTCCTGATTGTCTGCCGGACCTGAGACGGTCAGATGCTTCGTCGTCATTCACTGGTTATATACCCCCGCTTTATTCGTCATCGGCATCTTCTGCAAGAATCTTGATCTTGGATTCATGTAATTCTTCAATAGCTATTGAAAGCGGCTTATCGTCATTCGCAAATCCGTCGAGTAATGGCTCTGAACCATCAATGATCTGACGCGCCCTTTTTGCGGTTGCGAGCACAATTGAATATCTGCTGTTAACTACAGGGGCTTCTCCGGGTTCTACCTCGCTATTAACTACTTCCATTAAATCAGTATAAGATGGGTGTAACATAAAATCTATCTCCTTTCAGATGTTTAAATAATCATTTTTAATAGTGTTGACCAGAACCGGATTGTGTATAATACGTTTTTTTCCATTCTGGATTATAGAGTGTATGTTATCAACACATTCATCAAGATCATCATTGATCACAAGATAATCGTATGAGTCTATGTATTGTATCTCTTCTGAAGCTCTTTTTAACCTTTTGTTGATCGTATCTGTGTCTTCCGTTCCACGTCCGGTCAGTCTGGCTTTCAGTTCAGCTGCAGAAGGGGGAGCCATAAATATAAGCAGTGAATCCTCAACGTTATCCCTGACCTGAAGCCCACCCTGCATCTCAATCTCAAGAATTACATCTTTGCCTTCATTAAGCATATTTTCAACATAGTCCCGGGGTGTTCCATAATAGTTATCAACATACTGTGCCCATTCTAAAAGACCATTATTATCAATCAGGTGCTTAAACTCATCAACGGTCTTATAAAAATAATGTACACCTTCTTGTTCGCCTGTACGTGGAGCCCTCGTTGTTGCTGAAACAGACAGGGCATAGCCGTATTTTTCAACAAGCTTTGAAACTACAGTTCCTTTTCCCGAACCGGAAAAGCCTGATATGACCGTAAGCTGACCTTTGTTATTCAATAGCTTCACTCCTTATATTGTTCGTAATGTTGTTAGAATTGACCCTGGCTGATATAGTTTCCGGCAGCAATGCGGATAATATTATAACACCATTATCTGCAATTATAACAGCCTTGGTTTTCCGGCCGCAAGTTGCATCTATTGCTGTTCCGTTATCCTTTGCTGTCTGGATCATTCTCTTGACAGGGGCTGCATCAGGCTTGATCACGGCAACTATCTTATCTGAGTTGACCATATTGCCATAGCCCATATTAATTATACGGTTCAAATATACCAGCTCCTATTCAATATTCTGAATCTGCTCCCTTATCTTTTCTATCTCGGTCTTGAGATCTATTGCCTTGTTGGAAAGTGCTATATCATTAGATTTTGATAATGTTGTGTTGGCTTCCCTGTTAAGCTCCTGGGCAATAAAATCAAGCTTCCTGCCAACACTGCCGGTAGAATCAAGTACCTGCCTCATATTATCAATGTGGCTTCTTAACCTGACCATCTCCTCATCAACACATACCTTATCTGCGTACATGGTGATCTCGGTTGCAAGGACTGCTTCATCGATCTGTGTATTGCCAAGTAATTCATTAACTTTTTTATATATCTTTTCACGGTATTCTGTAACAATTTCAGGAGAGCGGCTAACAATATAATCGACACATCCTGATATAAAATCAAGCTTTGAAAGTATATCATTCTTAAGATTGGCACCTTCAGCTTCACGTGATTCAACAAACTGAATACATGCGCCACGTAATGCCTCCTCAACACGTCCGTAGACCGTATCTGTATCAATGGACGCTTCCTCAAGTGTGATAACCTCAGGATACCTTGAAAGCATTGCTGCGCTGAACTCTGAGCTTATACCAAAGTCCTCTCCCATTGCCTTAATACTTTCATAATATCCTTTTGCTATGTCTGCATTATATTTGACTGAAAGGCTGGAGAGCTTATAATCCTCATAAGTTATATATATGTCAACTTTTCCCCTGTCAATATATTCTTTAAGCATTGTCCTGATCGCAGTCTCAAACATGCCAAGCTTCTTAGGCATCTTAATGTTAATGTCACAATATCTGTGATTAACAGACTTTAACTCAACAATTACTTTGTATTCTTCAGTTACCTTTTCAAACCGTCCGAACCCGGTCATGCTCTTGATCATTACAGATATTCCTCCGTTACATGCAAAAATATACCCATATATTATAGGCTAATGCGGTGTTTTAGTCAACTTTTATTGTATAAAAATATAATAAGTGTTATACTATTTTGAAAACAGTAATCTGAAAGGATGTATTGCTATGGCATTTGACGGAACAACAGTAGCAGGTATCGTATATGAACTTAATAATATATTGACAGAAGCCAGAATATCTAAGATAGCCCAGCCTGAAAAGGATGAGCTTATTATTTCTTTTAAGTGTACCGGCAGGGTTAATAAAAAGCTTCTTATTTCAGCTAACGCCGGTCTTCCGCTTGTATATTTTACACAAGACTCCAAACAGTCTCCGCTTACCGCACCTAATTTCTGCATGCTTTTACGAAAGCATCTGGGAGGAGCAAGGGTTGTGGGCGTAAGACAGTTCGGCCTTGAACGTGTTATCAATATTGAGCTTGAGCATCTGGATGAGCTTGGTGATCTGCGTAAAAAGAATCTTATTGTTGAGCTTATGGGTAAGCACAGTAATATTATTTTCTGTGAACCGTCACAGGATTCGGGGCTTGTAATAATTGACAGCATTAAAAGGATCAGCGGGCTTGTAAGCTCAGTCAGGGAGGTACTGCCGGGAAGAAGGTATTTTATTCCCAATACAATGGATAAATGCGACCCATACAGCTTTGATACTGATATTATGAAATGTATAACTGACAAACCAATGCCTGTATTTAAGGCTGTATATACTACCCTTACGGGATTCAGCCCGGCTGCTTCGATAGAAATATGTAACCGTGCCGGAATTGACTGTGATACTTATGCTGATTCGATGAATGAGGATATGCGTATTAATCTATATAATGCACTTGATAATTTTATCAATGATATCAAAAATAATAAGTTCAGACCTAATATTGTCTATGATAATAATACACCTGTCGAATTCGCAGTATTTGAGCTGACCGGTTACAGGAAGCTGAAGAATGCGGAATTTGATGATATCAGTTCAATGCTGGAAAGGTTTTATTCAGATAAGAACAGGTATGCCAGGATCAAACAAAAGTCAGTGGATCTCCGCCACATTGTTAACACTTCACTGAGCCGTGTGTCAAAGAAGCTTGATGTACAGGAAAAGCAGCTTAAAAGCACTGAAAAGCGTGATAAGTACAGGCTGTATGGCGAACTGCTTACTACATTTGGTTATTCGGCTTCAAAGGGAGACCGGGAAATTACATGTACTGATTACTATACCAATGAGCCTGTGACAATTCCGCTTGATACAGAGCTGTCTCCTATTGATAATGCGAAAAAGTATTTTGACAGGTATTCAAAGCTGAAAAGAACATATGAGGCTATGACCAGACAGACGGCTGAGACAAGGGCAGAGCTTGAGCATCTTGAATCGATCAATAATTCGCTGGAATTTGCCAACTGTGAGGCAGACCTAGGTGCGATTAAAAATGAGCTTGCCAATGCCGGATATATAAGAAAAGCTGACAATGGTAAAAAACAGCGTAAAGCCCCACAGAGCAGACCACTTCATTATATTTCAAGTGATGGCTTTGATATATACGTTGGTAAGAATAATTATCAGAATGATGAACTGACGTTTGGAATGCAGGGAGAGGGTGACTGGTGGTTTCATTCAAAAGGAATCGCAGGCTCACACGTAGTCCTGCGCTCTAATGGCAGGGAGATTACTGACAGGACATTTGAGGAGGCAGCATCACTTGCGGCACATTATTCCAAAGGGAATGGTTCGGGCAAGATTGAGATAGATTACACTGAACTGCGCAATGTAAAAAAGCCGAAAGGAAGCAAGCCGGGATTCGTGGTGTATTACACCAATTATTCTATGATCGCAGTTGATGATATTTCCGGTTTAAAGGAGGTTGAAGAATAAAATGATACATTCAGACTGCCATATGCATTCATCCATATCCTCGGATTCAGAGGCACAGATGGAGGATATGATAAAGGGTGCGGTTGAAAAGCATTTGAATACGATATGCTTTACTGAACATATGGATTATAACTTCCCTGATAATTATGAATATGATTTTCAGTTTGACCCTGAGGAATATTTTGATAAGATTAATGAACTTGCGGATAAATATTCAGAATATATTACTGTACTTAAGGGAGTTGAAATAGGGCTTATGCCGGGAACAGAAGAAAAATATGCAGGTCTGCTCCGTGATTATCAATGGGATTATGTTATCGGCTCAACCCATATCATCAGTTCTGTTGATCCGTATTATCCTGAATACTGGGAGGGACAGGATGAGAAGACATGTATAAAGCGTTATTTTGATACTGTATATGAGAATATTGTTTCATTTTCCGGCTTTGACAGCCTTGGACATCTTGATTATATTATAAGATATGCGCCACATAAAAACAGTGGATTCCACATTAGTGATTATATGGATATTATTGATAAAATACTCCGTTTTATAATTAATAATAATATTGCCCTCGAGATAAACAGTTCAGGCTATCGTGCAGGCCTTGATGAACCGAACCCATGTAAGGATATTATACAGCGCTACATAGAGCTTGGGGGTAATCTGTATACATTTGGCTCGGATGCACACGATCCCGGGTATATTGCCGGATATTTTGAACAT
>CAKSBI010000049.1 GCA_934437985.1 uncultured Lachnospiraceae bacterium
CCAGAACCGTACGGTAGGGCTTGTTGAGAATGGAACATGGGCTCCTATGGCGGCAAAGGCCATGCGTACATATCTTGAATCAATGAAGGATATTAAGGTGCTCGATGAGGTCGTTACTATAAAGTCAGCGTATAAGCCTGAAAATGAAGAAGCCATGGATGCGCTTGCAAAGGCGATAGTCAACCCTTGACAAATATCAACATATATTTGCATAAAATTTAAAAGAACTTATTCGATTAAAAAAAGTTGTATTATTGCTTATGAAGGAGGAAGATTATATGAAAACAAAGAAAAGGTGCCGCGTAAGACTGAGAAGTATGTTTGCTCTGCTCTTATGCATCTGTATGGTTGTTACAATGTTACCTGTAACGGATGGGGTGCATGTATCGGCAGCTGCTGAATCAGCAGATTCGTTATACGTTAAGCCGGAGACAGGTGATGGAACAAGTGATAATCCATACAAGCTGAAGACAAAGGAAAATCTCTTCTGGTTTGCAGGCCTTGTTAACGGAGATGCTAATGTGTGTACAGGTGATGTAACGAAGAATAGTGCAGCCTGTGCCGAGCTTATTGCTGACATAGTTGTTAATAAGGGTGATATTAAGAATTGTGATGGCAATAAGGCTGATGGCTGGATTGAATGGACTCCCATAGGTAATGGTACTGATAAGTACACCGGTGTATTCAATGGCAACGGACATACGATAAGCGGATTATTCTTTGGTAATAATTACTCCACTTATGCGGGACTTTTCGGATATACGGAAAAAGGATGCATGATATCAGAGGTTGGTGTGGTTAATTCTTACATGTATTCAGGTTATTATGCTGCGGGAATAACAGGCTGTGCTACGGATACAGTTATTGCTGACTGCTACAGTGACACCACCCTGAAAGTGTATTACGGAAATTCTAGCGTAGGAGGAATATGTGGTTATATAAAAAATCAGAACGGTATAGGAAGTATAAGTAATTGCTACAGTATGGGTATGGTTGCTATAGTGAGTAAGTATGGCGGTAGTAAAGGTGGAATATGTGGAAAAAATATATGGGATACTACTATAAGTAACTGCTATTACATCGAGACTGAGTCAGGTCTTTTGGGAGTTGGCAGTGATTCAGCGGGAAGCAGTGTCAGTGCCATAACGTCAGGAGAGCTAAAAAGTGGTAAGGTATGCTATCTTCTTAATGAAAAGGGAAGTAAGACTACATGGAGACAGAATCTTTCCGGTGATACCATAGATGAAGTACCGGTTCTTGATGCATCACATGGAATTGTGTATACTAGTTTACCATGTACAGGGACTTATTCGAATGAAGATGGTAAGACCTTGGAGCATTCCTATGGCAGCGACAGTATATGTACAGCATGTGGGGCTGTCAAAGCACCTGATAATACAGATGGCGTATATGAGATTAATAATGCAACTGAGCTGTACTGGTTTGCAGGTCTTGTTAACGGAGATTCTTCGGTATGTGTTAACGGGGTAGAACAGAATCTTTCGGCCAATGCAAGACTTAATGCCGATATAATTGTTAATGAAGGTGATATTAAGGGATGTAATGGTGACAATACAGGCAACTGGCGTACATGGGAGCCGATAGGTAATTCGGAAGGTAATACATATACCGGAACATTTGACGGTAACGGACATACGATAAGTGGTCTGTATCTTAATGATTCATATAAAAACTATGCAGGTCTTGTGGGAAGTCTTGGTAAAGGCGGCAGTGTTACAGGAGTTGGAGTAATCAATTCTTACATATCTGCCAAGACCCATGTGGGTGCCATAGCAGGTTATGACCGTAAAGCATACATAGCAGAATGCTATAGTGACTGTGCCATATATGCATCTACTGATAATCAGAGTAATGAGGCCGGAGGAATATGTGGTTATGCCGGCTCTGACACAACAATAGAGAGGTGTTACAGTAACAGTATTGTATCCGGTGGTCTGCAAAGAACAGGAAAGATATGTGGTTATATTAGTAATGGTACATATTCATACTGCTATTACACTTCAGATACAGATTCAGAAAAAGGATATGGAACAGGAGCAGAAGCTTATGGCAGAGGAATACTGGCTGCTACAGCAGAAGAGTTTGCATCAGGGAAGATATGCTACATTCTTAATGATAGTGGAAGAAAAACTATCTGGAGACAGAATCTTACGGGTGATTATAAGGACAGCTATCCTGTGTTTGGCAGTGAACATTCGGTGGTATATGCATCAGAACCATGCCGGACACAGTATTCTAATAAAAGAGGTGTTACGATAGAGCATGATTACAGTACTTCAATGCTATGTAAGAATTGTAAGGCACATAAGGATAAGCCTGTAATAAAGAATGGCGTGTACCAGATTGCAACGGCAGGTAACATGTATTGGTTTGCTGCACTTGTTAATGGTGATGCATCTGTATGTCTAAGCGCAGAAGATATGTATACATATGTTGATGGTGATGTACAGAACAGATATGCTTGTGCAGAGCTGCTTAATGACATTTCATTAGGTTCGGCTGCAACAAATGTATATGGTGAGTGGAAGGTTATAGGCTCAAAATATGCCGACTCTTATCTTGGTACATTTGATGGTAACGGGCATACGATAAGCGGATTGAATATAAAGAAAGAAGGAGAGTATTTTTCGGGAATTTTTGGTTACGTAGGAGCTTCAGGTAAAGTGTCCGGGATTGGTGTTACTGATTCATCAATCAGCTGTAAAGATACCGGTTATATATGTGTGTATAACAGTGGAACCATAGAAGATTGTTATAGTACAGGTACGGTTAATGGTACAGATGGATATATAGGTGGAATATGTGCAGTTAACTACCATGTTATCAGAAATTGTTACTTTGCCGGAGAGTTTAGTGCAGGCAACGCTGAAGGTACAGGTGCAGTCTGCGGATATAACAGTTCGGGCAGTATATCGGGCTGCTATGCTATAAACGATAACAGTGATGTGGTGTCAGTTGGATGTAATACCGGCAATAATGATTCTGCTGTTGTTACAGAAAAAAGAGCAGCGTCCGGTGAGATATGTTATCTTCTTAATGATAAGGGAAAGACAGATGTATGGAGGCAGAATCTTAATGGAGAGACAGCAGATACTTATCCTGTGCTTGATAGCAGTCATAGTATCGTGTATGTAACAACTCCGTGTCAGTCAGGGTACAGCAATAAGAAAGGAAGCGTTGTTGAACATGATTATGATGAAAGAGTGTGTAAATTATGTGGAAAAATGAATGATGTTCCGTCTGTGGTGGATAATGTATATCAGCTTGAGAACGCTGATGACCTGTACTGGTTTGCAGGGCTTGTTAACGGCAATGACAATGTATGTACAGCAGGGATTGAGCAGAATTCTGCAGCAAATGCAAAACTTGTCAGAGATATTGTAATTAATGATGGAAATATTGCAGGCTGTGGTGGAACAAAAAGTGATGAATGGAGATTATGGATACCAATCGGAAATGGTGAGGAAGCTGCGTATAAAGGAACATTTGATGGCAATGGACATACGATAAGCGGACTGTACACATCCGGAGTGGATAATGCCGGATTATTCGGCAGGGTCTCAGGTGGAACAGTTAAGTCAGCAGGAATTATTAATTCTTATGTAAGCGGAACTGCGTCATCAGGCGGAATATGCAGTGTGCTGGACAATGATGGAAAGATAATCAACTGCTATAGCCAGAGTACGATTAAGGCGGATAAGGATGCAGAAGGGACAGTAACCGGAGGAATATGCGGACAGTCCGATTCAGCAACAATCACTAATTGTTATAATTCAGGTATGGTTACAGGCAATGACCTGCAAAAAACAGGTGCTGTTGTGGGATGCAGCAGTGAGAGCAGTATTGAACGCTGTTATTACCCTGATTATTACAGCAATATAAATGGATCAGGTGATGGAAAAGGAGATATATATGCGGTAACCGATAAAGATTTTGCAAGCGGCAGGATATGCTATCTTCTTAATGAAAGCGGAAGGTATTATACATGGAGACAGAATATTACAGGAGATACCCCTGACGGCTTTCCGGTGCTGGATACAACACACAGTAAGGTGTATGTTGCGAAGAAGTGCCCGGTGTATGTTAATGAAGAAGGAAGCATGGTTGAGCATTCTTATACGGAAGAAGGAATATGCAGTGTATGCGGCAAGAAAAAAGTAGTTCCTGAACAGGTTGATGGAATATATCAGATAGCTGATAAAGATAATCTTGAATGGTTTGCAGGACTTGTTAATGGTGATGCTGATGTATGTAAGAGCGGAGTAGTGCAGAATAGGTCAGCTAAGGCTGTGCTTGTTAATGATATTGTGATTATTGACGACAGTACAGTAGCAGAATGCAATGGAGTAAAAAAGGAAGGCTGGGATAATATGAAACCAGTCGGCTGCAGCGAAGAGGCTGCATTCAATGGAACATTTGATGGTAACGGACATACAATAAGCGGTCTGTATATGTCAAATGATACAGATTATACCGGTCTGTTTGGTGTAATTGATGGTGGAAAGGTAATGTCTGTCGGATTAGTCAATTCCTATATTAAGGGCGCAGGCTATACTGGTGGAGTATGTGGTAAGCTGAGGGGTGATGGCAGCATCAGTACCTGTTACAGTCTTAGTACAGTAGAAGCAGAATATGAAACTATGCAGGCTCTGGGTGGAATATGCGGTTATGTTGAAGATGGAATTATTACAGGCTGCTATGATGCCGGAAATCTGGTCTGTGAACAGTCACATGAAAAAGCGGGATTGATTACAGGCTGCAATAATGGTGATATTGTCAATTGCTATGCATTTACGGATGACACATCTATTCCCGGAATTGGAGAAGGAGAAGGTGATGCAGAGGTACTTTCCGTAGCAGAGGCTGGAGATGGAAGAATATGCTATCGGTTAAATAATAAAGGTGCGTATAATATATGGAGACAGAATCTTGATATCGTGAACCATGATGCTTTGCCTGTACTGGATGTAACTCATAGTATCGTCTATCCTTCGCTTGGATGCCCGCGTGAGTATAGTAATGACTCAAAAAAGGTGGCAGAGCATACATATGAAGATGACATATGTACAGAATGCGGCAGTATAAAGAATAAGCCACGGCAGGATTTCAATGGAGTATATCAGATTGAGACTGCAGGAGAGTTGTACTGGTTCGCAGGACTTGTCAATGGTGACAGTAATGTATGTAAGGGTAGTATCAGTCAGGATACCGGGGCTTGTGCTGTATTGATTGCTGATATTGTACTTAATGAAGGTGACGTGGCAGAATGTGACGGTAATAAGCAAGCACAGTGGAGAGAATGGAATCCTATAGGAGATCATGATACGCCTTATACAGGAATCTTTGATGGAGCAGGCTACTCTATCAGCGGGTTATATATTGATGATGAAGAGCTGACATATGCAGGAATATTCGGATATATATCCAGTACATGCAGTATTGGAAATCTAGTGTTAACCAATTCATACATCAGGGCATACAATTATGCAGGCGGTATATGTGGTTATATGTATGGTGTTGATGATAAAAAAAATGTGGAGAATATTTCAAAAATATTTAACTGCTTTGTAAAGGACTCTGTCATTACGTCAGCATTATTTTCAGGTGGAATATGCGGAGGAGCGTGTAACATGTTTTTCTTATTCAGCTGCCTTAACACGGCAAATGTTATGGGAACAGGAGATAATGCACACGCCGGTGGAATATGTGGCAATGTTCCTATTGTGGAGAGTGACGCTGTGATTGGTGTATGCTATGCTCTTGAGGGGAAAGGCTATGACGGCATTACCGGATGGGGAAAGGATGAAAAGACATCATGGGGTACCGGGGGGCTTGTATCAGAAAAAGAGCTTGAGTCAGGAAAAATATGCTATATGTATGGGAATTTTACTTCAAAATTTATTCATGGAACTGATAGATGGAGACAAAATCTGTCAGGAGAAGACAAGGATAAGATGCCGGTACTTGATACAACACATAGAAGGGTGTATAAGGCATCATGTAATGTATACAGCAATGATGAGAAAGCAGTATCAGAGCATATATATGATAACGGAGTATGTGCTGTATGTGGATGTTATGAAGAACCTGAATGTATAGATGATGTATATCAGATAAGAACAGCAGGTGATCTCTACTGGTTTGCCGGATATGTCAATAATAATCCAGATATGAGCATTGACGTTTCAGAATCTCATGCAGATGCTGATGCTGTTCTTGTAAATGATATAGTCATTAATGAAGGTGATGTGTCCGGATGTAATGGCGTTATGGCTGATAACTGGAAAGACTGGACTCCTATCGGATATTTGTTCGGGTATAAAGGTACATTTAATGGTAATGGACATACCATAAGTGGTCTGTATTGTAACAATGGTACTAATATTTATGCCGGTTTATTTGGAGCTTTGGGGAAGGGAGCTTCTGTATCTGGTGTTGGAGTTATTAATTCTTATATAAAATCCGCTGTGTACGCAGGTGGAATTGCTGGAATAATGGATTCAGATTCTGAGATTAGGAATTGTTATAATGATGGAACTGTACTTTTGAATTATAGTGAAGGGGTCTTTGGATTTTTTGATAAAATAATTTCTGCCGGTGGTATATGTGGACAGATTATTGATGCAGGCAGTATTATAGATTCTTATAACACAGGACGGGTATATGTATCAAATAGCGAATTATATTGCGGTGGTATATGTGGTTATAGCGAGAATGACAATATCACCGGATGTATTACAATTAATATTAATACTACAGCAGAAGCTGATTCGGGTGAAGAATATGCTGTAGTGATGAGTAAAGAGCAGTTTGCAAGTGGAGAGGCATGTTATACACTGAATAAAGGAAAGACAGAGCCTGTGTGGAGACAGAATCTTTCAGGAGATTCAAAGGATTCGTCACCGGTTCTTGACACAAGTCATGGCATAGTCTATCAGTGTAAGCCATGTGTAGGCATATATTCTAACCAGCCTGATACTGTTGGAGAGCATGAATGGGAAGATGGATTATGTGTAAGATGTAACAGTATTGAAAAGGCACCAAAGAAGGTTGATGGTGTATATCAGATTGAGACTGCAGGTGAGCTGTATTGGTTTGCAGGTCTTGTTAATGGCAATTCTGAGGTATGTACAGGGGATGTTGTGCAGGATACAGCTGCTGATGCAGTACTTGCAGGCGACATTACTATTAACAGTGGTACTCCTGATGAACATTCACGCAATGCAAGAAAATGGGTACCTATTGGTTATGGTACCGATGGCTATGAAGGTCATTTTGACGGACAGGGTCATTCTGTGAATGGGGTATATTATAATGAAGCATATATTCCTGAAGATGAAAATTATGGATTCGGTTTCTTTAGTACCATATTAAAGAACGCCTCTGTTACTGCTCTTAATATCGAAAATGCATATTATGCAGGTGCATATATAATGGGTGGTATATGTGTGACTAATAAAGGAATTATATCAGACTGCTCATTTGATGGGGAGATATCAGGGGAATCCGGTAGCGTAACAGATCAGGATATAAACTATATCATTGCCGGAATATGTTATTATAATGACGGACAGATAATAAAGTGCAATAACAGTGGAAGAATATATGCAGAGGGCAGTAATGCCGGTCTGGCAGGAATCTGTGCACGCAACAGCGGTCTGATAACATATAGCAGCAATACAGGGGATATATATCAGTCACTGTATGAAGCATCCGAAGGATATAATGATGATACAACATTTTGTGGTGGTGTATGCGGAATTAATGAGGCGTATGTGATATCGTGCTATAACACAGGTAATGTAACCGGTTCTGTGAATGTTGGTGGTCTGTGTGCAAGTGCGATTAAGACTTCAAAATGTGATTCCGTTATCAGAGACTGCTACAGCTTCGCTGAGGTTGAAGATGTCGGGACACAGACTGAATATGAGGAAAGTTCTGATACAGATAGTGCAGAATTAAGCAATATTGCTATTGGAGCATTCTGCGGAAATAATTCAAAAGCAGTATTAATAGACAATATATATGGCAAAGATATAAACACAATCAATGCTATAGGCCATACAGATAATAATTCTGATGATGGGTCAGCACAGGATGGTTACACTAATGAGATAAAAGGAATGACTACTGACGAGTTTAACAGTGGAAAGGCAGCGGTAATGCTGCAGGTATATTCAGATAGAATTAAGTATAGTGATTATGGAATTGAATCTGATGATGTGTCTGTCTGGGGGCAGACAATAGGAATTGATGAATCACCAAATTTCATTGGCAGTAAGGTTTACGGACAGCTTATATACTCGGGTTGTTGTGAGAATGAGCCGGGAGTAGTGTCAGGAGTGAACGCTGCCGGTAATGATGATGCTTTAACATCTGCTAATCCAATATATATGAAGAGTGGTACTGCAATAATTGTCGATAATGCAAATGCAGCAATAAATGTACACTGCAGCATATGTAAAGAATTATTTGGTACATTTAAGCTTGAAGCACCGGAAAATGATGTGGAATATAATGGCAAAGCGAAAGCCGCAAAATTATCAGCTGCAGTATCAGATTCGGCAATTGGCATTACAGTACCTGATATTGTGTACACAGATTCAGAAGGAAATGTACTTACATCAGAGCCGGTTAATGCAGGAATATACACAGCGTTCATTACTATGGAGGACAGTAAAGGAACGGAGTATACTGCAAGTGTGAATTATGAGATAAGAAAAGCAAAGACTACACCAACAATACCGGAAAACTCATACAGTACAGGCTATAAGACAGATACAATAGTAAGTATAGTACTGCCTGAAGGATGGATATGGCTGTATGCTGATACGCTTAAGATACTTCCATATGGAGAGCCGGTGACTGTAACAGCTGTATATAATGGAGCGGATAAGGGTAATTATGAAAACGAAAGCATGCAGGTCAAAGTAACAAGAGAACAGTGTCCTCATAAGGATACTGAGATAAGGGATGCTGAGGAAGCAACTGAGGGCGGTGCAGGTTATACAGGTGATACATACTGTAAAGAGTGTGGCAAAAAGATAGCGGATGGTAAGGTTATTCCAGCACTGCCGACACCGACAGCGAAGCCAAGCACAGCACCGACAGCGAAGCCAAGCACAGCACCGACAGCGGAGCCAAGCACAGCACCGACAGCGAAGCCAAGCACAGCACCGACAGCTAAGCCAAGCACAGCACCGACAGCGGAGCCAAGCACAGCACCGACAGCGAAGCCAAGTGCGACACCAACGCAGACACCAAGTGCGGCACCAACGACAGAACCAGGCACGACGCCAAGTGCAGCACCGACAGCGACGCCA
>CAKSBI010000050.1 GCA_934437985.1 uncultured Lachnospiraceae bacterium
CAGACAATTAAATAAAAAGTTTGTGGTGGTCTTTGACAAAATTTACTCTTGACAAAGGTCATTACATATCAGTTTAAGTATGTAAATAAAAGTTTATAGGAGATTATTATGTCAATTTTAGTTACTGGTGGTGCCGGTTTTATAGGTTCACATACTGTTATTGAGCTTTTAAATGCCGGATATGAGGTTGTAGTTGTTGATAATTTGTGTAATTCCAGCAGAGAGTCACTTGTCCGTGTAGAAGAGATAACAGGTAAAAAAGTTACATTTTATGAAGCTGATATTCGTGACAGGGAGGCTTTAACTTCAATATTTGAAAAAGAGAATATTGATTCCTGTATTCATTTCGCAGGACTGAAAGCAGTAGGCGAATCCGTTGCAAAACCCCTGATGTATTACGAAAACAATATTAGTGGTACACTCGTTCTTCTTGAGGTAATGCAGGGGCATAATGTTAAGAATATTGTATTTTCTTCATCTGCAACGGTATATGGTGATCCAAAAGAGATACCTATTACAGAGAATTGCCCAAAAGGGGAGATTACTAATCCGTATGGGCAGACCAAGTCCATGCTCGAACAGATATTAATGGACATATATAAGGCAGATAACAGCTGGAATGTAATATTACTCCGGTATTTTAATCCTATCGGAGCACACAGGTCAGGCAGGATTGGTGAGAATCCAAACGGAATACCTAATAATCTTATGCCATATATTACACAGGTAGCTGTTGGCAAGCTTGAATGTCTTGGTGTGTTTGGCAATGATTATCCAACGCATGATGGAACCGGAGTCAGGGATTATATCCATGTTGTTGACCTTGCTGCCGGACATGTTAAGTCAATTGAAAAGATTGAGGAGAATCCAGGATTGTGCATATATAATCTTGGAACAGGAAAAGGATATAGTGTTCTTGACATTGTTAAGAATTTCGAGGAAGCATCCGGAATTCACATTCCATATGTTATCAAGCCTAGAAGGGCAGGGGATATTGCTGAATGTTATGCTGACCCTTCAAAGGCTGAAAGAGAGCTTGGCTGGAAAGCTGTTTATGGCATTAAGGAGATGTGTGAGGATTCATGGAGATGGCAGAGTAATAATCCTGATGGTTATAATTCATAAGCAGAATTGAATTATTTTCATAAAGAGGTATATACAAAAGATGGGATGAAAGACAAAAAAGGAGAGGTTTATAACATGAAGAATAGAATTGCTGAAAAGACCGGTGCCGTTATATTATCTGCATGTATGATTATTGGAAGTATAACAGGCGTGGATGCCGGATCGGTTTACGCCAGGACAAAGGCATCATTGTCAACGAAAAAGATAACACTTAATGCCGGAAGTAAAAAGACTATTAAGCTTAAGAAAAAGAATGCGAAGTGTACATATTCATTTACTTCTAACAAAAAGAAGATTGCAAAGGTCAGTAAGAAGGGTGTAGTTACGGGAGTAAAGAAAGGTACTGCAAAGATTACTGTTAAGGAGAAAGCAAAGGCTTCTAAAAAGTATTCTAAAAAGTATTCTAAGGTTGGTGTTGTTACTGTAACTGTTAAGAGTAAGAAGAATGTTACTTCAGATAAAGATAATAGCAGTGGCAGCGTGGCCACTACCGTAACACCTGCTGTGGTGTCGGGAGGAAGTGGTTCGCCGGAACCTGCTGCACCAACTGTAAAACCAACACCATCACCAACACCATTACATTTATCATTTGATTTTTCCGATGGAGATATATCTAAGTTCAAGGCGCAGGGAGATGGCGTAAGGATTGAGCTGTCAGATGAGGGTTACAATGATATGGCATGCCTGAAAGCAACTAACAGACAAGAACGTAACGGATGGACCGGATGTGGAATGGGAATTGATCTGTCAAAGTATCTGGTTGGTGGAAAGGTATATAATGTCACCTGCTATGTTAAGTGTAAAAAAGACACTACGATGACAATGAGAAGCCTTGGCAGTGGCGGAGGATGGTTTAATTTTCCATCACAGGTTGGAGATGCGGTCAGTGTCAAGGGTGGACAATGGAGTGAGATGAAGGCAATATATGCCCCGCCTGATACAATAGGCAAGTCGCTTACATTATTCTGGGATGCAGAAGATACGGCTGATATATATGTTGACTCAATTGAGATAACGGAGTCAAAAGGGATGGATTCTGAATTTAAAGATACGTTCTCTGCTATTTTCGGAAATATAGGTACATGCAATACATTTACACAGATGAGGGATAATAAGACGTTTACTTCTTCATTGTATAACAGTGTTACCATGGAGAATGAGACAAAGCCTAATTCTATAATTGCGGGCAGTAATTTTGGAGGTCAGGCTACAATCAGTTCAACTCCGCCGGAGGGATATATAATTCCTGAAAGCTATGTTGACCCGAATTATCTTGTACTTAATTTCAGTGAATTTGATAATGTAATCAATACTGCATATGAGTATGGATTTAAGATAAGATTCCATGTGCTTGTATGGCATTCCCAGACGCCGGATTTCTTCTTTAAAACTAATTTTAATGAGAATGGAGGTTATGTCAGTAAGGAATGTATGAACGGACGTATGGAATATTATATACGTAATGTCATCAACCATATATATAATACTCCTCATGGTAAGGATGTTGTGTATTGTATTGATGTAGCTAATGAGTACTTCCATAATTATGACCAGGGTAATAAGTCTGCATGGAATATAATATATTATCCACAGGAAAAAAATGAAGATGACAGAACTAATAAACCAGAGTATGTTAAGAGAGCTTTTCAGATCGCATATGATGAGCTTAAGCAGTTTGGCCTTGAGAAAAGTGTAGGTCTGTTCTATAACGATTATAATACATATGAAGTTGCTGATGATATTGAGACAATGATCAACTACATTAATGAGGAAGAACGTATATGTTCCGGTGTTGGCATGCAGTCGCATCTTGATGTTAAGTATCCGTCGATCGGACTTATCAGCAGTACAATTGACCAGTTTACAAAGGCCGGTTTCGAGATCCAGATAACAGAACTTGATGTTACCGATTATGATAATTCAGGTTTACAGCCACAGTATTATGCTGATCTGATCACGATGCTCGTAAACAAAAAGAAAGCAGGGGCTGATATTACAGGTCTTACATTCTGGGGACTGTGTGACACTAATTCATGGAGAAGGGATGGAAAGCCATTATTATTCAGTGCTTTATTCTGTCCTAAGGATTCTTATTATAGGGCTATTGAGGCTGCAAAGACTGCCTGGGAACAATAATTTTATATAAAAATATAAAGAACTATGAGGAGGTAATATGATAATGGGAAACAGGTTATTCAGAAAGGGGTTGTGTCTTGTATTATCAGCTACGATGATGGTAAGCTCATTATATGTTTCTGATAATGCAGGTGCTGCAAAGAAGGCGGTACTTAAGACTAAAAAGATTACGATGGCAAAAGGACAGACAAAGACAATTATTATCAAGAATAAGAATAAAAAGCGCAGTTATCTGTTTAAGAGTAATAAGTCTTCTGTTGCAAAAGTGAATAAGAAGGGAAAGGTTACAGCATTAAAGAAAGGAAAAGCCACTGTTACAGTTAAAGAATCATACAAAGCAGGCAGGAAGACGAAGACAAGAAAGCTAGGAGTATGTAAGGTAACTGTAAAGGCTTCTAAAATTTCGGCAACTAATGCTCCGACAGTAACTAATGCACCGGCAACTAATACACCTGTTCCAGGCGGTAATGCCACAGCAACTAATACACCAGTAGTTACATCTACACCTGCACCGACGCAGGAAGCAACTGCTGTACCGGACAATGGACCAACAACGGCTCCGGCATATGATATTCTTTCATACAGCTTCGAGGACAATAATGCGGCTTATACATTTGAAGATACGACATTAGTTGATGGAAAAGAGGGAAAAGGCGCACTTGTTAAGAAGAGTACAACTATGGCCATGGGCAAGTTTATGCAGTATGGCGGCAAGGTATATATTTCCGGGTATGTTAAGCAGGATTCAGGTTCAGAAAAGAGTATAACAGTTTCTTATAACGGAACATATCTTTACTTTGAACAGAATGGTGCTTATATCAAAAAAGATTCTTTTGAAGATAAAGATATGAGTGATTCAACGTCAGTTAATAATGTTCCATCAGGTGAATGGACAAAGATAGAAGCTGCATTTGATATTAAAAAGTATTCAAAGGACTTCAATCTTACGATATCAAGTGAAGCAGAGTTTGTAATGGATGATGTAACAATTGAAAGTGAGCCGTGCGAAAGGGCTGAATATGCTAAGATGGTTGAGAATTCAACACGTTCGGCAGGTAATGTTAAGAGAATTAAGACAGCTATGGAAAAAGCTAAGAATGGTGAGAACATTACAATAGCATATATTGGTGGTTCTATCACTGAGGGATTTGCTGCATCAGAGACAAATAATGCTGAATGCTATGCAGAGACTTCATGTAATCTTTTCAGGGAAAAGTATGCACCGGGTGATGGCAAAAATGTTAAGTTTATCAATGCCGGAATGAGTGGTACTCCGTCATCCCTTGGTCTTGTCAGATATTACAGGGATGTAATTGACCAGAATGATGGAAAGCCTGCAGATATTCTTTTCATAGATTTCGCGGTAAATGATGGTGGTTCAGATGCAGTTTATTATGAGAATCTTATCAGATATGCACTTGAGCAGGGGTCTGCAGTAGTACTTATGTATGTCCTTTACAGCAAGGGCAATGGTAATGAGAATGGTTATTGTAAGATTGGTGAGTATTATGATGTTACAATGGTAAGTCCGGCTACAGGAATGGCATCATGTGATAAGACTTCATTTGATAACTGGTTCTACTGGTCAGACGGACATCCTGATGTTGGCGGACACAGATATATGGCTGATTGCATATTGAATACATTTGATATAATTAACAGAATGGAAATGCCTGCGGATGATCCGTATACAGGCATCAAGGATAAAGATATGTATACAAAGGGTGCAAAGGCTAATTTTGTCGGAATGAAGACAATTGAGGCTGATACAGAAGCCGGCGGCTCCATAATCAGCATTAACAGAGGAAGCTTTACAGGCACTGACAAAGCACAGCCTACACTTCAGTATATTAAGAATGGTGAGAAGAATCTGCCATGGTTCCCTAACGAGATATCATGTCCTGCTAATTCATTCAGTGATGCATATACTTTAGAGCTTAAGTGTAACAGTATGCTCATTGCTTACAGGGCTAACACCAATGGTAAAGCTGATGTATATGTTGATGGAGAGAAAGTTAAGACACTTTCTAATACCAACTCAAGCTGGGGTCATGCTAATATTGATATGATCATTGATTCTTCAACAGTTGAGAACCACAAGGTAGAGATTAAGATTCCTGATAATGCAAAGGGCAAGATTTTTACAATCTATGCAATAGGATATTCAGACCAGGATGCATTTCGTGCATCAAAGTAATTGATAAGGAGATTATAGTATGTTTTCAAAGAATGCAAAACGAGTTACGGGAGGTCTGCTTGCTTTGTCATTAGTTATTGGTACTGTGAGTGTAGGTTCATCAATAATGGCAGCAAAAAAGACAACACTTAAAACTAAAAAAAAGGTTTCAATGTATGTTGGCAGTAGTAAGAAGATTGCCCTTAAGAATAAGAACAAAAAATGTACTTATGTGTTTAAGAGCAATAAGCCAAAATTTGTACGGGTTGGAAAGTCAACAGGTAAAATTACTGCATTAAAAAAGGGTACAGCTAAAATAACTGTTATTGAAACACGTAAGGGTACTAAAAAGAAGAGAACAGTTGGTGTAATTAAAGTAACTGTAAAGCCTGTTATTGTAAAGGGCACTGCCGCACCTGTTAATAACAATGCAACAACTGCAGCCCCGACAGCTGTCCGGACAAGCCAGCCTACTGCAACAGTTAAGCCTTCTGAGCCTGCTGCTACTAATACACCGGATAAGGCTGTGGCTACTCCTGGAGCAACAATGGAGCCTGCGTATGGTTCATATGATTTTGATTCATTTACATTGAACGGTAACAGTTCGCTTAATATGGATAAGCTTATGAAATATGGCGGACAGTTAACAGTAAGCTTTAAGGCTGAACAGAATTCCGGAAGTACAAAAGATGTTAAGATCAATTATTCAGGTAATAAGTTCAGTAAGAATTATAACCAGGATGGCCCGGACTTTGTTGGTGCATCTGAGACAATTTCTGTTGAGTCGGGTGCTGCAAAGGATTATTCGGCAACAATTGATTTTGATAAGTTTATGCTGGACTGCAAGGTGAACTTTGAATCTGAAGCCGGAACTGATATTAAGATATCTGATGTTAAAATTACAACTGTTCCTTTTGAAAATGGTGATTATGCTAAGATGGTAGAAGATTCTTATATCAGTGGAGGTAACAATTCACGTCTTAAAAAAGTAATCAACAAATCACTTTCAGGGGAAGATGTTACATTTGCTTATCTTGGAGGTTCTATTACTGAGGGATGTGCTGCAACAGATAATTCGGTTAATTCAGACTGTTATGCAGAGACTTCATACAATGAGTTCAAGACAAAATATGGATATGGAGATGGCAGTAATGTTCATTTCATTAATGCCGGCATGAGTGGTACACCATCATCTCTTGGTGTAATCAGATATAAGAATGATGTACTTGACCAGATGCAGCATGGAAAGTTCCCGGATGTATTGTTTATTGAGTTTGTTGTTAATGACAGTGGAGAGTGTACCAACGGAGAGGGAATTGAAAGCCTTATAAGACAGGGGCTTGAGGCCGGTACAGCTGTATTCCTTGTATTTGCACATACGGTCAACTTCGATACAGGCAAGCAGGATTATTATATTCCTCTTGGAGAGAAGTATGATCTGCCAATGGTCAGTGTTAAGAATGCACTTACCCCTGTGATTGATTCTAAGAATGCTAAAGGGTGCCCTGCATCCAAATGGTTCTACCATGTAGATACCCTTCATCCGGATGTACCGGGTCACAGACTTATGGCCGATATGATCATGCAGGTATTTGACAAGGCATATGAGGAACAGGAGGTGCCTGATGCTATAACTGATATCGACAGCATTACTCCGGTATATGGTAAGTCATTTACGGGAATGACACAGATAGATGCGGATGTTGATATTAGTAAAGTAGATGCTATTGAGTCACTAGAGGTTGGAAGTTTTTCTGAAAAAGATACTAACCAGAATAAGTTCCAGTACGAAAAGGGCGGAGAATCAGGAGTTGAATGGTTCCCTAATTGCTGGATGCATAAGAGTGGAACAGATAGCTTTAAGGCAACAGTGAAATGCAGTAATATGATGATTGCCTATAAGCTTTCTAACAATACTGAATTCGGAAAAGCTGAACTTTATGTTGATGGTGAGCTTAAGGAAACAATGGACGGATACAAGAATGATGGATGGAATAATGCAACTGTCAGTATTGTGTTCAAGGATGATGAGATAGCCACACATACTTTTGAGATTAAGATGGCTTCAGGCAATGAGAATAAGAAGTTTACGATCTATGCAATCGGATATACTAATGCAGATGATTATAAAGCTTCACTGAAATAAAATATCAATTTTGTTATAAAAAATGCAACACCGGTCATATGTGGCCGGTGTTGTTTACACAGGGAGGTAATTGGTATGATCTATTCAGAAGGGACAGGAAAACAGTATCATATCCAGTGTGGCATGGGTGATGTTGGAAAATATGTTATATTAACAGGAGACCCTAAAAGAGTTGCAAAGATTGCCGGGTGGCTTGATGATGCAGAGCCGGTAGCTGATAACAGGGAATATGTGACATATACAGGTTATCTTAATGGGACAAAGGTAAGCGTTACGTCTACCGGCATAGGAGGGCCGTCGGCATCTATTGCAGTTGAAGAACTGGTAAATTGTGGCGCTAATACATTTATAAGGGTTGGAACATGTGGTGGTATTGAGACTGATGTAATCGGTGGGGATGTTGTTATTGCGAGTTCGGCAGTAAGAATGGAAGGAACAACTAAGGAATATGCCCCGATAGAGTATCCCGCTGTTGCTGACTATGATGTTGTTAATGCACTGGTACAGTCAGCAGAAGAACTGAAATACAGATATCATGTCGGTGTGTGCCAGAGCAAGGATTCATTTTATGGACAGCACAGTCCTGAAATAATGCCGGTCTCATATGAGCTTCAGAATAAGTGGGAGGCATGGAAACGTCTTGGTTGTCTTGCTTCTGAGATGGAGAATGCCGCAATATTTATTGTTGGGAGCTTTCGGCGCGTAAGGGTTGGTTCTGTGTTACTTGCGCTTGCTAATCAGGAGCGTGAAAAAGCAGGACTTGAAAACATTCCGTGCTATGATACTGACAGAATTATCACAACAGCTGTTAATGCGGTTAGGATTTTAATAGAAAAGGATAACAGATAAATCTGTTAATAAATTATAAAAGGGTGATGTGTTTTGGATAAAAATAATATCGGAACAGATCTGATAGCTGAATTGATTGAAGAGGCATTTGAAGCAAGAAAAGGTTCATATTCACCTTATTCGGGGTTCAGGGTCGGGGCTGCGCTCCTGTGTAAAAGCGGAACTATTGTCAAAGGCTGCAATATTGAGAATTCATCTTACCCTGCGACAAATTGTGCTGAAAGGACAGCTATATTCAGTGCGGTTGCCAGGGGCAATAGGGAGTTTGAGGCAATCGCAATTACCGGGGGCGGTGATGCCGGGACCGAAATGTGTTATCCGTGCGGAATATGTCTGCAGGTTATGGCTGAGTTCTGTGACCCTGACAGCTTTATTATTATAACAGGCATCAGTAAGAAAAAATATGAGATATATTATCTGAGTGAATTGCTTCCTAAGTCCTTTCACTTATAAAATAGTTGCTTTATGGCATTTGATAGTATATAATTATACACGTTGTAGTTTGATTATAGTTGGGTTTGATTATAGTTGGGTTTGATTTAATATGAGACTTGAAAACAGAGGTGTATATATGGCAGAGTATAACAGAGTAT
>CAKSBI010000051.1 GCA_934437985.1 uncultured Lachnospiraceae bacterium
AAACCGCTTCGTTGTACTTAGTATACTGTCTGCTAATAGTATATGCAAGATGTCGCTTTCAAAAACACAAATTTTTTTATATTTTGAAAGTGAAAACTATGTAAAGAAACCCGATTCTTTACTTAATTTCAGAGAAAATAAGCGCTAATTGTGTGTTCGATTCCCGCAGAAAACGTTGATATAACACCATTCGTAGCTGTTTTAGTTGCAAATGGTGTTTTTATCTGCTATACAGTTTATCCACGGCTACACAGGCTCCACTCTCATCATACAGGCGCTTTTCCTCATCTTTCCAAATATATCTTATCAAGGAATATTTTCCATTTTCGTATTCATATCCGTCACCGGAATCACTATATAATTCATACTCACAATCAACTCCGGAATACACTTCAAAACTTATATCGTAAATTTACTATTATTTTTCTGTCAATGGATTATAACTATATATAATAATTAACTTACACAATCCCCGGAAAATACTGCCTACCCTAACAATATTTTCCGGGGATATTACTGTTTACAATATTAAGTATCTATCTTACCTTTACTTTTTTAACTCTGCTCCATTTTCCATACGCCTTCAGTTTTCCCTTTTTATTGTAAGCGCGTACTTTAACATAATAAGTCTTCCTGCTCTTTAACTTCTTAATAGTCTTGGCTGTAATCTTATAACCCTTAACGGTTATTACCTTTTTACCTTTGGTCATCTTTTTGTTGGCAGCAAGTGCAATCTGATAACCTGTCACCCTGCCTGCTCTCTTCCAGCTGACCTTAATAGCTTTCCTGGATGGTGAAGTAACCTTCTTAAGCTTCACTTTAGATGGCTTTGATGGTTTTTTTGCAGCTGGAGCTGTATTAACCGGGTTTGCTGTTGTTGGTGCTGCATCCTTTTTATCTGTAGCTTTATTGTTATCTGTAGCATTGTTAACGTCAGATACCGGTACGGCTGTGCCACCCACAAACACCGGTGTTATTACGAATTTACTAAAATTAGGAAGTGAATTCACAATAGGAATATTACCCGGTTTATCATAGTAAAAGCTGCTGTAGCTTCCTGACACCTCTTCGCCCGGATCAGCCTCTCTCCAGTCCGGTAAGCCTGCTGCCTTTGCCTGACTATTATCAAGTCCCTTCATTACATGCCAGCTGTCATCATTGTATATTTTTATAGTATTGATGCCGGCTTTCAGGTCAAGATATACTGTCTTTTCCTTGAATGTATCACGGGATATTGTGTTAATGAAAAAATACCGTTTTGCGTCACCATCATTTACCTTGATACTGGCAAACTTATCAATAATTTTTGTATTATAACCATGTGTTCCAAATATCTCATCATTTGAATGGAATAACTGCATCGCATATTTTCCTGCAGATGGAACTTCAACTTCAAATTCAAGATACTTATCCACATCATTTTCAGCATCCTTATCACCGGACAGACTGCGTCCCACAACATAGGAAATGTTTTCACCCGTTGGCGTAATTCCTGTATCCGCAATCTTATCAACCTGCTTAGTTGTGGCAACCGGCTCCGCACCATTAAGCAATCCGGCGTAAACGGTATCAACATAGCTTTCATTCCACCTTACAGACCACACTTCATATGGTACATTCTCTCGGTCTGCTGCGGCAGGAATTGTATCAACGGCATTAATTTCTTTTGAATAACCGGCTCCTCCAGGCATCTCTTTTACAGTAATATTATCAAGCAATATACCAACGGATGCATCAATATCCACGATATTGACACCCTTTTGCAGGTATATATTGGCTTCTGTATTCATCCATGCTCCATTAGTGGCTGATATACCGATATCCTTTGTAAGTCCGTCAAATGCCCTTGCAGCATTGCCAGCATATATAGTCGCTTTTCCTGATTCTCCCGAACTGTATCTTAAGCTTACATTATAAAGTCCGCTTTTTTCCACCACAACGCTAAAACGAACTCCACCGCCATTCTTAACAGACCTTTCATTGAGTCCGGTAATATATCCTTCGCCTGTATATCCTGCCACATTATTATCAATCTTCACAGGATTAACTCCCGGATTAAGTGCATTAAATGCAAAATCTCCATCCTCTGCTTCAAATACTTTTTCGTACTTTGATGTGTCAGCACCATATTCTCCCACAGCTGTAACGTGAAGGGCATCCTGAAGAATATTGCCCTCGGTATTCTTAGAATCACCAAATATACTTATGGTATGATTACCCTTTTCAAAATCGACATAGCGTGTATATATCGCTGTCCATTCCTTTTCCATGGTATTCTTAAGTATCATGTCTGTCTCTTCGCCATCGATGGTAAGCCTCTGGATACGGTTCTCCGGCTTATGTTCTGTCTCATTACCTCTATTCATGCCAACCTGATTACCATATATGAACTCAAGCCTGTATCTTCCCTTTTCCGGAATATCAATCCGGTATTCAATTCCTCTGTTATCAGCAAAGTTATTAACTCCTGAACCCCCGATATTATTCTTATCATCAGTTGCCTCGGCAGCACGGGGACCGGAAAGGAAATATTTGGTGCTTGTAACTATTCCAACATTACCAACACGTTCAGCTTCTTCTGCCTCGTATATTTCATGATATGGTCCTGTCTTAAGGCTGCCCGGTGTCTCATTATCCTTCGCAGGTGTTACAGTAAGTCTGTATCCTGTTGAACGAAGAACATTCTTAAGCTTAATGTTAAGGCTGCCGCCTTCAAGTGCATATGCACCTTCAAGGATTGTTTCAGGCTCACTTGCACTGTTAAAGCCTTTAAAATATGCAGCATCTATTTTTACATGGACCTTTTCTGCCCCCTTAAACATATCTGTTTTATCAAGGTCCTGTAATACAACATCTGCATCACCGTCTTCACTTCCAAGCCCGAACAGTGTTGTTACCTTTTTTGCATTATCATCTATAGTTGATATGCCATACATTCCTGAATACTTATCATCAGTTGTTATCTTAAGTCTCTGTCCGTCCATATCTGCATACCACTTATACAGCCACCATGCACTATTGGCTTCGTTAGAGTCTGCAGCAAGGTCATTAAGATTATCTGCCTGATGCCAGAATGGAAGACAGCCATAAGCCTCTGCATCCTCAAGACGCCCCATCCAGCTGACGAGAGCTCCCGGAACACCACATTCATCAGACTGTGCAATCTCATTTATTACAACCGGCGGCATGTCTGCAGGAATTTTATTGACATCCTCATTATTAACCCTGCCATATGGTTCATCCTCATTACCCTCACCTGCAAATATATTCTTCATGTGTGCAAATTCTTCAATATCAGCTTTGTATCTGTTCTCATTACGCTCAAGCTGATGCCATGTAATAACATCCGGCATCGCATCATTGTCGAACAGATAGCTTAACCATGTATGCCAGCCATCCCACTGCCACTGCGGTGGAACATGGGTCCATGAATATTCCGCCGGATTCATGCCACCTACTGTTGCAAGCGGGTCAACTTCCTTTATTGCTTTATAATACGCCTCAAATATCTGCCTGAAGTCATCTCCTTCCACCTTACTTCTGTTAGAATCACCTTCATTTATAGGCAGATATACTAACACTTTATCAATATTAAGCCCCAGATCATCAAGACCTGTTGCCGGATCATAATGATGCTTCTCTTTCCATTTATCCTTCCACTTAGTAACATAAGGAACAATTACTTCCTTAAACTGCTTAACATAATCCTGACAATACTGCTTTGGTCCAAATATGGCATAAAAGTTACTGTCATACATCTGCACCATCTGTCCGCCGGATTCAAGAAATGTCTCAGCTACATCAAGGGCATCTGCATATGGATGTTCCGTACCAAGTGCTCCCTTTGTAGCAAGTACCTTAGGCTTTAATGGCGTTATCAGGTTCATCGTAGGAACATCCTCACTGCTTATTCCGTACAGAAAACCGGATGCACCATGCATTATCTTTCCTAATCTGTCAATCATATTAACAGTCATCACAGGTGAGTAATTTTCCGCTGCCTTTACCGGCTTAACTACACCGACTTGTCCCGGGATTACCGGAACCGATAAAGCTGCGCAGAGCGCACCGGTTACTATGCGTTTTATAATCTTTCTCATAAATCATTCTCCTTCCATATATTGCAGTTATCAGTTCTAAAACGGCATTACAATCTACTAGTGATAGTATATCGTCTTAAAAATTCTAATTCTACAACTATTTTGTGGGAAAATGATACTATATTGATATTTAATTCAATATTAGGCTGTTCTTACGCATATATTTTATATTTCTCATACTTTATAAATGCTTTTCATATTTTCCTGCAATATGCATTCCTTCTTTTACCACAATAAATGCATGCTTATCAATCCTTTTCAGCTTCGGCCGCAGATGTTCACATTCATACTTGGACAGTATGGTCAATACCATATAGGTGCCGCCCTCCGTATATCCCCCTTTTGCCTCCCACCATGTTGCATCCCTGTGGAATTCATTAACAATACAGTTTACAATCTGTTCCGGGGATTCCTTTGTAAATATCATAACTTCTACATTAATATTCTGGATATGTGCCCTGTCAGTCATCAATGTACTGACAGCTGAATATATTATACTGTAAATTGCCGTCGGAAGTCCGAACATAATTCCGCATATACCATAAACTATACCGTTCATAACCAGAGAAACCTTACCAACACTGAAGTTCTTATACTTCTTGGTAAAATACATACCCACAATATCCATACCTCCGCTGGAGCCACCAAACCGGAGTGCAATCCCAATTCCGCTTCCTGCCATAATCCCACCAATCATACACGCAGTCAATGAATCGGCTACAATTGGTGATGCAGGAATAGGAATGAAGCTTAAGAATACTGTCTGGCTGATAACACATATAAGCGTTCTTACAAAAAAACTCTTACTGATAGACATATATGCCAGTACAAAAAGCGGTACATTAAGCACCAGATTAATTATTCCGGCAATATCCGTAGCTCCTGAAAACATATGAAGGTATTTCACTAATAACGTTCTGATAATCTGACTGATACCGAGAATCCCACCATTATACAGCGAAGCCGGCACAATAAACAGATTAATACCTGTAGCAAATAACAGCATTCCAACTACAGCAAGTCCGATATGTTCCCAGAATTTTATTTTTTTTATGTCCTCCATCGCATCTTCCCTCCCGGAATAAATAATACATATAAACATTCCCCAGTGCAGCTAGTATTACTTCTTATAATGGCTCAGTTGTCAAGACAAAAATTTGATATTTTCATAATGAACTGATATGTTGGCGGATTACTTGTGGAAATGTGTGCGGCATCTCCCGAATTTTATATTATGCTGCTCTGGCTGCCTCCAGGAGCATTACCATACTCCGTGAGATATGCTTCCTCGTACTTGAAACTGCGAAACCAGCGTTCAATTAAGTACCTTCTTTCATTTGTTGGTTATAGTATATCAGATTCATTAAGAAATGTCATTTTCAGTGTCTTAATTTATGAGACCATTATACTTATTTTACTAATCAGACACCACACAACAGGCAATGGGCATGACTCAGCTTGTTATTTTCCATATTTTTCTAGTACAATTTACAAACATTTTACCTGTTATAAACATTTCTAAGATAGAGCAGATATTTTTCACTTGATATACTTTATCTGTATGAGAAGCAGGTAAAAAATAGTCAAAATCGTCGTAGAGAAAGGAAGTAACAGTCAATGAATGAAAATATTAAAATAATTTTCGGTCTGGTCGGAGGACTTTCACTATTTCTTTTTGGAATGAACAGCATGAGTGACGCACTGCAGAAGGCAGCCGGCGAAAAAATGAAAAAAATTCTTGAATTTCTTACCAAAAATCCAGTCATGGGTGCCCTGGCAGGAGCACTTGTTACTGCAGTCCTGCAGAGCAGCTCAGCGACAACTGTTATGGTAATAGGCTTCGTAAGCGCAGGACTTATGAGTCTTCCACAGGCAATTTCAGTTATATTTGGTGCTAATATCGGTACAACAATGACTGCACAGCTGATGGCGTTTAAGATCAGCAATTATATTTATCCGATTATTTTTATCGGATTTATGCTTAACTTCGCAGGAAAAAAAGAAAAGATTAAAAATATTGGTATGGTCATATTTTCTTTCGGTCTTTTATTTGAAGGAATCGAAATTATGGGAAATGTAATGAAGCCACTTGCAGGAAGTGCCATATTTGTTGACCTTATGTCCAAGGTCTCATCTATTCCTGTACTCGGGGTGCTTCTTGGTACGGTTATGACTCTTGTAGTCCAGAGTTCATCAGCTACAATCGCTGTCCTCCAGAGCTTTGCTTCACAGCCGGGACCTGACGGGATTACGAGTGTAATGGGGCTTACCGGTGCTATTCCTATCCTGCTTGGTGATAATATAGGTACAACAATTACAGCAATACTTGCTTCAATCGGTCAGTCAAAGAATGCCAAGCGCACAGCCATCGCCCACAGTATTTTTAATATATCAGGAACCTTCGTCTTTATATGGATAATTCCTATATTTGCAAGGTTTATACAGTTCATCTCCCCTTCAGGAAATGAAGTAGATGTTATTTCACGGCAGATTGCAAATGCACACACAACATTTAATATTGTATGCACACTTGTATGGCTGCCACTCGTTCCATTAATGGTTAAAATTGTTACTACTATTATCTCGGGCGAAGACAGACACGTAAAAGCTGTATGTGAAACAAAATATCTTGATGACAAGATGATTGATCAGCCTGTAGCAGCAATGTATCTTGTATCCCAGGAAGTAGAGAGTATGTCTGATTTTGCAATCAACATGCTTGTAAGATTACAGGAAGCACTAAAGTTCGGAAAAGCATATGCTGCTTATGAAAATTTCAAGGAAAATATGGAGGCTGTATGTAATCTGCAGGAATCAATAACAAATTACATTACCAGATTATTTTCAAGTGGAAACCTTACCGGACAGCAGTCAGAACAGGCCGCAGCACTTCTTTATGTGGCTAATAATATTCAGAGAATCGCTGACCGTTGTAAGGATATCGACGAAATCTGGAATCAGATAGAAGAAAAAGGAATGAATCTCTCTAAAATTGCGAGTAAAGAATTAGATAATTGCATCGGCATTACCATTAATCTGTTAAAAAATGCAATAGCAGCTGTAAAGGAAGGTGAAAGTGACCGGGCGGAGCTGGTATTCCAGGGCAGGAAGCAGATGCATAAGGCTCAGAAGAAATTCAATAAGGCACATCTTAACAGAATCAAGACTAAAGAATGTATTCCGGGTATGACAGGGTACTTTTCAGGAATATTACACAACCTTGACAGAGCCGCAGAAAGCTGCGTAAGCATTGCAGAGGAAGCTATTGACCATCCCGGCTATATTAAGCTTGGGGAATATGCAGAAGAATCTGTTGATGAATATGCTGACCTCGTTTTAGCTGAAAAAGCCACTGAATAATGTTTTGATGTAAAAAATCTATAGATCATACCCCACCATTGCTGTGGGGTATTTTACTTAATCTTTTAAATATAAGCAGCATAACCACTAATATAACAGGAAATACAAGCCCAACACGCATTCCTGTACTTATGTTCCCTCCTGCATCCTGTGCGACCCTTCCTACAATTCCGGGACCTTTTCCATCCTCCACAAGAAGCTCTATAGGACAATTTGCAAAATTATATATATTAACTGCATATACAATCACGCTTATCATTATTCCCATAAATGGTGATGGCAGAAGATCCGGTAAAACCGCAAGTCCGGTAAGCCCCACTGCCGAACACATTTCAGCTGTAACTATACTTACCCTGTAACCAATCCTGTCTACATATTTTGC
>CAKSBI010000052.1 GCA_934437985.1 uncultured Lachnospiraceae bacterium
TCAAAGAGAATATATGGTGTCCAGTTCCATCCGGAATCAGTGCTTACGCCTGATGGAATCCATATAATAAGAAATTTTCTTAAAAGACAGATGTAATCGGAATGCATTATGATAAGTGGAGGAAGCAGTATGATACTTGATGAGATTGCAGCAAAGACAGTTGAAAGAATAAATGATATAAAGCAGTCAGTAACATTAGAGGAGATAAAAGATGCTGCCCTGAAAAAAGAAAAATCAGGACATTTATTCCGTAAAGCGCTTAGTAACGACGGCATAAGCTTTATATGTGAAGTAAAAAAAGCTTCGCCATCAAAAGGGATTATAGCAGAAAACTTTCCTTATGTTGATATTGCCGGAGAGTATGAGGATGCAGGTGCTGATGCAATATCTGTGCTCACAGAACCATTTTATTTTAAAGGAAACAATGATTACCTGAAAGAGATTGCAGAAAATGTATCAATCCCGATTCTGAGAAAAGATTTTGTTGTAGATGAATACATGATATATGAGGCTCATCTGCTTGGTGCCGGTGCTGTATTACTAATATGTGCCATACTTGATGACGGACAGCTTTATGAATATAAAAATATAGCAGACAGGCTTGGACTTGATGTATTATTTGAGGCACATGATGAGAACGAAATATCGCGAGCGGTTAATGCCGGTGCACAGATAATTGGGGTTAACAATCGTAATCTTAAAGATTTTACGGTTGACATTAATAATTCCGTGAGGCTTCGTGAGCTTGTTCCGGATAATATTCTGTTTGTATCAGAGAGTGGAATGAAGACACCTGAAGATATAAAGCATCTTAAGGAAAACGGCACAGATGCAGTGCTTATTGGTGAGGCATTTATGCGAAGCAGCAACAAAAAGGAGATGCTTGAACGGATGAAAGGATAATACTTACCGGAAGCTGCAAACGGAAGTTTCATTAATTTGGCGGTTATGGATAAGGTGGAATTATTATGAATGATAAAATAAAGCTTAAGATATGTGGTATTACAAAGGAAACGGAGCTGCCGGTTATTAATAGAATCAGGCCTGATTATATAGGATTTGTATTTGCTGAGAGTAAAAGGAAAGTAGGCAGAGAGCAGGCAGAGAAGCTGAGGGACATGCTTGAGCCCGGGATTATTGCTGTGGGTGTGTTTGTTGATGAAAACCCTGACCGGGTTGTGGAGCTTCTAAGCCGTGATATTATTGACATAGCACAGCTTCATGGAAATGAAGATGAAGAGGTTATTACATATATTAAGGAAAAGACCGGTAAGCCGGTGGTAAAGGCGGTTATTATAAAAGATGCCTCGGACGTAAAACGATGGCGTGGCACTTCGGCGGATTATCTGCTTCTCGATAGCGGAAAGGGAAGCGGAAAGACATTTGACTGGGGCAGTATTGACTGGAGCTACATAAAAGAATGCTGTGCAGATATATTTCTTGCCGGAGGAATCAATCCGGATAATGTTGCTGAGGCTGTAAGGATGGTCAGGCCATACTGTATTGACGTAAGCAGCGGGGTAGAGCTTTCCGGTATGAAAAATGAGGAGCTTATAACAAAACTTGTGCGTAACATGGAAGCCTGTAGCCTTGTATGATGCAATGCCGGTTAAGAATGTTATATTTCCCGGCATTATATTTACATAATATTACAGTTAAAGAATTATTTATGGAGGAATGTGAGATGGAAACTGGAAGATTTGGACAACATGGTGGACAGTATATTACTGAAACACTTATGAATGAATTGATTAAGCTTGAAAAGGAATATGAATACTATAAAAAGGATTCTGAATTTAATGCGGAGCTTGATAAGCTAATGAAGGAATATGCAGGCAGGCCATCGCTTTTATATTATGCGGAAAAGATGACAAAGGATCTGGGCGGGGCAAAGATATATCTCAAGAGAGAAGATCTTAATCATACAGGCTCACATAAAATTAATAATGTTCTTGGACAGGTTCTTTTGGCAAAGAAACTTGGAAAGACAAGGGTTATTGCAGAGACTGGTGCGGGTCAGCATGGAGTTGCAACAGCAACGGCGGCAGCACTTCTTGGACTTGAGTGTGAAGTATTTATGGGAAAAGAGGATACAGACCGTCAGGCACTCAATGTATACCGCATGGAGCTGCTTGGAGCTAAGGTTCATCCTGTAACAACAGGAACAATGACTCTTAAGGATGCAGTAAATGCAGCAATGAGAGAATGGGTAAGCAGAGTTGATGATACTCATTATGTGCTTGGTTCAGTTATGGGGCCGCATCCATTTCCGATGATTGTAAGAGATTATCAGAGCATAATAGGAAAAGAAGCAAGGGCACAGATTCTTGAAGCAGAAGGAAAGCTCCCATCAGCAGTTCTTGCATGTGTTGGTGGTGGAAGTAATGCAATGGGCATATTTCATGAGTTTATTCCGGATGAAGGGGTTAAGCTTATCGGATGCGAGGCGGCCGGAAAGGGTGTTGATACACCGGAGACTGCCGCAACGATTGCAACAGGAAAGCTTGGAATATTCCATGGAATGAAGTCTTATTTCTGTCAGGATGACAAGGGTCAGATTGCACCCGTATATTCGATATCGGCAGGACTTGATTATCCGGGAATAGGACCGGAGCATGCGTATCTGCATGATACAGGAAGGGCACAATACGTGCCTGTAACTGATGATGAGGCAGTTGAAGCATTTGAATATATTGCGCGTACGGAAGGAATCATATGTGCGATTGAGAGCGCACACGCAGTAGCTCATGCAATGAAGCTTGCTCCATCAATGTCACCTGATGAGATAATGATTATTAATATATCAGGAAGAGGAGATAAGGACGTGGCAGCAATAGCAAGATACAGGGGGATTGAGATTTATGAGTAAGATAAAAAAGGCATTTGAAAATGGTAAAGCATTTATAGCATTTTTGACAGCAGGAGATCCTTCTGCGGATAAGACAATAGAATTTATATTTGAGATGGAAAAGGCAGGGGCAGACCTTATAGAGATTGGTGTCCCATTTTCAGACCCGACAGCTGAAGGTCCTGTAATACAGGATGCCAATATCCGTGCGCTGAACAAGGGCATTACAATGGATGATATATTCGGAATTGTTGAAAAGGTAAGGGAAAAGACGCAGATACCGCTAGTGTTCCTTACATATATGAATCCGGTTCACCATTATGGGTATGAAGCATTTTTTGAAAAATGTGAGGAGACAGGTGTAGACGGAATTATAACCCCTGAGCTTCCATATGAAGAAAAGGGAGAGCTAAAGGACTTCGCTGACAGGCATGGCATAGACCTTATATCAATGATTGCACCGACATCAGACGAGAGAATACAGATGATTGCAAAGGAATCATCAGGGTTCGTATATGTTGTATCATCACTTGGAGTTACAGGTGTCCGTTCCAGCATTACTACAGATGTAGAAACAATAGTAGGCAAGATTAAAGAGGTAACGGATGTGCCATGTGCCGTAGGATTTGGAATCAGCACACCGGAGCAGGCTGGTGCAATGGCGGCGGTATCTGATGGTGCAATAGTGGGAAGTGCAATTGTTAAGATAATAGCTGAGCATGGTGAGGCAGCAGGACCGGAGCTTTATAAATACGTTAAGAGTATGAAGGATGCCTGCAGGCAGGGAATACAGTATTAATAATAATCTGCAGATGTGGGTACTCTTATCCTTGCAATCATGGATGGGTAGTGATATTATTATGAGTATAGAACTAACATGTTAGTTAATAATGTGTTAGTTCTTAGTCGATAAAAGGGGGTTATAATATGGGCAATGTATTAGAGGAACTGGCAGGATATGGTGTTGTTCCTGTTGTAGTACTTAATCGTGCGGAGGACGCAAAGCCTCTTGCAGAAGCACTGTGCAGAGGGGGTCTTAAGTGTGCAGAGGTTACATTCAGAACAGATGCCGCAGAGGAATCAATTAAGATAATGAGTGAAAGCTTTCCGGATATGCTTGTGGGTGCAGGGACTGTGCTTACGACAAGTCAGGTTGACCGGGCGGTGGCAGCCGGGGCTAAGTTTATTGTAAGCCCGGGATTTGATCCTGAGGTTGTAGATTACTGTATTGATAAGAATATTCCTGTAGTACCGGGAACGATAACTCCATCAGAGGTTGCACAGGGAGTTAAGCGGGGACTTAAGCTGCTTAAGTTCTTTCCGGCAGAACAGGCGGGTGGACTTGCAATGATTAAGGCAATGGCAGCTCCGTATACAATGGTTAAGTTTATGCCGACAGGTGGAATCAATGCTGATAATCTTACTGAATATCTTGAGTGTGATAAGATTGCAGCCTGCGGCGGAAGCTGGATGGTTAAGGCTTCTTTGGTTGATAACAAAGAGTATGACAGGATTGAAGAGATGACAAGGGAAGCCGTTGGAACTGTTAAGAAGATAAGAGGGTAATTACAGTCAGATGCTGCGTCTGTAAGAAAAGTAATTGACAGACCGGATTGATTGTATAAGATTAACAGGTTTGAATGAATAATTAAAGAAATGCGGAGGCATGTAACAATGAGTAAAAAGGTTGTAACTATGGGAGAGATAATGCTTCGCTTATCAACTCCGGGCAATGAAAGATTTATTCAGGCAGATGAGTTTGATGTGTGTTATGGCGGTGGGGAAGCTAATGTAGCTGTATCACTGGCGAATTATGGATATAATACGCAGTATGTAACAGCCGTACCGGCTAATCCTATCGGGGAGTGTGCTGTTGCGGCACTTAGAAAATATAACGTGGGAACTGACCATATATCAAGAAGTGGTGAGCGGCTTGGAATATATTATCTTGAGACCGGGTCTGCAATGAGGGCGAGCAATGTCGTTTATGACCGGGCACACAGCTCAATTTCAATGGCAGGAGTAGATGAATTTGATTTTGATGCAATATTTAAGGATGCAGACTGGTTTCACTTCACGGGAATTACACCGGCTGTATCAGACAGTGCGGTCGTGCTTATTACAGAGGCACTTAAGGCCGCCAAGAAGGCTGGTGTTACGGTGTCAGTTGACCTCAACTTCCGTAAGAAGCTCTGGACATCACAGAAGGCAAAGAAGGTTATGACAGATCTTATGCAGTATGTTGACATCTGCATTGGCAATGAAGAGGATGCAGAAAAGGTTCTTGGTTTCAAGGCAAAGGCAACAGATGTTACAAAGGGAGAGCTTAACCTTGCAGGATATGAGGACGTATTTAACCAGATGGCAGATACATTTGGTTTCAAATATATTGTAAGCTCACTCCGCCAGTCTTATTCGGCATCTAATAACGGCTGGAGTGCCTGCATAATGGATGGTAATACAAGAGAATTCTATCATTCAAAGACATATTCGGTAACACCTATTGTTGACCGTGTCGGAGGCGGGGATTCATTTGCCGCAGGAGTTATATGCGGACTGTTAGATGGTAAGGATATGAAGTCGGCACTTGAATTTGGTGTTGCAGCATCTGCACTTAAACACACAATACCTGGGGACTTTAATCTTGTAACAAGGCAGGAGGTTGAGAATCTGGCAGGTGGAGACGGTTCAGGCCGTGTCCAGAGATAAGGGAAGCATAGCTTTTATATAAGAAAATGGAGTTTGATAAATGGACAGATTACTTAACCAGCGTACTTATGAGAATCTGAAAAAGGATATAATGACATTTGGGCTGATGCCGGGTGAACCCGTATCTGCTGCAAAGATTGCCCGAAGGTACAGGGTAAGCAGGACACCGGCAAGGGAGGCACTTGTTATGCTGCAGGGTGAAGGGCTTGTGGATATATTTCCACAGTCAAGGTCTGTGATATCTAAGATAAATGTCAGGCGTATAAGACAGGAGTGGTTCGTTAGAAGAACACTTGAACTTGCCATGGTTGATGAATTCTTTGACAGGGTAAAAAAAGAGGATATTGATGAAATGAAGCATTATGCAAAGCTTCTGGAAACTGTGGGAGCTGAGCCGGAGACACCGGAAAATGCATATAAATATCTGGAATATGATAATCTGTTCCATGCGGTGGCTTACAGGGCTTCCAGGGAAGAGCTTGCGGCGTCAGTAATTGAAAAGTCAATGTCACACTACAACCGTGCAAGACTTATGATAGACATGGACGCTGCAAGAAAAGAACGTACAACAAGGGATCATGCAAGGCTTATTAAGCTTCTGGAGGCAGAAGACAGGGATGGCTACAGAGAAGTGCTTGGAACCCATCTTGGTTATATAGAGGCTGACATTAGGGAAATGAACAGGAACCGGCCGGATATGTTTGAGATGGAAGACTGAAGCCATATGATTTAAATAAATTATGCGGAAAAACAAATATATTATCAGAAAATTAAAAAGAGCAGCTCAGGAGGAAAAAATTATGGATATGACACTTCGCTGGTACGGACCGGGATATGACAGTGTATCATTGGAGCAGATAAGACAGATTCCGGGAGTAAAAGGCGTAATTACAACATTATATGGAACAAAACCGGGGGAGGCATGGGAAACAGCAGAGATTAGAAGTATTAAGAAAACTGTTGAAGATGCCGGCCTTACGATCAGGGGTATTGAGTCGGTAAATGTAAGTGATTCAATTAAGATCGGTGATTCAAAAAGAGATGAGCATATTGCCAATTATATAACAACACTTGAACGCCTGGGAGAAGAGGGCATCAATATGGTATGCTATAATTTTATGCCGGTATTTGACTGGACACGTTCAGAGCTTGCAAGGGTGCGACCTGACGGCAGTACTGTTCTTGCTTACAACCAGGATGTGATTGACAGGATTGACCCTGAGCATATGAAGGAATCAATTGGTGCAATGTCTAACGGATTCATAATGCCGGGATGGGAACCTGACAGACTTGACAGCCTTAAGGAATTATTTGAGATGTATAAGGATATTGATGAAGAAAAGTTATTTAATAACCTTGTATATTTTCTTGAAGCAATTGGACCTGTGTGTGAGAAGTATGATATCCGTATGGGTATCCATCCGGATGATCCTGCATGGCCGATATTCGGACTTCCAAGGATTGTGACCAATAAGGAAAATATTGTAAAATTATTAAAAGCTGTTGATAAGCCTTACAATGGAATTACACTTTGTACAGGCTCACTTGGTTCAAACCGGAAAAATGATATTCCGGAAATCATTAAAGCATGTAAGGGACGTATTCCATTTGCACATATACGTAACCTTAAGTATAACACAGACAGGGACTTTGAGGAGGCAGCACATCTCTCCTCTGATGGTTCTATGGATATGTATAAGATAATGAAGACATTATATGATACAGGATTTGATGAGGCTGTAAGACCTGACCACGGACGTATGATCTGGGGGGAGAAAGCTATGCCGGGATATGGTCTGTATGACCGTGCACTTGGAGCAATGTATCTTCAGGGCTTATGGGAAGCAATTGACAGGCAGGCATAGTCAAGGCAGCAGCAGTAAGAACAGTATGTGAAGAGGCTGGAGCAGCGGATACATACATTAATGTATAGATTGTGATTATTGAAGAAGAGAATACTTAGTGAGGAGTGATTATAGTGAAGTTAAACCGTGAGGAGATAAAAAATGCAGCAG
>CAKSBI010000053.1 GCA_934437985.1 uncultured Lachnospiraceae bacterium
CGTCCTTTGACGTACTCAAATGCCTCAACCCCGCATAAACACTAGGTTTATTTATCCAAGCTCTTCATTGTCGGGAAGAGCAATACATCCCTGATCGCCTGTGAATCTGTAAGCAGCATAACCAGTCTGTCAATACCGTAACCAATTCCGCCTGTAGGGGGCATACCAATCTCAAGTGCATTGAGGAAGTCCTCATCCGTATGCTCTGCCTCATCATCCCCGGCAGCTGCATTGGCGTCCTGTGCTGCGAAGCGCTCACGCTGGTCAATCGGGTCATTAAGCTCTGAATAGGCATTACACATCTCCCATGTGTTAATGAACAATTCAAAACGCTCAACCTTAGCCGGATCTGATGGCTTCTTTTTGGTAAGTGGTGATATCTCAATTGGGTGATCCATAATGAATGTAGGCTGGATAAGCTTTTCCTCGCAGAACTCCTCAAAGAAAAGATTGATAATATCGCCCTTTTTATGACGTTTCTCATACTCAACATGGTGTTCATCCGCAATCTTTTTTGCAGCCTCGTCATCGACCACTTCATCAAAATCTACCCCTGTATACTTCCTGATCGCCTCATTCATCGTCAGACGCTCAAAAGGCTTACCAAGGTCAATCTCAATTCCATTGTAAGATATCTTAGTTGTACCACATACCTTTTCAGCAAGATAACGGAACATTGATTCTGTAAGTTCCATCATACCCTCATAATCTGTGTATGCCTGGTAAAGCTCCATAAGGGTAAATTCCGGATTGTGACGGGTATCTACTCCCTCATTACGGAATACACGTCCAATCTCATAAACTCTCTCAAGACCGCCAACTATAAGTCTCTTAAGATATAACTCAAGGGAAATACGAAGCTTAACATCTTCATTAAGTGCATTATAGTGAGTTTCAAATGGTCTTGCTGCTGCCCCGCCTGCATTTGATACAAGCATTGGTGTCTCAACCTCCATAAAATCACGTCCTGCAAGGAAGTTACGGATCTCTTTAAGAATCTGTGAACGCTTAATGAATACTTCCTTACTATCCTCATTCATAATAAGGTCAATATATCTCTGTCTGTAACGCATATCAGTGTCTGTAAGACCATGGAACTTTTCCGGAAGTATCTGCAGGCTCTTGGACAGTAATGTAATCTCCTCCGCATGAATAGATATCTCTCCTGTCTTCGTCCTGAATACAAAACCTTTGATGCCGAATATATCACCAATATCAGACTTTTTAAATGTTGCATATGCTTCCTCACCGATTGCATCTCTTGCAACATATACCTGGATTCTTCCCTTAAGATCCTGGATATTACAGAAAGAAGCCTTACCCATTACACGTTTAAACATCATACGTCCGGCAACGGATACACTAATCGGCTGTGCATCCATAATAGCTCTTCTTTCATTATAATCGTTATTGATAACCTCTCTCTTGGCGGCATCATCAAGACCCTCTACATCTGGTTCCTTACGTCCGGCAAGAAGCTTTTCTTCATGCTCTGTATATAATCTCTTCACATCATCTGAGTGATGCTCCTGATCAAACTTAGTTATAACAAATGGATCCTTACCTGCTTCAACAAGACCGGCAAGCTTCTCTCTCCTCACCTTCAAAAGCTGGTTAATATCCTGTGTTCCCTGTTCCTTTTTCTGTTCAGCCACAACAAATACATCCTTTCAAATAACTTAATTAATTAGACTTTCTTATACTGACAATCTCGTAACTGAGCATCCCTGCCGGAGTCTCAACCTCAATAACCTCACCCGTCTTACGTCCTATGAGTGCCCTTCCAACAGGTGACTCGTTAGAAATCTTTCCTTTAAGTGAGTCAGCCTCTGTTGAACCAACAAGCTTGTACTCAATCTCCTCGCCGTCTTCAAGATCCTTGATTGTAACATGGCATCCTATATTAATAGTACTTGCATCTACGTCTTCCTCAACAACAACCTCTGCATTCTTAAGTATACGCTCTATCTCATCGATCCTGGCCTCAATATGACCCTGTTCTTCCTTAGCTGCATCGTACTCAGCGTTCTCCGAAAGGTCTCCCTGTTCACGCGCTTCCTTGATCTTAGCTGCAACTTCTCTTCTTCGTACAACTTTAAGATCATGCAGCTCCTCTTCCAATGCTTTCAAACCTTCATAAGTTAAAATATTCTTTTTCTTATCTGCCATTATAAAATCCTCCATATCAACCAAGTGACTTCTTAACAAAGCGACTTTGATAAATTTACTGCAATATTATATCCCATACACCTCACCTTGTCAAACGCATTACATAATATTCACAGCATAATTTTTAACTATTCCCCACACGCTCCGCCCATATGTACATTTCCATCCTCCTGATACATTTCTGCCACATTCTGCTGATACCATTATTGCATTCGTTATTTTTATACAATATAATATGAAAAGACACTATGCGAAAGGGAGGTTCTTATGTTTACCAGTTCAAAAAAATTAAAGAGGTTATTAGTCGCTGTATGTGCCTGTACACTTATTATAACGGGTGGGATGGCACTTAACACGAAGGCGGCGCAGGCAAAGGGCACTTACACCGTTAAGGTCAAGACCCGCCCATGCAACAAAAGCTACACGAAGCTTAAGACGTACAATAAAAAAACAAAGCAGTACTATATGCTGCGCTCATATCTTGAGAAGCTCGAAAAGGACGGTGGTGGTACGCTTACAATAAAAAAAGGTACATATAACATTCCATGTACACTGTATGTCCCTTCCAATGTTACGATTAAGTTAAAAAGTGGTGCAATACTTAAAAAGACAGCTAAGACAGGCAGTAAAAAGCTAAAAGCAGGAACGTCCGTTTTAGAGCTTGTCCCACCATCCAGGTCAGCTAAAAAAGCCGGGGTCAAAAAATATGCCGGTTCTAAAAATGTAACTATATCCGGTTCAGGCAAGGCAGCCATTAACATATCAGGTGCTGCCGGAAGCGCAGGTATTGCAGTCGGACATGCAAAGAATATCACTATTTCCGGAATTACATTTAAGGGTATGAAAGATGACTCTTATATCAATATTGCTGCGTCAAAGAAGGTATCCGTAACAGGCTGTAAGTTCCGGAAGAGCAAAGCAGCAGCCACACCTATAAGTAATTATGCCATAAGCCTTGAAGTACCTGATGCCGCAACCAAGTCATTTAATTATACCTGGAGTAAGAATGACCGCACTGTTAATACCAATATTAAAATTACCAAAAATACATTTTCAGGGCTTGTATCTGCAATTGGAAGTAATAAGTACACAGCTTCCGCATACCAGACCGGTATCAATATTACTAATAATAAGTTCACATCAATAAGCAGTAATGTCATCAGGGTACTCAACTGGAAAGATGCCAGTATTAACAACAATACATTTTCTGATGTTGCGGGTGGTGCCGGTACTGCATGCGGCATACTGATGAGTGGTGCCGTTAATCCGCTTGTTACAGCCAACAGCTTCAACCTTGTACCTGTACCGGTCAAGCTTGTTCCTGCAAGTAACACAGGTGCCGGGGCGTCTTATGCCGCAACATATAACACACTTACAAGCGCATTTATAACAGGGCTTGAGAACAACAATGTTGTAAACGCACAGGTTTACTATGTAATTAATCAGACAACCAGTAGTGAATCAAGTGTGCAGCGGCTTGCATACTTTATGGATTACACAACAAAAAACTATGTTATAACAGCTGGCAGCAACCCATATCACGACTACTATACCGACGACAAATGGTACAACCAGTATACCAAAGATTATTATGTATTCAGATCATATTTTGAACAGCTTGAACGTGTAGGAGGCGGTACCCTTACTGTACAATCAGGAACTTATACGATTACTAATACATTGTATGTTCCGTCAAATGTTACCGTAAACTTCCAGCATGGCGTATTACTCCAGAAAGGAACTTACACCGGATTTGACTCAACCGTACTTGCCCCTTCACTTTCACTGTTCCAGTTTGTAGCACCATCACTTTCAACTACTACTGCAACTGTTGGTGCCTACAATGGCTCACATGACATATCATTTATCGGACAGGGTACAGTCACATTCAATCTCCTGTTCTATAGTAACTGTAACGGAATTGTAATGGGACACAATAAGAATATTCTTATTCAGGGAATTAACTTTAACAACTACAAGGGACATCATTTTATAGAGCTTGATGCTTCACAAAATGTTACAATTCAGGGATGTACTTTCCATGGAAGCAGCTTCACCGGAGAATCTGATAATTACAAAGAAGCCATTAACATTGACATTCCTGATAAGAATACCGGAGGCTTCAATGTAAACTGGACCAATTATGACAGAACAGCCAATGATAATATTGTTATCAGGAATAATACGTTCTTCAATGTCCTCCGTGCGATTGGAACACATAAGTATTCTGTAGGCTTTGACAATACAACCCAGATATACCATACCAATGTCCAGATACTGGATAATACAATTACCAATACACAGAGCCAGGCAATCCGTGCCATGAACTGGAAAGACTGTATAATCAAGGGCAATAAAATCAAGAATGTAGCTAATGGAAATAAGGCGGCATTTTATATGAGCGGTGTAGTCAATCCTACAATTACACTTAACACAATTGACACAGCATACCGTCCAATAACACTTAGCTCAGCAGACGCTTCAAATTCAAAGACTGCAGATAAAGCTTATCCGCCAACCCACACAATTCTTGATTCCAATGCTGAAAACGGCGTAAATATCACTGCAATGCTTAATAATGATCTGATTGATATGACCAATGCCAACCAGATTGTATTCTATGTTGGTGGAAAAGATAAAGCTACCAGTACAGAGGTTAAAAAGTATAATTATTCAGCTGAACACATAAGATATACCCATCCAACTGCTACGCCTAAACCTACGAATACACCAACTGCTACACCTGAGGTTACACATGAACCTACAGCAACCCCGGATGTAACAGCTACACCATCACCTTCTGCTTCACCTGACCCAGCCAATGTGCCATCTGATACAGAAACAGCCAATAATACAGAAACCCACGATAATTCAGAAGTACTTTCAGGTACAGACACGCCTATAGCAGATAACCAATAATTTCAAAGATTTGAGCTACAACCAAAAGGGGCTGTAAAATAGGTTTCTGAAAAAGAAGCGCTAGTTCCGGCAGATGCCGGTTCTAGCGCTTCTTCACTTGGATATTCTTGCTTTTTATAAAATTGCCACTGTTTTATGTAAAAAACGGTACACTTAATAAGCCTTATGTCCCCCTATCTGTGAGTTACGTTTTACCGTTGTAGCACCCTCTTTGAGATTCATACCCTTGAGGATTGCATTCTTACCATATTTTTTATGGATATCAAGAACAGCCTCCTGCATGCTTCTTTCACGCTTAAGTTCCTCTTTTTCCTCTTCATGTGCTTTCTCAACCGCCTTATAATCCATGAACAGATTAAGCTGTTCATACTGTCCCGAAGCCGATACATTATTTTCCGGGATAACGTGGTTAGCGGCAACCGTCACTCTCCTTACTGATAAAGCCCGGTTAACTATCCCGTCAAATAATTCCAGCGTAGATTTCATTATCTGCTTCGTTGAAGAAGTATACCCCGGAAGATTAGCAGTTCCGTGCGCATGCTTCGGAACATTTCTTCCGTAACGGTCAGTTGTAACCGGACCCTTATACTTCTTTTTTATATCAGGGTCAGAAAGGTTCTCTATATCATAACCAATAGTAAGTACTATCTGATCTGTAACAATCCGTTTGTCCACCATGTCAAGCACAAGAAGGTCTGTCATCTCCTGAACGATAAGTCTCGCCTTGTCAAAGCTGTATGGTTCTGCCAGCACCTGGCCTGAACTCAGGCTGTTATTAGCAGGTTTATACGACTTAACTGCTTCTATTGTACATGGTTCATATCCCCACGCATGGTCTATAAGAAGCTCCGCATTAACGCCAAACATCTTATATAATAAAGCTTCATTATAATAGTCCCCTTCTTTTCCAAGCGAACATCTTGCTACATCGCCCATAGTATACATACCATATTTTTCAAGTCTGTCAGCATATCCCCTGCCAACACGCCAGAAATCCGTAATCGGCGTATGCGACCACAAAAGCTTCCTGTATGACATTTCATCAAGTTCCGCAATGCGAACCCCATTTTCATCCGGCGGCATATGCTTTGCAACTATGTCCATAGCCACCTTACACAGATACAGATTGGTTCCTATCCCTACAGTAGCCGTTATTCCCGTCTCGTCATTAACATCCTTAATGATCATCATGGCAAGCTCACGTGGCTTAAGATTATATATACCTGTATATGGGTCTGTGTCAATAAATACCTCATCAATAGAGTATACGTGCATATCCTCCGGTGCAATATACTTAAGATATATATTATAAATCTGTGTACTGACCTCCACATAACGTGCCATCCTCGGAGGTGCAACAATATAATCCACTGCCATATCGGGAGACTGCTGCAAGATACCGTCATCTGAAGAACTTCCCGAAAATCTTCCACCGGGCGCACCAGACCTGCGTTCAGCGTTAACCTCATTTATTCTCTGAACCACTTCAAACAGCCTTGCCCTTCCGGATATTCCATACTTCTTAAGTGAGGGTGATACAGCCAGGCATATTGTCTTCTCCGTACGGCCTGCATCCGCTACAACAAGATTAGTCGTAAGTGCATCAAGCTTCCTGTCCACACATTCAACCGATGCATAAAAAGATTTTAAATCAATAGCTATATACATTATTTTACAATATCTCCATATACTCCGTTAACAACCTTTATCAGGTCATCCGGATTAATATACAGCTGCTCACCAATCTTACCGCCGCTTATAATTATTCTGTCAAATGCAGCAGCACTCTCATGAATAACGGTAGGATACTGCTTTTTCATCCCGACCGGTGTACAGCCACCTCTTATGTAGCCGGTCACCTTATTAACCTCTTTTACCGGAATCAGCTCAAGATTCTTTTCGCCAACAGCCCTTGCAGCCTTTTTAAGGTCAATCTCCTTATCTACCGGAAGGACAAACACATAATAATTACTGCTTTTTCCTTCCGTAACTATTGTCTTAAATGATTCATCATAGCACTGCCCCAGCATATCCGCTATATGGACCCCATCAATAAATTCATCGCATGAATAACTGTTGCGCTCATATGCAACCTTTAACTTATCAAGAATCCTCATTGCATTAGTTTTGTTATCCTTTGCCATTGCAATCCCTCTTTTCAGTATTCCTTTACCTGATTTTTTTATTCCTGAATGCCGGATACCATACATCAGTCACCATAGAGCATGGCGTGGCATGACCCGGCTTCTTTTTAGCGGTAATAAAATAGCTGTAGCAAGGAATATTACATTCATCACTACAACTTAATTATAACACCAGTT
>CAKSBI010000054.1 GCA_934437985.1 uncultured Lachnospiraceae bacterium
GAATAATATAGTTCGTTGCAGATAATCATTTTTTCATGCCTTGTTACAGGCAAAGTTCGTAGTTGTATTAATATTTTTACAGAGGAATCCTGTTTGTCGGAAAATAGTTTTATTGGTTCTTACATAAAAGAGCTGATTACTCAATTATTGGAATGATCATATTTTCAAATGCAGCACGCATTTTAGGGTGATGGATAAGGAAATGAGTCGCAGGGGTTTTACTTTTTGACACTATCGCCCATTTTTTTACATGAATGCAGATCTGTATGTTACGGAAGACCGGTGATACATTTTCTTTGAATTCATAACTGGTATGTTGTTTTTTTGCATTGCTGTATTTGCCTCTGTTCGGACCCTGGAATTTGATTATGGTTTAAGATCCGGGTGATCAATTCATCTGTTGCCGTATGTGATGATAAAGATGACAGGATAATATATCTGCTTCTCTCAGCTTCTGCATCAGTCTGTAAAAGTTAAATGAGCTGCTATGACTGGGTATAATATTAATACAATACATCTCCGATATAATATGTGAGTGATGATTGAAGGAAAGTTTCATGTATGTGCAATCGGGAGGATTGTTATGACAATAGGAGAAGCACGCTGGGCATATAGTGCACAGCTAAAGTCGTATAATATTCAGAAGTGCAGTCTGGGACGTCAGAAGGCTGCGCTTGATGAGAAGATTAAGAGAACAGAGAATGGTGCTGCTGTATATGCAGATGAAGCTGCAACTCTGGAATTAACGTATAGTGCTGTTGCAGAAAAACAGGATGAATACCAGAAATATATGGATAAGCTCATGGAACAGTGGAATGTGAAGTTTGATGAGGTTGCAGTGAAAAATAATGCTAAGGCTGAAAAAGAGGGGTTTGAAGAGCTTAGAAAGGTTCTTGAGGTTGTCAGGCGGATGACCCGTGGGGATACTGTTCCTGCTTATGATGAAAAGAAGGTCATGGAGTATGACAGGGATATGTACCAGCTGGCCAAGAGTGCGCAGATGGTTGCACAGATGAGAAAGAAAGACAGGGAGAAGCATGATTCACTATGGGATGAGGAGAAGAAGGAGAACAGGGAAGATCCTATGGAGGCAGCAGATGGACAGGAAGCATTTGCAGATGGACCGGAGATTATTTCTGTTGAGGATACAATGGCTGCAACGACGGATTCTGACAGTGAGGTCTGACCGGGCTTAGGTATTTTCATGTTTGTGGTATTGGATGTTTCCCACTTTTTAAATATGGAAATTTTGTAAAGTGGATTTTTGCCGGAGATTAGTATAATCAGGAGTCTGCTTAATAAAGATAGAGAATAGGAGAGAATACAATATGCGTTAACTGTAGAGGCAGTTATGAAATGGTTTGCAAAGGAATTAGGTTATACTGATGAACAGGAATATTGGGGGATAGTAGGACTTCTCCATGATATAGATTTTGAACTTGTTATATTCTGGATGATAAGTGATGCTGTATTTTGTGTTGTACAAAAGATATAAAGTAAAGCGTTCAGGCGTTATTATGCCGGTGTAGCTGCAGTTTTTTTACGGTATGCTATCTTGGTGCGGGCTGGTATATGGCCATGAGAGAAGAGGTAATACAGATTTTATCGTTACTTCCGGAATATCTGACTGGGCGATTAAGTTTAAAACCGGCTGTAAGTCGGAGTATCTGATAGTGGATATAAGAGGAAAATAAAGGATATGAATATAGAGTTTGCATTTTTAGATATGTTACAGGGGATAAGAACACCGATACTGGATTACATAATGTGCTTTATTACGCATTGGGGTGATGCCGGGGCGGTCTGGATAGTAATGGCATTTGTTTTGCTGATAATTCCCAGGACAAGAAAATGTGGAATTGTTCTTGCTGTCTCATTGTGCATAGATGCGATATTGTGCAATGGTATGCTGAAGAATATAGCTGCAAGAACGCGGCCATGTGATGTTAATACATATATTCAGCTTTTGATAGCAAGGCCTGCTGATTATTCTTTTCCGTCAGGGCATACAGCGGCGTCATTTGCAGCAGTGTCAGCATTGTATTTTGAAGGCAGGAAAAGACTCTGGAAAATATCACTTGTGCCTGCATGTCTGATCGCATTTTCAAGGATGTATCTGTATGTGCACTATCCGACGGATGTGCTTGGGGGCATTGTTGTTGGAATTGTATCAGGGTATCTGGGATATGTCATATTGAAACGCCTGGACAGGATGAGGAACAGGAAAAATGACCGGGAAATGGAAGGATAACAGAATATATGGACAATATTAGGATCGTAACACTAATGGAAGATAATCTGTGTGGTGATAATCTGATCGCAGAGCATGGGCTTTCACTTTATATTGAGACAAAAAAGCATAAGCTTCTTGCTGATACCGGAAAGTCGGATAAAACCTGGTATAATGCCGGGATAAGAGGTATTGACCTGTCAGAAGTTGATACTGTATTTTTAAGCCACGGACATTACGACCATTCCGGTGGTCTTATGTCATTGGCAGGAATTAATTCACACGCATATATATATATACGTGAAAATGCAGGTGGGGATTATTATTCATACAAAGAAGGTGAAGATAAGTACATAGGTATTGATAAGGACATTATGAAGCTGGATGGTCTTCATCTTATATCAGAAAATACTGTTATCGATGATGAGCTTTCGATATATACAGGTGTAAAACCGGGGAGGTTATGGCCTAAAGGCAATATGCGCCTGCGTGAAAAGAAGAATGGTAAGCTTGTACAGGATACATTTTCACATGAGCAGTATCTTGTCATACGGTATGATGGGGATAAGTATGCACTGATCTCAGGATGTGCACATAATGGTATACTGAATATTCTTGATGAATTCCGTGCAATATATAACATAGACCCTGCAGTTGTTATAAGTGGATTTCATATGATCCGGTCATCCTATTCTGGTGATGACCTCAGTGCAATTGCTGATACGGCAAGGGAGCTTAAAATGATGGATACGGTATTTTATACAGGCCACTGTACAGGCTGGAAGGCGTATGATATCATGAAGCCGGTCATGGGCGAAAAGCTGCAGCTGATCTCAGAATTGAAGTAATATACAATGGATTGCAGTTGCCATATACAGAATATGGCATTCTATAGCAGCGGGTCTGTATCACAGCTTAATTCAAAATGATTTCTGTTGGTTATCAGAATACCTTCCCTTTGCAGCTTTGACAGTTCTACAGACATGGCTGCACGTTCTACACACAGGTAATCGGCAAGCTTTTGCCTGTCATATGGAATATCAAAGGTCAGGGAGCCCTGGCGTATTGACTCTGAGGAAAGGTATGACAGGAGCTTTTCTCTTGTTGTACGTTTGCTTATGTGTGTGATCTTATTATTGAGCAGTAATATTTTATGTGCAAGTACACCTGCCATATTGCGGATAAGCTTCTGATGGTAATCGCATGCGGAAGAACAAGTTGTAAGGACACTGCGGACATCAAGCATCAGAATTTCGCAGTCAGCTTCTGCAACAACACTTATATTAAGGACAGAATTTTGGGTTGCAGCGTATGGTTCGCCAAAAAAGTTACCGGTACTGCATCCTGATATTATATTTCTGTGTCCCCATATATCTTCCTGGATTATAAGCACCGAACCGCTTAAAATAAGTCCCATGGTATCAGTGGTATCTCCTGTACGTAAAATGTAGGAATCTTTTTCTTTTTTTAAGACTGAAGCTTTAAGGCAATTGAGGATAGTTAATATCTCACTTTCATGAAGCCCGGTAAATAAAGGGGATCTTTGAAGTATTGGTATATATTTTTTCATAAAAAACTCCTTATGTTAGAATTCAAACATACATGTTATAAATATCATACTATGATGGCAGCATGGAAGCAATGATAAAATAAATATAAAACCGGAGGTTATCATATGAATAATTATTATGAATATGACAGCGAAGTATACAAAGAAAGGATAGAACTTTTAAAAAGTTATCTGAAACGCCTTGGTGACGGTGAAGCACTGGAATCGGTAAGTAATGACTTCGTAAGTCAGTTTAAGGATGTGGATGCGTCTGAGATAATGAAGGCAGAGCAGTCAATGCTTGAGGAGGGAACCCCTTTAGAAGAAGTACAGAGATTGTGTGATGTCCACTCTGCGTTATTTCATGTGGCAACTATGGAAGAACGTGAAGTGGAGGCAAAAGAGCTGGTTACAGTTAAAGGGCATCCACTGTATCTGTTAACAAAAGAAAATGATGCATTGAAACTGCTGCTGAATGAAATACATGAGGATATAAAAGCCGGAAAGGCAGATAAGGACTCGTTAGAAGGATTAAAGGGTCTTGCGGCACATTATGCAAAAAAGGGGGATCTGCTTTATCCGCTGCTTAGTGTGAGATATGGAATATCGGGTCCGTCTGATGTTATGTGGACAGTAGATGATGAGATCCGTGATGAGATATCGTGGCTTGTAAGAGCTGATGTAACAGATAAGGAATGGCAGAAGAGATTAGAGGCTGTGATTGTAAGGGTTGATGAGATGATCTATAAGGAAGCTAATATTCTTTTTCCTAACTGTGCCGTCAACTTTACGGAAGATGAGTGGAATGGTATATATCATGATCTGAAGGATTATGGCGAATGCTTCGGGGTAAAAATGGAGCCGTATGAAAAAGCAGAGGATAATAGGGGGCAGATAACATCATTCGTATCAGGAGCTGAGGTTGTCCTTGCAGGCGGCCATATGACAATAGAACAGCTTACGGCACTTCTTAATACAATTCCGCTTGAGATCACATTTGTTGATGACAGGAATATTAACTGCTATTTTAATGAAGGACCAAAGGACTTTAAGAGACCTAAGATGGCTATAGGCCGAAGTGTATTTTCATGTCATCCGCCAAAGGTAGAGGAAAAGGTAAGGCATATTATTAATGAATTCAGGGCAGGTAATCTTGATGAAGTACCTGTATGGATGGAAAAGAATGGCAAGACAATGCTTGTAAAATATATGGCGGTAAGGGATGGTTCAGGTAATTACCTTGGAACTGTGGAGCTTGTACAGAATATGGATTTTGCAAAGGAGCATTTTCTTGGAAAGAATCAGAAAGCGGGAGGAGAATGGTAATGGAGAATAAGATGTTTTGTTTTCAGTGTGAACAGACTGTAGGATGTAATGCATGTACGGGAAGTGCAGGTGCATGTGGTAAGAAGGCTGACACTGCCATGCTTCAGGACGAACTGACAGGGGCACTTATCGGACTTGTGCGTGCAGCAGAGGGTAATACAGCTATCAGGCAGAGTACGTTTCAGACAATTATAGAAGGGTTATTTACAACGGTTACTAATGTGAGCTTTGATAATGATGCGATAAATGGGATGATAGATAAGGTTCACAGTGAAAAGGCAATATATGCGCCAAAGTGTGCAAGCTGTGTTTCAGCATGCGGCAGGACAGGAGAGTATAATATGAAAGAGGTGTGGAATGCTGATGAGGATATCCGTTCCCTTAAGTCGCTGATCCTGTTTGGTATACGTGGAATGGCAGCATATGCATATCATGCGGCAGTACTTGGTTACTATGATGATGAGGTTAATATGTTTTTCTGTGAGGCATTATTTAAGATAGGGTATGAGGAAGATTTTGATGAGCTTTTGAAGACAACCATGAAGGTCGGTGAGATTAATCTTAAATGTATGGCATTGTTAGATAAGGCTAACACAGAGACTTATGGCAATCCGTCTCCGGTTAATGTTACGCTTAATGTGGAAAAAGGACCATTTATTGTAGTGACGGGCCATGACCTTAAAGACCTTAAGCTTCTGCTTGAGCAGACCGAGGGCATGGGTATAAATATATATACCCATGGTGAGATGCTGCCGGCGCATGCCTATCCGGAGCTTAAAAGATATAAGCATCTTAAAGGTAATTTTGGAACGGCATGGCAGAACCAGCATAAGGAGTTTGATGCCCTGCCGGCACCGGTATTATTCACAACTAATTGCCTTATGCCTCCGAAGCAGAGCTACGCAGACAGGGTATTTACTACAGAAGTAGTAGCATTCCCGGGGGCGGTTCACATTGATGATAATAAGGATTTTACCCCTGTTATAGAAAAGGCACTGGAGCTTGGTGGATATTCAGAGGATAAATGTTTTACCGGTATTAATGGAGGAAGTGAAGTTACAACAGGATTCGGCCATGCTGCGGTTCTTGCACATGCGGGAACGGTTGTTGATGCCGTAAAGTCAGGTATGATCAGTCATTTCTTCCTTGTTGCAGGCTGTGATGGTGCGAAGCCCGGAAGAAATTATTATACGGAATTTGTAAAACAGACACCAAAAGACAGTATCATTCTTACGCTGGCCTGCGGCAAGTACCGTTTCAATGACCTGAAGCTCGGAGAGACCGGAGGGCTTCCGAGGCTGATGGATATGGGTCAGTGTAATGACGCTTATGGTGCGATACAGGTTGCAGTGGTACTTGCAGATGCATTTGGCTGTGAGGTTAATGAACTCCCGCTGTCATTTGTACTGTCATGGTATGAGCAGAAGGCGGTATGTATACTGCTTACACTGCTTCATCTTGGCATTAAGAATATACGTCTTGGTCCATCACTTCCTGCATTTTTATCTGAAAATGTTCTGGGCTTTCTTGTGGAAAACTATGGGATAGCACCAATAACTACACCGGAAGAGGATCTGAAGAGCCTGTTAAATGCAGATTAATGATAATCTGTTATAACCGGTTAAAATGAT
>CAKSBI010000055.1 GCA_934437985.1 uncultured Lachnospiraceae bacterium
TATTGATATTATGTATTATATTCTTATTGTATTCCTCGATAGCTCAATGGTAGAGCACTCGGCTGTTAACCGAGTTGTTGTAGGTTCGAGCCCTACTCGGGGAGTTTTTTATTTTATAAAAGTTTATGAAAGTAATGAGTCGGATGTGTATGCATGGATCTGATGTCTGTACCAGGGTCTAATGTAAGTGAAAATAATAAAGAATGAATAATAAAGGAAGGTCTTGGATTGGATGTAATTCAAGACCTTTCCGGTTATTGTCCGGTATTATATGAATTTTTTCTGAACTGCTTTGGTGTAACGCCTTCTATTTTTTTGAATTGTCTGCAGAAGTGTTCTGTAGTTCTGTATCCGCAATATATAGCAATCATGTTAATGGGATGAGTAGTGTGTGACAGATATTCCCTGGCTTGTTTTATCCTGCTGGTAATGACATCCTGTGATATTGTTGTATCAAAATACTCTTTATATAATCTGTGAATGTTGTTATGGCTCATGTGTAGGATATCTGCAATATTTTCAAGTGACCAGTCATATTCGGGATGCAGATATATTTTATTGCGTATATTATACATTGCATTGAAATGGGGCTTAAGTGAACTCAACTTTGAGGAATCACTGATTTTGAGGAACATGGCACGCATGAGATTGTCAAGAATCTCTTCACGATTGCTCTCGTATACAATATTCTCATAAGCTATCAAATCAATTAAATCATATACGTGATATGGGTCAGTCAGGTATATTGGCTGCCCGACTGGCAGGGAAAATTGTGTAGGAATCTCATTATCATGCCTGAAATGAATACTGCATTCTATAAATGGTTCATTATCCGATGAAGCATAGTATAGCGGTGTGTATTTTGGGAAAAAAAATGCCGTGTGTCTCTTAAATTCATGCCATGTTCCATCAATCTTTATTTTGTAGGAAGACTTTGGGATCAATAAAAAATCATTGTTGATTCCATGAGGGACATTATTAATAACCGGTTGATCCGATATTGCATTCACAATAACACAGCTGACATTAAACATTGGTATCACCTCATTCTATATAATCTGAAGTTTGACTTAAATTCATATAATTATTCTAATTATTTATATATTATATTATAAATGATAAAAAAGGTATAGCACAATTTATATAGTTCCGCAATTTTTCACAAAAAATTATTAAGATATAAGAAGCCGGGACAGGTAAAGTATCATTTAATAGGATAAAACTTGAAGTAAATGATACTGATGAATTAGTATTTGCAATAGGTTAATAAAGCTGTTATACTCTTTTTACATATAGGGGGAGAGTTGATGCAATAAGGTATAAGAGGTGAATTGGTATGAACAGATTTAACAGATGGTTATATGATTTCATGCGTGGAAGGAATGGAATGGATAATCTTAATAAGGCATTGTTTATTATTGTTATCATTCTGGATGTTATATGTATATTTATAAAGAAACGTGTAGTGTATTCTATATTTTGGCTGGTATCAATATTGTTTTTATATCGGTTTCTATCAAAGAATCTTGTGGCAAGGCAGCGTGAGAATGATAAATTCCAAAGCTTTACGAGAATTAATAAAATGAAGTACGATATGCGTAAGGACTATAAGATATTCAGGTGCAAAGTGTGTGGACGCAATATAAGGGTGCCAAGGGGTAAGGGCAAGATTGAGGTTACATGTCCTGTCTGCAAGAATAAGACTGTACACAGGACATGAAACAAGATTTGAGTGTTTATGTGTTATATTTAGTGATATGATATATAGATAGTTTTACATCAAAAACGCCTTATAGGCTTTATAAGCCATGTATATGTCATACTTGCTTGCTGATTCATAAGGAGAGTGCATTGAGTGGATAGGTACCCCGCAGTCAAGAACCTCCATTCCACGGTCTGCAAGTATATAGGCAATTGTTCCGCCGCCGCCCTCGTCAACTTTACCCATCTCAGATGACTGGTATGTAACGTCATTGTCTTCAAATATTTTTCGTACATATCCAATGAATTCGGCATTGGCATCAGATGCACCTGATTTGCCACGGGCGCCGGTGTACTTTTTGATGCTGATACCTTTACCCATATATGCTGCATTATTCTTTTCCATTACATCTGAATAAGTTGGGTCATATGCTGCAGTAACATCTGCTGATAAAGCCTTTGAAGCAGAAAGTGTGCGCTGGAGTGCATATGGGCTTATGATGCCTGTCTTTTCAAGAAGGTCGATCAGAAATAATTCGAAATTCCGGGATTTCATCCCGGTGTTGCCAACGCTTCCAATCTCTTCCTTATCGGACAGGATGCATAGTGCGGTATGTTCAGGTGTCCCAAGCTCCATAAGGGCAGTAAGTGCAGGATAGGCGCAGACTCTGTCATCCTGTCCGTAGGCGGCAACCATACTTCTGTCAAGTCCCAGTGAGCGTGCCTTTGCAGCCGGAACTGCTTCAATCTCTGCGCTTTTAAAATCATCCTCGTTAATGCCGTATTTTTCTTTTAAGATTGCCAGGATTGTATTTCTGGCACTGACGTCTTTAGTTTCATCAGCAATATCTGATTCTTCGCATGAAGGAATTGAACCAATGACGATGTTCAGGTTTTCGGCAGGGATTCCCTCTGACAGCTTCTTGGAATTCTGTTTGCCTGACAGATGTGGAAGAAGGTCTGTTATAAGAAATACAGGGTCAGAGTCATCCTCGCCTATGTTAATATCTACGACAGTTCCGTCAGTAAGGGCAGCTACACCATGAAGTGCAAGCGGGATAGTTGTCCATTGGTATTTTTTTATGCCACCATAGTAATGTGTCTTAAGTAATACAAGTCCGGTATCTTCATAAAGCGGATTCTGCTTGAGGTCGAGCCTCGGTGCGTCTATGTGTGCGCCTACTGCATTGAAACCATCAGTCAGTGGCTTGTTTCCGATAACGGCAAGGAAAAGAGATTTATTTTTATTGATCCCATATACCCTGTCACCCGGTTTTAATTCATCATATTGAGTGATATCTTTAAAACCATTTTTTCCGGCAAGACATACAGCTTCCCTCACTGCCTCACGTTCAGTCTTCGCAGCGTTGAGGAATTGTATGTATCCATTGCAATAATCCATGATCTGATTCTTAAGTGAATCATCAATGCCATTCCAGTAATTGTTTTTCATATTCATTCTTTTCATCTCCTGTAGCTTTGCTGACTATATAATATAAAAAACTGTACAATAATACAAGCATGGAGTTTTAGAAATGGTAGATATAAAAGTAAAAAGATGTTATAATATCAGCCATATCTGTAAAGAGATATTTATGTATACGGCTATAATGGAGGAATTTTGGATGAATATGGTTATTGTACTTGTACTGCTTGCGTTTATTGTAGGTGGGGCACTTTATCTGTTTTTTGCCGTCAGGACCAGGGCAAAGCAGCTGTCAAGGGAGTTGTATGGAACTTCTGATATTTCTGAAGCTATGAAACGTGCGAAGCTTGAGGTTGCTGAGACACCAAAGTCGTTATCAGCAATGACACGAATTGAACTTCCAAGAATTGTAAAAGATTTTCCGGCGTTTAATTATGATGAGATGAAGGAGCGGGCAGAGAATGTCCTTACAGGATATCTGCTTGGGATTGAAGGTAAGAATCCCGGTGCATTGTCCGGTGTTACAAGTGAACTTAAGGAACAGCTGGAACAGAGGATTGAGATGTTAGAGGCCGGTAACCTGACTGAGCATTATGACAGGCTTAAGATACACAGAACAGAGATAAAAAGATACACGAAGAAGGCTGGAAGATGTATAGTAACATTTCAGAGTGCACTTGAATCTGTTCATTATGTAACTGATATTGATAATAATGTTATCCGTGGAGACAGGGAATTTAAAGAGCAGGCACGTTTTGAGACAGATATGGTGTACATACAGGACCGTGATATAGTTGAGGACCGGTACGATGATGCAAAAGGGCTTGTGTGCCCTAACTGTGGTGCACCGGTTACTGACCTCGGAGTTAAGGTATGCCGGTATTGTGGCAGGGGAATTGTAGAATATAATATAAATGTATGGTCATTTGATAATATTACGGAAAGATAAGTCTGCCTTAAAGTTGGCTGGTGACCAATAAGGGGGGAATCGGAATGATATATACAGAATTAACCTGTAAAGCAATGATGACAGCGTACAATGCACATCAGGGCCAATTTGATGTAAACGGAGTTCCGTATATCTTTCATCCATATCATGTGGCTGAACAGATGAAGGATGAGATAACCGTATGTGTTGCACTGCTGCATGATGTTGTTGAAGATACCGGGGTTACTATGGATGAGCTTGCTGCGGAGTTCCCTGATGAGGTAATAGGGGCCCTTAAGCTGCTTACACATGAACCAGGCACAGATTATTATGAATATGTAAAACGTATATGTACGAATCCTGTTGCAAGGGCTGTTAAGATGGGAGATATGCTCCACAATATGGATGAGAGCAGAATATATGATAAGAGTAAGGTCAGTGAAGAAAGACTTAAGCACTGGCGTGAAAAATATGCCCGGGCAATAAAGATACTTGAGGGGAGTTCAGTAGAAATATAATTATAAAAAAAGTATAAACTGCTTGCGTTATATATTTTCAGATGATAAACAGAACTTAGTTTAATTGAATATAGCCTAAACTGATGAGGCGGAGATAAAAGCATATCGTGCACTCACAGAGAGTCCGGGAAGCTGAGAACCGGACAGAACGCAGTTTGTTAAATGGACCGCTGAGGGCGCAGTCAAATGGAAGAACAGAACCATATTGTGGCTGTCACAGCTATCAGAAGATAATTTACTGATTGTGATAAGATAATTCCAGAGTATTCTGCGACGTAGGACATACGTAAGTTGTCTGGAATATGAAGGTATTTCGTAAAGAGCACAGAGCAATCTGTGAAGCAAGGTGGCACCGCGGTAATTAATGGTTGTGATATAACCGTCCTTGACAGAGTATAGATATTATTCTGTTAAGGACGTTTTTTGTTTTATGTCCATGCAGATATAATACGGACAGATAATTGATTCAGAATAATAAAGCAGGGAGGAAACGATATGGACTATCCGGAATTAAAAGAGGCAGAGAAGTTAGCGTGTGAAGGTAATTACAGCATTATTCCAATCGCAAGGGAGTTATATGCTGACAGAAAGACACCGGTAGAAGCACTCAGGATACTTAAGAATGTAAGCAGACATTGTTACATTCTTGAAAGTGCAGAGGATAATGAGCGGTGGGGAAGATACACATTTCTTGGATATGACCCGGTTCTTGAACTGACCTGCCACAATCATGAGCTTAAGATAACTACCGGAATGACTATTACAAAAACTGTAAGCCATCCGGGAGATACAATCCGTGAGATACTTTCGCAGTATAAGAGTCCGGCAGTTGAAGGACTTCCTCCATTTACAGGTGGATTTGTCGGGTATTTTTCATATGATTACATCAAATACAGTAATTCTTTCACCGGGTCCCGGGAAACCCTCTGATGCGGGAATCTGTATACAGGCAGCAAAAGAGCTTGGGGATGATATACCGGTGCTTGGAGTGTGTCTGGGTCATCAGTCAATATGCGAGGCATATGGGGCTGAGGTATCATATGCGAAGGAAATGATGCATGGAAAGACGAGTGTTATCACGGTTGACACGGATAGCACATTATTTCATGGTATGGAAAAAAGTATTACAGTTGCAAGATACCATTCACTGGCAGCAGTAAAGGATACAATTCCCGGGGAGCTTAAGGTGACTGCTGCAGCTGATGATGGAGAGATAATGGCAGTTGAACATATTTCAAAGAGAATATATGGTGTCCAGTTCCATCCGGAATCAGTGCTTACGCCTGATGGAATCCATATAATAAGAAATTTCCTTGGGCGGTAGGGCTTGAGGGGCGTACTGCCGGATTACAGGCACTTGCGGAAAAAAGAAATAAATTAAAACGCTAATCCCCCAGCTATGCTGGGGAGAATAGAGTAAGCGGTAGCGATAAGGATGGCATAGAAAAGCCTCCTGTGATACAATGAGAATGGTGTCGCAAGCCATATTTCATCGTAAAGGAGGCGTCCATATG
>CAKSBI010000056.1 GCA_934437985.1 uncultured Lachnospiraceae bacterium
ATGTCCTTTCAGTTGATGATACCTATATTATATCAAAAATCATAAGAAAATGCATGAATTAATCAGCGTTTCCCTAATTATCCGGATGAAGGTAAGTTCTGCCCGAATTGTGGAACCCCTAATCCGGCTGCCAATCAGCAGAATAGTAATTATCAGCAGAACGGTGGATACCAGCAGAATGGTGGTTATCAGCAGAACAGTGGATACCAGCAGAATGGTGGTTATCAACAGAATGGAGGATATCAGCAGCAGGCATATAATACAGGTGGCAATGGTTACAAGGCACCTGTTAAGAACAGGAATATAGCTGCAGCTATTATCCTTACAATCGTTACCTGTGGTATATATGGCATAATATGGGTTATCCAGATGGTGGATGACCTTAATACTGCCAGTGGCCAGAACGATACATCGGGAGGTATTGTGTTCCTTCTCTCTATTGTAACCTGTGGTATATATATGCTGTACTGGTATTATAAGGCAGGCTCAAAGGTAGCAGTTATCCGTAGCAGACAGGGATTGCCACCGAATGATTCTAATGGGATATTGTATCTGCTACTGTCAATATTTGGACTTCAAATTGTATCAATGTGTCTGATACAGTCAGAGCTTAATAATGTTGCCGGTTATTAATACATATTAAAAAGAGACTGAGTTATTGTACCGATGTCTGCTTCGGGGTATTTGACCAGTCATTTACATGGATTTTCAGCTGCCTGGATTTTTTACCATGATCCGGGCAGCTTTTTTAGCTGCAGGAAGTATTTACATATGTAAAGTGTTAACTTTTTGTGTCTTTATAAAAAGATGTTGACGTACCAAAAGAAAAGATGTAATATGTGTCAAGGCATAGCGTGGAAACCCCGAAAATAGTAAAAGTTTTTGGCAAAACAACTTGTTTTTTCGGGAATATATGCTATACTATCAATATTATATTATGAGGTAATATATAAAATATAAATAACAAGAATAGGAGGTTTTTATCGTGAAAGATTACGAACAGTGGGAAGGCTTTGAAGGACGTATCTGGAAAGATGAGATTAATGTACGTGACTTCATTCAGAAGAACTACACACCATATGATGGTGATGAATCATTCCTTGTAGGTCCTACAGAAGCAACAGACAAACTTTGGGGAGCTCTTCAGAAGCTTCAGAAGGAAGAGCGTGCCAAGGGTGGTGTTCTTGACTGTGAGACAGAAGTAGTTCAGGGATTGACAGCATATGGACCTGGTTATATTGATGAAGATCTTAAGGATCTTGAACAGGTTGTTGGTTTACAGACAGATAAGCCGCTTAAGCGTGCATTTATGCCTTATGGTGGTATTAAGATGGCAGTTCAGGCAGCAGAATCATATGGTTATGAGGTTAATCCTGAGCTTAAGCATGTGTTCACAGAGTACATGACAACACATAATGATGCAGTATTTGCTGCTTACACACCGGAGATGCGTGCAGCTCGTAAGACTCATGTAGTAACTGGTCTTCCTGATACTTATGGACGTGGACGTATCGTTGGTGATTATCGTCGTATCGCTCTTTATGGTATTGATTATCTTATTGCTGCTAAGGAAGCAGATAAGGCTAACTGTGGATGTGGTAACATGTATGATGATGTTATCCGTCTCCGTGAAGAGATCGCAATGCAGATAGAAGCTCTTAAGGGTATGAAAGAGATGGCTAAGATTTATGGTTATGATATTTCAAAGCCTGCTAAGAATGCTAAGGAAGCAGTTCAGTGGTTATACTTTGGATATCTTGCTGCTATCAAGACACAGAATGGTGCTGCTATGTCAGTAGGACGTGTGTCAACATTCCTTGATATCTATATTAAGAGGGATCTTGATAAGGGAATCATTACTGAGACAGAGGCTCAGGAGCTTATCGACCATATGACAATGAAGTTCCGTATGGTTAAGTTTGCACGTATCCCATCATACAATCAGCTGTTCTCAGGAGATCCTACATGGGCTACCCTTGAAGTTGGTGGTATTGGTATGGATGGACGTTCAATGGTTACTAAGACTGATTACCGTTTCCTCCATACACTTGAGAACATGGGACCTGCACCAGAGCCTAATATCACAGTTCTTTATTCATCAGATCTTAATGATAACTTTAAGAGATATGCATCAAGGATTTCTATTGATACAAGTTCAATCCAGTATGAGAACGATGATGTTATGAAGCCTGTATGGGGTGATGATTACTCAATCTGCTGTTGTGTATCTGCAACACAGACCGGTAAGGAGATTCAGTTCTTTGGAGCTCGTGCTAACCTTGGTAAGACATTGCTTTATGCATTCAATGGTGGTTTTGATGAGAAACATCGTATTCAGGTTGGACCTAAGATGGAGCGTATCACAAGTGAGTATGCTGATTATGATGAGGTTATGGAGAAGTATGACTTCTGGCTTGACTGGTTAGCAGACATTTATGTTAACGTTCTTAACCTCATTCATTATATGCATGACAGATATTATTATGAAGCAGCAGAGATGGCTCTTATCGATACAGATGTACGTCGTACATTTGCAACAGGTATTGCAGGATTCTCACACGTTATTGATTCACTTAGTGCTATTAAGTATGCTAAGGTTAAGATCCTTCGTGATGATGAAGGCATTACTACAGGATTTGAGGTTGAGGGAGACTTCCCTAAGTATGGTAATGATGATGACCGTGCTGATGAGATCGGTGTATGGCTTCTTAAGACATTCCTTGAGAAGATTAAGCGTCGTCACACATATCGTGATGCTGAGCCTACAACATCAATCCTTACAATCACATCTAACGTAGTATACGGTGAGGCAACAGGTGCTATGCCTAACGGACGTGAGGCTTATACCCCATTCTCACCAGGAGCATCACCTTCATATGGAGCTGAGCAGAGTGGTCTTATCGCATCACTTAACTCTGTTGCCAAGATTCCATATCACTGGTCACTTGATGGTATTTCTAATACACAGACAATCAATCCGGATGCACTTGGACATTCGGAGGATGAGAGGATTACTAACCTTGCACAGACACTTGACGGATACTTCGATCAGGGTGCTCATCACCTTAACGTTAACGTATTTGGTAAAGAGAAGCTCATTGATGCTATGGAGCATCCGGAGAAGGAAGAGTATGCTAACTTCACAGTTCGTGTATCAGGATATGCAGTTAAGTTTATTGACCTGACTAAGAAGCAGCAGCTTGATGTTATCGCTCGTACATGCCACGGTAGACTTTAATATCGAACATTCTGTTGAATGGTTGTAATTGATTAGAGAATATCAGGTTATAATAATCAGCGGGGGTAAATCATTGATTTACCCCCGCATTTTTCAGTACAAGTCCGACGAAGCGGTTGCCGCGCTTGCAAGCCAGGTATTTGTCGGGCTTAAGAATATGGAGGTATTATATATGGAAGCAGCTAATACAACACCTATTGGCAGGATTCACTCTATTGAGTCATTTGCACTTGTTGATGGTCCGGGTGTCCGCTTTGCCGCTTTTGTTCAGGGATGCCATATGAGATGTAAGTTCTGTCATAACCCTGATACATGGAATGGTAATAATACAAAAGATTACACCGAATATACTCCTAAGGAGCTGTTTGACAAGGCGTACCGCTGTAAGCCATACTGGAAAAATAATGGTGGAATTACAGTTAGTGGTGGCGAACCTCTTCTGCAGGTTGATTTCCTTATTGAGTTTTTCAAGCTTGCAAAGCAAAAGGGTGTGCATACGACTATAGATACTTCAGGTAATCCATTTACAACAGAGGAACCATTTTACAGTAAATTTGTTGAGCTTATGGAGTACACTGATCTCGTTATGCTTGATATCAAGCAGACTGATCCTGAAGGTCACAAGGAACTTACAGGTCAGCCGGTGGATAATATTTTAGAGCTTGCAACATGGTTATCAGATCATGGCAAGGCTATGTGGATTAGAAGAGTTCTTGTTCCCGGAGTTACAGATGATCCGGAGGAGCTTGCTAATCTTAAGAAGTTTATTGATACGTTGAAGACGGTGGAACGCGTCGAGATACTTCCATATCATACACTTGGAACTTTTAAATGGGAGCAGCTTAATATCCCATATCCTCTTGAGGGTGTTGATCCGCCAACAGAAGAGGAAGTTAAAAAGGCAGAAACAATCCTTGGGATTAATAAGGAAGAACCGGCAAAAAAAGCGGCTCTTACGCCTGAACATGAGGATAGGTTGTTAAAAGGTTGTAATTAATGTGATTATTTGAACAAAGAATAATATAAGCACGTCAGCATATAACAATATATATTTGTTGTGTGACAGGCGTGCTATTTTATATAACACTGTTTTTAAAATGAATTAATTATGAATACAAGCAGGGGCAGTGTGAGTTGAAGAATATGTTGGAGCAGATGTACAGGTGTTGATGTATGAGAGAGTGTGTGCATATCTGTACGGATAGAAGCAGTATGTGAAGATTCCGGTTGCATTTTAGTTCTATGTGAGAGCATAAAAGTATTATAGCAGGATAAAGATAGTGATTAAAGGATGAGTATGAACGGTACTATAGTAGTTTATAGTACCTGCATCGTGATGAATGGAAAAATTTTCTGCCGTATCTCTTTTACAGTGAATCGGAAGATGTCTCTGGCCTGTTATATGGTTGTGTAATTATATTATCCTCCGGGTCTATTGTCTGAGCCGGCTAATTTCTTCCTGAAGAACTTTTATAAGGTTATCTTTCTCAGCAAGGGCGTTATCTTTCTCAGCAAGGGCGTTATCTTTCTCAGCAAGGGCGTTATTCTTCTCAGCAAGTTCATTTTCGAGACCCTTTATCTGCTCCAGGGTTTCCTGTATATATGTGTCTGTCTCCGTTTTGTAGTCTTCAAAAGTATATTCAGTACATACCACTGCCATCACCTCATCTTTGTTTTTAGTCAGAAAATCTGCTAATATATTATGCTTTATACTATAGTGTATAGCATTGGCTACGGCATTGTCAATGGTCATCCTGTCATTAGTATAGGTTCGTACAATATTAATAAAATCCATATATTCTTTCAGGATAGGACAGCGTGCCAAAAGCTTTTCGTTGTGTCCTGCATTAATATTATATACATGAACAATCAGCTGAAGTTCAGGATCGGGATCTGGTAACGTATCAGAACTAACCCTTTCAAAAGCATCAGAAAGCCGCAGTTCCTGAACATCCTCTTTCATATTGCGGGAACCATTGTAAAATGTAATGAAATGTGGCTCAAGAATCTTAACCAGCTTCTGCTTATACAAATCGCTGTATCTGACCATGGTGCGGTACGTTTCAGTAATATAGAACAGGTTACGTAAAGGCATGTTATTGCATATGGTAGACTGTTGTTCAATAACGTATAGTTCAGACATGATTGCAAATGCAACATCATTCTTGATACCAATAAACCAATACTTGTCTAAGGTCATTACCTGGAGATCATCAGGATTATCATAATCAGAATCATTGAGTGCATTATAAAGGCTCAGAAGTTCCTTCTTAGAACGGAATAACATGCGAAAGAGAGCATCCTTATAATTACGGTTGCGGTTTCTGCTGCTTGCTATATCTTCAAAAGTATTCTGAAGTATTGACTGGATCTCAGCATCGGGGATATGCAGTTTGCACATGCCTTCAAGGACATCTTTCAGACCGTCCTGAAGGGTATCTAAAGTAACAGGGTTGGTGTTGGGTGTGTTTTGTGTCATGGACATTCCTCCTGTTGTTACTATATAAAATATAGAAATAATATTTTTGTAAGACGAGGCTGCTTAAATGATATTGTAATACAACACAAAGAAAAATGCAAGACAAAAATAAAATATGTTATATGGATAAATATACTCCATGATCAGGTTTTCCGGGCGTTAGCCAAATGGTTATTCATATTTGTATAAAAAACTTGCAATGTATTACACACTGTGTTACAATATATTAAAAGCAAATTTCATATTGTATTCGGAGTTTTTCTTTTTGTTCTGAATTGTTCTTGCAGC
>CAKSBI010000057.1 GCA_934437985.1 uncultured Lachnospiraceae bacterium
GGCTAATATTGTCCAGGGTGTGGCAGCCATGATCATATCAGTATTATTGTATAGTATTCTTAAGAAAATTAAGTTATGATATACTTACAATGCAGTTAATAAGATACAGGTAATCAAGTAATTAACAGGAGGTATGTAAAATGTCAGAGCATACAATAAGACCAGACCATATGGCTGATATAACCATCAGTGACAGTGAGCTGTTATCTATTAAGGAACAGGCAATGGTGGCTGTTACTGAATTATGTGAAGCTGCAAAGCTTAATGAAGGCAGTATTTTTGTTGTCGGCTGCTCCTCAAGTGAAGTTATCGGTGAGCATATCGGTTACTATTCAAGCCCACAGGCAGCAGATGCACTACTGTCCGGTATACAGTCTGTTCTTATTCCAAAGAAAATATATCTTGCAGCCCAGTGCTGCGAGCATCTTAACAGGGCAGTCATTATTGAACGTGAGGCAATGATAAGACAGGGTATATACTTTGAGCCTGTTAATGTTGTTCCCCAGCCAAAAGCAGGTGGTTCATTCGCTACGGCGGCATACCACTCGTTTAAGGATCCCATTGCCCTTGAACATATAAAGGCAGATGCCGGAATAGATATAGGCGGTACACTGATCGGAATGCACCTTAAAGATGTTGCTGTACCTGTACGGTTAAACATTAAGGCAATCGGACATGCCCCTATTATATGTGCAAGGACAAGACCAAAGTTTATCGGCGGAATCAGGGCAGGTTATAATGAAGGGTTATTATAGCCTGCCATTGCCACAAAAGTAATTATCATCTGTCAGTCAAGTATGAAGTTTCCTCTTCTCATATACACGACATCACGCTTACCAACTAATGGTATACTTGCCGATATATCTTTACCATATCTCATAACAATCTGAACCTGGATCTTGAACTTATTAGCCTTATCAAGCGCCTGGTACCTCTTCGTATCCCCATCATATCTGACAGATGAATAATACTCATCCTGTATCGGAACATCAACATAATAATACTCACCTGACTCGACACGCGTTCCGTACTTATACTTAACGCCATCAACCACCGGCTCTTTACCGGCTTCCAGATGTGGCAGTGCCTCACCTGAACGCCCACTGTCATCCATTTCATATCTGCACGTTGTTAGCGGAAGCTCAACATACGGAGCCAGCTTATTAGTATCCGGATCCATATGTCTTCCATCAAGTATAACCTCGTGTCCGTATTTATTCTCAATTACAGGGAAATAATGGACAGACATCATCTTATTAATTGCAATACTGTTGTTCTTAATTGTAAAGTATGTTCTTTTGCATAATTTTCCATCGCTGTCACTGCTATCCATATTATTAACCTGTACTTTTCCCACACCCTCACCAAACGGAACAGCTTCATCAGTTGTTGTTGCATCATAATCAACATATAAAAAGTCCGTATCATTGTTATCAGTACTCTTATCAGCATTGGTAATGACCGGTTCCGCAGACCGTACGGTAGCATTATAGGCAGCAACCATTGTATTGACAAACAGCTTGGTTTCCATATCTGTCATATTATTCGCATGGCCTACACCCGAATATGTAATATTACCCTTGTTATATATATAATAATCATTACGGACATCATTCTTAAGCTTAAATACATTCTGCCCCGGGTCATACAGGGTATACCATACAACTATATCATCACTTTCCATGTCCAGCTGATAATACTGCGGATGAGTGTCTGAAACCTTGAAGTTATCGTCAAGCTTGTATGGATACGATGACACCTGGCCATCATTAACTTTACTGACACTTGTACAAAGCGGATTACCCACATGACCATTCAGAACATACTTGGTAAGTCCCTGTGCAAGTATCTTGTTTGTTTTTGAATTTGAAACTGTTATATAATCGTTTTTTTTCTTTGATTCACTCTGGCTGCTCCCCGGCTTAAATACCCAGTCACTTGCATTAGCTGTATTAGCATCATTGGCAATACCCTTATTATTCTTTACGTCATAACGGTCCATGCCAAGGATACCCCTGTAGTACTGGTTAATATTGTATCCCCAGTAACGCTTGTTATCCAGCTTTTCGTACTCCTGTCTTGGTACATTAACAAAGGATGTAGTATCATGTGTGAATAACACCAAATTACCTTCATTAATAAACTTTTCAATAAGCGCAAGGCTATGCTCATCTTCAATATCCGAATAACAATCAGCGAATCCTAAGATAAGCATATCATACTCTATTGTCTTTCCCTCTCCGCCTTCTTCATTATTCTTAAAATAATCCGGATATTGAGCAATCTTAGATTTCAGCTCAGTAACAGTTAACCGGTTGATATTAATACTGAAATCATTCACCTGGCTTATATAGTAATAAAAATTACCCGCATTCTTTGCCAGCTGCCTATTGTCATATTCTTTTCCGATATCATCACCAGCCTTATTCATCTGGTAAAAGAAAATGTCTTTATTATCTTTTGTAATCCCGGTATTCTGTCCTCCATGGTCAGCCTTATACTTTAATTCCGCTTTTGATATCTCAGCCTGGGTAGGAAGATACAGATTATTGTCATATGAGTTCCCTTCTTTCGTATCGGTAACTACCTGGAGTATGTTAAGGGTCGATTCCTCTTTTGTCTTATCATCCTGCTTAATTGCACACATTCCTCTCTTCGTACAGCGTACACCGGTATTGGCTGCATCAATAACATCCATTGACCATGGAATTGCACCTACATAATCAGATATTGCACGTTCAATCCTGTATGTATGGTTTCTGATAAGCTTATTATAGCGTACATATCTGCCTGTAGTTTCATCATATACTTCCAGGGAGTCAAGCTTCTCTTCTTCAGCAAACTTACCATCAGCATTAGTATCAATATAAAGCCTGACAATATAATTATTATCGGCCTGCGAATTGATAGTAAGCGAAAACCTGAGATTCCTATCCTCTATATCAGCACCATTAATATATATATCCTTATCTGTTAAGCTTTCATTCTTTGTCTTGTCACGGTACTCAAGCGGCGGAACTACATCAACAGAGAACTTTTTAACAGTAAGTGCCTCCGTAAACTTCTTATTCTGCTGTCTGCTGTTATACTGATTCTCAAAAAAATACGAACCATCATATACTTTTTCGCCATTTTTCTGCTCCGTCATCAGGGTATGCATAAGCTCATATATATATGATGCCTTATCGATCTTATCCGTATTGATATCATCAGCCGTTATCGAATTGAAATCAACCAGCGAGGTATTCTTAATCATATCACGCCCGAATACTATCGGATATCCTGTCCCGGCATAATAGAGCAGCTCATCATACTTAACCTTTGTAATATCATTACCGGGATATACTGCCGTGGTAACAGGCTCCGTATTGTCACCAAGAATGCCCGCAGTACGTGTATAATCATCCTTATTCTGATTTACGGTACCTGAATGTGCGTAGGCATATTTCCCTCCCTTACCATTATCCGGCATACCATTACTTGTCTCTGATGGCAGATTGGAATCATTGCCACCGATATATATGACATCAAACTCAGCATTAAGATCAAATACCTTACCTATGAATTCATATGACGACATACTCCGGGTAGTTATCTCACCTGAATAATTGGTGACGTACCGTGCAATATACCAGTACCAGTATGCAGACGTCTTAAATACACCTGCATCATCGCCCGGCTGTATCTCAAGAATGTTAAGGTTCCTTTCAACACTGGTTGTTGTTATCCTTGAATTCAGAAGATAATATAAACCATCAGTGATCATATACCGGTCCCCACCATCTCCCATACCGGTAATATTCTTATTATTCATATACTCCTGCATATCCATATCAGCAGCAAGCAGTTCCTTCCTGACAAACTCCTTTAACATATTGCCATGTGCAACAATGGTCCTGTAATTAACTGCTGACCTTTCTATAACAGGATTCTCCTTGAAGCCAAGTGATTCCAGAACCTGCGCTTTATTATTATCATAATCAGACTTTACCATTGCCTCGTAAGGTAGCAATATATCCTCATTCCAGGCTGTGGCAGCATCTGAATTCTTTTCATTCAGGAATCTTCCCTTCTTATCGATACAGCAGCTGCTCCAGTTTTTCCCACCCTTTGAGCTGTTGCCTCCGGGATATGCAAGATAAGCCTTGTACAAGGTTACCGGGTTCATCTGCTGTGTAAGTAGATATAACTTAAATGCATTATTGGATGATACTTTTTTCCCCTTATACAACTCTATTTCAGAAGGAACGGCATCGGAATCATCACTGAAATATCTCTTCTGCAGCCTATCAGAAGCAGTACCTGTTCTTTTAGCATTTTCATATATGCTGTAATCAAAAAACATTGGAGCCGGTGTTTTGTCCCTGCCGCTGCCAACAGATACTTTTTTCCATATTCTTTCAGTTGCAACCCAGTCAAGGTCATTGTCATCGAATGTTTTCTTTGATAAAGCTTCGTCCGTATAATTATCTTTACAGAACAGGTCTGTATTCTTATACTTCTTCCAGAGCTCACTAAAGCTCTTATTAACTGTCTGATTGATAACGATCAGATCAGCCCTGTCAATAAGCTCACGGTTATGGGAAGCTATCTCATCATCACCATTAATGTCCCCGGGAGTAATTGTTATAACACTGACCGTATACTTATTAAGCTTGGCAGTGATATTACCGTCCAGCGAAACCTTAAGGACGGCTGTCATTCCTGAATCAACGAAGCCTGCCTTATCTGCTTTGATACTGTTCACATTTTTTCCGGAGCTGTCTGTAAGTACAACGTCATTAATAGCAGACTCCGGCTTATTATCATTAAGCTGCAGGCTGTATCCATCCTGGCTGTTATCATCCACCCATTTTGCATAAAGCGTTATTGTATCTGACGTAATATTGTCCGTCAGGTCTTCCCCAAAATTGAATATCTTTGTGCATGCCCTGTTATAATACCATCCTGCAAATGTATAACCTTTACGCTTCGGCTCGGTAACCACCGGTACCCTCAGATCACTAAGAAGGCCATTAGAATGATAATCTTTAATTACATCCGGCACCTCTGTGTCATCATCCCGGTTACCGGTATTGGCATCAAACTTAAGTGAATACACCTTTTCAGGCTGTGTACCCTCTCCACACAGCGGCTCCCATCCGGCATACAGTGTCATGTCAGCTGTTATGCTGTTGTTATAATCAAATAACTGGGATTGCAGACATTCAGCTGTTGTATACCATCCTGTGAACTTATAACCGGATCTTTTTGGAGTTATCATAGGGGCCGTTATATATGAATTTTCTTCAACAGTAATGCCATTGACAAGAATATTTTTATCATCCGGTCCCATATTGTATACATATTCTTCTCTGCCATCAGCACAGTTACTGTCAAATGTTACCTTATAGCTATTAACCTGTCCTGACGGATATACAGTCTTCCACCTTGCATATACGGTAGTATTCTTAGTCAGACGCTTTGTCTCATCATATGGATTAACACCATACTTGTCATAGTACCAGCCCTGGAATTCAAACGAATCCACATCTTCTCCGTTAGAGATATCATTTTCCCTGTACGCAAGACCAATCCCATACTTTTTGAATAATTCAGTATTAGTATATTTTGTTGTGGAAGCTTTATACTTTATCATAAGCCCTGAATCAGGAATATAGCCTTTAAGGTCTTTTCCCGGATAATCACCTTTTTTATATAACACATCCCTTGAACAGCCGCTAAACCATTCATATTCAGACTTTTCACCGGCTGTAAGCTTATCATAATCATTGTATGACATCGATTCAAAGGTATAATTGCCTTTACCTGATTCCACCTTAGTTAACTTATATGTATACTTTGGTTTTCTTATGTAGTTACCATTTTTATCTGAAACATACTCTGATTTTCCATCTACGACATAATAGCTTATATT
>CAKSBI010000058.1 GCA_934437985.1 uncultured Lachnospiraceae bacterium
GTTGTTACTGCAATGCTCCATGAGAGATTCAAAAATGGTGCGGCACCGCTTGCTGTAGTAAGTATGGATAACTGTTCACATAATGGTGAGAAGCTCAGAAATTCTGTTATTGCAGTTGCAAATGAGTGGCTGTCACGTGGGTTTGTTGATAAGGCATTCATAGATTACATTACTGATGAGGACAGGGTCAGCTTCCCATGGTCAATGATTGACAAGATCACACCACGCCCAAGCACCGGGATTGCTGACAGTCTTGAGGCAGACGGAATAGAGGCAATGCAGCCTGTCATTACTGCACGTAATACATATATAGCGCCATTTGTTAATGCAGAAGGACCGCAGTATCTTGTAATAGAGGACAAGTTCCCTAATGGAAGACCTGCACTTGAAAAGGCAGGAGTATATCTTACAGACCGTAAGACAGTAAATGAGGTTGAGAGAATGAAGGTTACAACATGTCTTAACCCGCTTCATACGGCACTTGCCGTATATGGCTGTGTACTTGGCTATACATCAATTGCCGCAGAGATGAAGGATGTTGAGCTTGTTAAGCTTGTTGAGGGAATCGGACCTAAGGAGGGTATGAAGGTTGTTGTCAATCCGGGAATACTTTCACCGGATGATTTTGTAAAAGAAGTTATTGAGCAGAGACTTCCTAATATATTCATACCGGATACACCACAGCGTATTGCATGTGATACTTCCCAGAAAGTGGGAATACGATATGGTGAGACGATTAAGTCGTATGTTGGGAAATATGGCAGTGCGAGTGAGCTGAATTATATCCCTGTGGCGATTGCGGGATGGCTTCGTTACCTTATGGGAGTTGATGATGAGGGTAAGGAATTTGAGCTTTCGCCGGATCCGATGCTCGCACAGATGCAGGCAGCATTAGCCGGTATAGAACTGGGTAAGCCTGACAGTGTGGGTGACAGATTGAAGCCTGTATTGTCCAATGCTAATATATTTGGCTCGGATCTGTATGAGGCAGGTATTGGAGAAAAGATAGAGCAGATATTTGCAGAGGAGATTGCCGGCCCGGGTGCTGTAAGGGCAACACTTAGGAAGTATGTATAGTATTGTGATAGATAACGATATATGTATTAAATGCTTAATATTATAGGAGATATGGGAATTATGAAGGAATTCATGGGTAAAGACTTTCTTTTGGATACTGATGTGGCAAAGGAATTATATGATAAGTTTGCTGACATGGACAAAGTACCTGTACTTGATTATCATTGTCATATTAACCCGCAGGAGATATATGAAGACAGGCAGTTTGATAATATTGCCCAGATATGGCTTGGCGGTGACCATTATAAGTGGCGTCAGATGAGAACTAATGGTGTTGAGGAAAAATACATAACAGGTGATGCAGCGGATCGTGAAAAGTTTCAAAAGTGGGCTGAGACTATGCCAAAGCTAATCGGTAATCCGCTTTATCACTGGTCTCATCTTGAACTCAGATATTATTTTGGATACCGGGGTAATCTGAATGGGGATACTGCGGAGGAGGTCTGGAAGCTCTGCAATGAAAAGCTTCGCGACAGTAACTTTTCGGTACGTAATCTTATCCGTATGTCAAATGTAAAGCTTATATGTACAACAGATGATCCGGTAGATGATCTTTGCTGGCATAAGAAGATAAAGGAAGATGGGTCTTTTGATGTACAGGTTCTTCCTGCATGGAGACCGGATAAAGCAGCTAATATCGAAAAGCCGGGTTTTGTGGATTACATTAAGAAGCTGTCAGAAGTAGCGGAGGTTGATATTACAGATTTTTCTGCTCTTATGAATGCTTTGTCAAAGAGGCTTGATTATTTTGAAGCAAATGGCTGTAAAGTAAGTGACCATGGACTTAGCTATGTGCCTTATGCACCTTCAGATGAGGGTGTGGCTGATGCTATATTCAGGAAAGCTCTTGCCGGCGAAGTGGTAGGTGAACTTGAGAGCCGTCAGTATAAGACAGCATTTCTTGTTAAGCTTGCAAGGGAGTATAACAGACGTGGCTGGGTAATGCAGCTTCATTATGGATGCAAACGTGATAACAACACATTTATGTATAATAAAATAGGGCCTGATACAGGCTTTGACTGCATTGATGACTATACTCCGGCTGCTCAGCTTGCTGATTTTCTGAATGCACTTGCAATAACGGATGAAGTACCTAAGACTATTATATATTCACTTAATCCTATTGATGATGCTGCCATCGGAAGTATTATAGGCTGCTTTCAGGGTGGGGGTGTTAAGAACAGGATACAGCAGGGTTCGGCATGGTGGTTCAATGATAATTATACAGGAATGACCAATCAGTTAAGATCGTTTGCTAATCTGTCATGTCTGGGTAATTTTGTCGGAATGCTGACTGATTCAAGATCATTTCTTTCATATACAAGACATGACTACTTCAGAAGAATTCTGTGCCGGCTTATCGGAGGATGGGTAGAGAATGGAGAATTCCCATATGATGAGAAAATACTTGGTGAGCTTATTAAAGGAATATCATATAACAATGCAGTAGAGTATTTTGGATTTGATCTTGAACAGGTATAAGGTCAGTTTCAAATGATATGTTAATATTAGTATATCATTGTACCAGAATTATTAGCAGGAGATAATACATTGGATACAGTACGCGTTATGCTCCCAATAATCGTTATGCTGGTTATGGGATACATTTTTCAGAGAACAAAGCTTATTACAGAGTCTGGAATGAATGGAATCAAGACATATATTGTCAGGATCGCACTTCCGGTAACAATATTTCATGCAATGGCAACAGCTGATCTGAACGGCCAGACAGCAAGAATAATTATTGTTATGTTTCTTGCGCTTTCAGTCTCAATGGGTATGGGATTTGTGCTGCGCCCATTTATTGCAGTACCATATAAGAAGTACCTTCCATTTCTTATAACAGTATTTGAGGGTGGTATGTTCTCTTATCCGCTCTATCAGAATCTGTGTGGGGCTGACAGGCTTGTCAATATCGTAATAGTTGATATTGCAGGCTGTATATTCGGATTCGGTTTATTTTACGGAATATTAAGCCTCGTAGAGAAGGAAACAAGGTTCAGTATTAAAACGATGGCGAAGGTTGCAGTAACGTCCCCAACGTTTGATGCGGTAGTCCTTGGACTTGTGTGCAATGTGACAGGTATTATGGATATGCTTTCGGACAGCTGCTTTGCAGAAAGTTATCTTGCCGTAAAAGAACTGATTGTTGCACCGCTTACTGCGCTTATACTTATCTATGTAGGTTACAGTCTGAAGATAGAGAAGAAGCTTATCGGGATATGCCTGAAGACAATTGTGCTCCGTATAATTGTATGGGTAGTGCTTGCATTGGTTATTATGTTTGTATTAAAGGACATAATGCAGGATAAATATATGCTCACGGCATTTTTAATAATGTTTATAACTCCTCCGACATTCTCACTTCCGGGATTTGTTGAAGATAAGGATGCCGCAGGTTATTTTGCAATGACTACGTCTATATTTGTTATTGTGACTGTTGTGGCATACGCAGTTGTTACGGCTGTGATGTTTTAGTATGCATGGCTGCAGCACCTGCACATGTTTTGATTATAGGAATCTTGACAAAGCGAACGTTCGTTAGGCATAATTGATCTGAACTGATTATATGACAGTATGCTGTGCATGTGTCAGTCAGGGCATGTGCAGGTGTATGTAACAGGGGGAGGAACAGATGATATGGGTTACGGTAATGAAAGTACATCAGGGAACAAGATTATATCTAATGAGCCGGCAGAATGAGTACAGGCATGCAGTAGACTGGATATTCCGCTATGGCAATGAGAAGCTGGCAGAGGTGGAGAAGAGTACCTCTGAGTGGACTCATCGGTAACAGCTTCGGCAGTATCTTCTCCAATATGGATGATAAATGACTGTGTACCTATGAGCGGGCAACGCTGTATGGAGAACGTCTTGAGATTATGGCTTATAGTCCGGAGATAGATACCGAACTTAAGATTATCTGTTTCCCGACATTTTCGGGACACTGCGGATGTATGTTATTCCCGTTGGACGAGATACACTGTGCACAAAAACAAGATGAGCTGTCACAGATATGGAAGAATTACCTGTTAAAGCAGGAATAAATGCTGTGACGAATTGCATAAAGAGACTAAAAATGTTATTTCATCACAAAAAAGTGGTGGAATGACATATAAGATAGACGCAGATGATAGGATACACGAACTGCCATACGGCTGCGAGCCCAAAGCAGTTTAATCCACAGATATAAGAGAGGAGGCAGTCTATGAGAAAAAAGATAAGCCGGATAAAAAGAGGTCTGGCAGTAATGCTATCTGTCTGCATGGTGTTTGGTATGACACCGATTCAGGCAGGAGCAGAGGAAAATGATTCATCAATTGCAGCACAGGCAAATGATAGTGCTGGAAAGACTGAACAGCAATCCACGGAAGAGGAAGAGTGTAAGCACGAGGGTATTGAAATAACTTTCAACAGCAACGGTTTCGGAAACTGCCCGAAATGCAATGCAACCGTATATCAGCCTGCTGTTGAAACAACTGACAAATATGACATTGACGATGACAGCACGAAAGACACCGTTTACGAAATCAGCAATGCAGGTCAGCTGTACTGGTTTGCAGGACTTGTAAACGGCACTCTTGATGGAGTTGAACA
>CAKSBI010000059.1 GCA_934437985.1 uncultured Lachnospiraceae bacterium
GGCAGAAAGGCAGGATATATCTGTGATGACCGGTTCCATGAAGATTCCGGTTATACCAATCCTGAAGAGAGTGAGCATGATCTTTTTAATGTAGGACATACTTCTACATCGATATCCCTCGCTTCCGGTCTTGCAAAGGCACGGGACTTAAAGGGCGAAAAAAGAAACGTGATAGCTGTTATCGGTGATGGTTCATTATCAGGCGGCGAGGCCATGGAGGCGTTGAATGTTGCCGGGAGTGAGCTTGATTCAAACTTTATTATCGTAGTAAATGATAATGAGATGGCAATTGCAGAAAACCACGGCGGAATATATAAAAATCTTGCGGGGCTCCGCAGTACAGACGGAAAGGCCGGGAATAACATTTTCAAGGCATTTGGGCTTGACTATATGTATGTGGAAAAGGGTAATGACATTCCGACCCTTATTGAGGCATTTAATAAGGTTAAGGATACAGACCACCCAATAGTTGTCCATATCCATACAACAAAGGGGCTTGGCTATAAGCCTGCCGAGGATAATAAAGAGGACTGGCACTGGTGTATGCCGTTTGACAGAGAGACAGGAAAGACAACGGTTGATATGGGGGATGGCGAGGATTATACATCGCTCACTGCAGATTATATTATGAAAAGGGCAAAGAAGGATAAAGATTTCCTTGTGATCACACCTGCAATGCCTATGACAGCCGGACTTTCAGAGGATCTGAGAAAGGAGCTTGGAAGCCAGTATATAGATGTTGGGATAGCAGAAGAGCAGGCTGTTGCCATGGCATCGGGTGCCGCGCGTAATGGAGCCAGGCCGCTTGTTGTGACTAACGCAACATTTATACAGAGAACCTATGACCAGATTTCACAGGATGTATGTATTAACGGCAATCCGGTTACTATTCTGCTCAATTATACAAGCTTTGCCGGACTTACGGATGTAACACATCTTGGTATATTTACAATATCGGCATTTTCCAATATACCGGGTCTGCAGATACTGGCACCGACCTCAAAGAGCGAATACCTGAATATGCTTGATTGGTCTCTTGACCAGACAGAACATCCTGTAATGATTCTTATACCGGGAAATGAAGTGACAGACAGGGAGGCTGACAGGGATTACAGTACAGCCGGAAAGTTCAGGGTGGAAAGAAAAGGAGATACAGTTGCAATCCTGGCACTTGGTGATTTTTACCAGATGGGCGAGAGCCTTGCTGATGCGGTGAAAGAACGGTTAGGATTTGAACCGACACTTATTAATCCAAGATTCGCATCAGTTATTGATAAAGAATTACTTGATGGACTGACGGATAACCACAGGCTGGTAGTAACACTTGAAGATGGAATTCTTGAAGGCGGCTTTGGACAGAAGATAGCAGCGTATTATTCAACAAGTGATATAAAGGTTAAGAATTACGGACTCGAAAAGAAGTTTTATGACAGATATGATCCGGCGCAGTTACTTAGGGAGCTTGGAATGACCAATGATGCAATGGTCAGTGATATAGCTGCAATGTTATAAGTCCCTGCAGGCATCGGTTTTAACTATACAGATAAAAATGAATATGTTATTATTAATCCTGAACTGATTTGCCGAGAGGAGAATATGTTTGTTATGCCTTCAAAAAATGAAACATTCGATATAGGTATATTTGATTACAGCAGTGTAGCATATTGCGTAGTAGAAGTTGTTCTTGATGACAGTGGACAGCCAAAGGATTGGATTTACAGATATTGCAATCAGACATTTGCTGATCTGAAGGGATACAGATTAGAAATGATGATCGATAATTCCTTTTCAGGCTTATATCCTGAGATGGATGAAAAATGGCTGATTGCGTATTATCAGGCAGCATATGAGGATATTCCGGTCAATGTCGTGACAGAGAAAAACAATCATGTATCTATTATGCCGGTTGGTAAACGGGGTCTGTGTTCAGCTACGGTTATTAAGCTTCCACAGGAGAACCCCAGGGGCATTGAAGCTGATGCCATGCCGGTAAATGAGGGGTATATCATAAGAAAGCTGTCGCCGGAGTTTGTATCATTATTCAGGATAGATCTTAATTCCGGTGCTTTTGATATACTGCGCATGGCAGATGGCGCCGGTGCTAAGCATGTAATTGATAATGCACCGCATCCATTTGATAACTATGATGAGCTCTGTATACAATATGCTGATACGTTTGTTTCGCAGGAGGACAGGAAGGAGTTCCTGGAATGGCATACCTGTAAGAATATGAAAAAAAGACTTGGCAGGACGGATAAGATCAGCTATCATTACCGCAGTATTTCAAAAGCTGGTGTCCCGCAATACTACGAGGCATATGCAGTGAAAGGGGGGACAGACAAAGATACATATCAGATATTTCTGGGGTATCGTAATGTAGACAGTATACTATATAAAGAGAGGGCTATCCAGAAAAAGCTGCAGGATGCACTTGATGAAGCAAGGCTTGGTAACGAGATTATATCTGCCATTGCTAAGACCTATCAATATATATTAAGAATTGACATTATGGCTGACTGGTACGAAGATCTGTCTGAAAAAAGCATGGAAAGCCTGATGCCTTCAATGGCCGGTGTAGTGTCTGCTGATACACAGAAGGTCTGTAGGATGAATATTGCAGAAGAATATCAGGAAGCATTTCTGCAGTTTACTGATATAACTACACTGCCGGAGCGGATGCGTGATGAAGAATCTATAGTTATGACGTATCGGATGAAGGATGGGAACTGGCACAGGCTCAGATTCATTGAGAAAAAGAGGGACGAGGATGGCAGGCTTACACATGTGGTCTGCGCAGTAAGAAGTATCAGTGATGAAAAAAGAAGAGAACATGATCTTATGTACCAGGTGGCGGAAGCCAAGAAAGAAAGTGCGGTAAAAACAAGGTTTTTATCAAATATGAGCCATGATATACGGACCCCTCTGAATGGAATTATAGGGATGCTTGAGATTGCAGAGCACTATCCGGGTGATATGGAGATGCAGAAAAAATGCCGCGATAAGATTATGGAATCGGCGAGACATCTTGTTTCTCTTATGAATGATATTCTTGACCTTAATAAGCTTGAATCAGGAGATATCGTTGAACATGAACTGAAGTTTGACCTGGCAGAGGTGTTACGCAGGGCGAATACTGCCAAACAGACAATGGCAGAAGAAAAGGGTGTTGAATATATCGTGGACTGGGGAAAGGGTGATATGCAGCATCTGTGTCTGATCGGTAATCCGATATATCTTGAGAAGCTTTTAACTGCCATATCAGATAATGCTGTTAAGTTTACAAACCCGGGAGGATCTGTGCGTGTATGGTGTATTGAAAAGTCAATAGATGATGACAACGCATTATTTGAGTTTGGCTGCTCAGATACCGGAATTGGCATGAGCCCGGAATTTCTCTCACATGCTTATGATGTATTTTCACAGGAAAATGAGACAGGCAGGTCCAGATACGAGGGCACGGGACTTGGTCTTGCAATAGCAAGAAAGCTTGTTGAACATATGGGTGGAAAGCTTGAGATAACCAGTCAAAAGGGTGTTGGCACAACAGCGGTAATGACAATACCATTTAAGATAGGTGAAGAAGAGGTTGTTGACAGGATTAAGCAGTCTGATGTATCTATTGAGGGAAAGCGTGCTTTGGTAGTAGAAGACAATGAGCTTAATATGGATATTGTCTGTATGATGCTGGAAAATAATGGAATAACAGTGGAGCGTGCCTGGGATGGAGAAGAAGGGGTAGAGAGGTTTGAAGAATCTGCTCCGGATTATTATGATGTGATTATCATGGATATATTGATGCCTAAGATGAAGGGCTGGGATGCTGCGAGAAAAATCCGGGCTATGAGAAGAAATGATGCTGTAAGAGTACCGATTATTGCTGTGAGTGCCAATGCATTTGCAGAGGATATAATCAACAGCCGCATTGCGGGAATGAACGCACATCTTACTAAGCCATTTCAGGAAAAGCCGCTTTTGGAGGCCATCAGGTCGTGTATGGA
>CAKSBI010000060.1 GCA_934437985.1 uncultured Lachnospiraceae bacterium
TTTGCTGATATAGCCTGCGTAATGAATCCAAGATAACATGCAAGCTTTGTTTTGTTATAATTTTTCACTTTAATATTTCCTTATAAAGCCGGATGAATGTCACTGCTATTGTGTCGTTGCCAAGGCACCTGTTCATGATCATCCATCCGGCTTGTATTAATAATAATTATTCAGATACATTACAATTACTTAACTTTAATCTTCTTTCTGACAGCAAGCTTACCGTACTTGACAATAAGTGTTGCCGTTCCTTTTTTCTTACCGGCAGTAATCTTAACTGACTTCTGTGTCTTCCTGGAAAGCTTAAGGAGCTTCTTTCCCTTAGCATCAAGAGACCATTTTACTTTGCAGTTTTTAACCGGATTAGTAATCTTAACTTTTGCAGTAATACTCTTTTTACGCTTAATGACAGACTTAACCATTACTTTTAATGATGTCTTTTTTACATTATCAACAGCAGGAGTACTCTTAACTGATGGAGCGCCCGCATCAGGTGCTGCTGTTGGAACCGGTGTGCTTGTTGGAACTGCTGTCGGTGCAGGGGTTGCCTCAGGTGTTTTTGTTGCTTCCGATTCACCAGGATTTTTTGTCGGTTCCGGTGTTGCTTTCTGATCATCATCAGGTACCTTAGTTGGCTCCGGTGTTGCTTTTGGATCATCAGGCACTTTGGTTGGCGCAGGGGTTGGTTCTGTCTCTCCCTTATCAGCCGGAACAAATGTAATTGATATTATGTCTACAGTATTAGAATCATGGAAGAACTTAATTCCCTTAAGCGGCTTATTCTTCTCAAACTTAATCTCTTCTGTTCCCGTTCCTGACAGCTTACCGCCCCATGCGATCTCTTCATCTGCTGAAGAATCTGTATACCTGCATGCATAACCAAATCCTCCACCATTTTTGTATTCAACAATTACCTTTTCATAAGCTTTCTGTGCATCCTTAGGAAGGTAGAACCAGATACCTGCATACTGTTTTCCACCTGTTACAGACACAGAATAGTCCGGATTAATGTTATAATCCTTTCCATCTGAAACTACACTATCAGGATTAAATACAAGCTTATAATCCTGTCCCTTTACATATGGTGCTGCTGTTGCTACCGGAGCTGAAGGCGGCATTGTTTCTACCGGCTCCCTTGTTGCAACAGGGGTCTTTGTCGGAATTACCTCATCGCCTTCCGGTGTAAATTCCCATGATGAAACAGTATAACCGGTTCCACGGAATACGAAATATACATCATGTACACCTGCAATATCAGTAACATTATCTACCGTAACCTTTGTATATTCATCATTCTTTGATACAGGAATTGAAGCAGCCTTTGTTCCCCCATTAGCAGGATCATCTATCCATACCTCAATCGCACCTTCATTAGTATCTGACTTAATTTCAGCACTTACTGTCTTAATACCCTTGCCAAAATCTACTCCCTGGATCTTTGTCCAGTCTCCTGTATGAATCTCATCAAGAACCATAGGTGATTCATTTGGGAATTTTACAACAATCTCATCATCCCTTGATGACTTAACACCGGCACTGTATGATGTTGTTGTTGCATTAATCTTTTTAGCTGTTCCATCATAATCCTTATATGGATCAAAGTTCTCAATCTGTGATGCCCCTTCATATGATGGTTCTATATTAATAGCGTCTGTTTCACTGTCAACCGTAATCTCATCAACATGAAGACATCTGTAATCATTACTTACACGGTGAAGTGTGTTATCAAGCACTGTTGAATGGTAGAATATATAATTTTTACCTTTAAAATTCTGCATATGATGGTGATTATTATAAAATCTTCCATATATTGTGCTTGGGTTATCAAGTACTGTTCCAAGATAGTGGTGATAAGTTCCATCTTCATCTGTATACTTGTCACCTTTACCTGAAGCAGGATTGAATGATATATTCATCGGATCGTCTGATACATATACTGCAATACTTCCCGGTGTAATCCACTTATCAGCTTCTGTTCCCTTTTCCTCATCCTTCTCAGGTACATAGAAGTTAGTACAATATGAATAGTAATACTTTCCATTGAACATATTAATCTCACTATCTTCATACATATAATATGAGTCAAGCTTTTTAGGAGCTCCATCAATAGATACTTTACCATTACTGTCAAACTTCAGCTTAGCAACACGCCCTGTCTTAGGACTTGCAAGTGATGTGCCCGGATGTGCTGAAAGCTCTGAGTCAGTATCCCATACTCCTCCACCAAAGTATACATAAGCATTACCCTTATCATCTGCAAGTACAGCAGGATCAAAGCACCACTTTACATCACTGCAGTTAGCAAGGCTTGTATTACATATTGAAGTTCCTATATCATCATACCATGGACCTGTAGGTGAATCACCTCTTACATATACAACAGAACCACCATCTGTATAGAAAAGATAGTACTCATCCTTTCCATCCTTGTCGGCATCAATCTTAAGGCCTGATGGAGCCCATGCATGATCCATCCAGCGGCCATTGGTTTTTACCTTATTCCTGGCGTTGGAAACATCATTATTAAGGTTCAGGTTATCCATAAATCCTTCATCAGTCCAGTTTACCATATCAGTGGTTGAAAGCACGGTAATTGAATGGTTGGCATATTCGTTACCCTTTAACTTACCATTATCATAACTGAAGCCTTCTGTTGTACCATACACGTAGAGTTTACCATCAACATCTGAATTATCTATAGCTGTCGGGTCAGCTATAAAATCAAAATTAGTTAACATGCTCTCAACATCATGTACAACACCATCTTCTGTTGTGTACTTAACAGGCTGTGTAAGTACAAGATCCTTAGTATCCCATGCCTGTGTAACCTCAGGTGCAAATGCATTACTGTCCTTTGTTGCATAAGTCTTAGCCCCTGCTTCATTAAGGCTGGTCATTTTTCCATTCTTGTAAGCAACAACCTTCCCGGCTTTGACATCATAGCCAAGTGTATAGTCATTAAAATAACTATATTTACCTGACTCTACAGCCCCAATATGGTTCGTAGGAAGCACAGAGGCTGCCATTGCAACACCAAGAATTGCTGCCATTGCTTTTTTTGTGTTTTTTTTCATGTAATCCCTCCATCTTATAGTCTGCACTGTATTTTACTTACGGATCATTGCAGCATATGCAATAACCCATAACAATATTTATTTTAACATATTATTTATAAAAAATAAAGAAAATACTATATTTCTTTCTGATCCATATACTGTTTTCTGTAACTGCTTGGAGAAATCCCCGTAAGCTTTTTAAACGTCTTAAAAAAATGAGCATAACTTGAATATCCCATTATTTCCTGCACTTCAGTAACTGTCTTTCCTCCACAGAGCAGCTCCTGTGCCTTTGAGATGCGCTGTAAAGAAACATATCTGCCAATCGTAGTATGTGTGTGCTTTGAAAAAAGCCTTGCAAGCTCCCCAATACTTCCGGTGCCTGACTTTAAGGCTGCAAATGACTTCATGCCGTCTGTCCGTACTTTAAGCTGCCCTTCCTCGAGCGGAATTATAAGGGGAGGTTCCCCATTATCCAGATAATCACCCGGCGTACTGCTTCCACGAAGCACATACCCAAGCCACCTGCTTTTCATTGTCAAAAAGCTTATTGGCTATATCAAGAAATTCCCATCCTCCAAGTTTATATACTTGATTGTCTCAACTAATATATTGTATGGATCTTTATTCTCGTTCCATGATACCAACTTGTCACTTTGTATTTCTCCATAATAAATAGATGACAACATGCA
>CAKSBI010000061.1 GCA_934437985.1 uncultured Lachnospiraceae bacterium
TATATTAAAGCAGATATCTAAGCCTGTATTCTTCATAAAGCTTAATAAAGTTAGCATCCTCGTGCTCTTTAATCTGTTTTAGGTACTGGTGCGTGTCAAATTCTGCGGACTGCAGCTCAATCATTGCTACGGCAATATTTGAACAGTAGTCGGCAATACGCTCGTAATTACCAAGCAGATCATTGAATACAAATCCCTGATTAAGGGTACAGTTGCCTGACTGTACTCTTTTAATATGACGGTTCTTAAGCTCGTAGCATAATGTATCAATTACTTCCTCAAGCGGTTCAACATGATAAGCCATATCAAGGTCATATTCAGTATAAGCATCAATTGTCAGGTCAAGAATGTCGGTTACTGCTGTTCTGATAACTTTAAGCTCCTTAGTTGCCTCTTTTGAGAACTTGAGCTTCTTTTCATATATTTCCTTTGATACCTCAGCAATATTAACAGCATGGTCACCGATACGTTCAAAATAGCCTATAGTGTGCAGAATAAGCGAAACCTGATTGGTCTGGTTGTTCTGCAGCTCTACCGCAGTAAGTTTTACGAGGTAAGTGCCAAGCTTATCTTCGTATTTATCAATAATTGCTTCTTTGCGCTCAACCTTTTCAAACTTCTTATCTTCGTATTCGGTAAGCAGTGAGATTGCCCTGCCTACATTCTTCTTTGCCTTGACTGCCATAGACATAACTGCCTGGCGGCTCTGCTCAATTGCAAGTGCAGGATGGTCAAGAAAACGCTCTTCAAGAAGATCAAAGTCCCTGATGTCCTCAAGATCCTCAGGTGTATCCTTGAACAGGAAGCATACAAGCTTTTCAATTGACTTTATGAATGGGCTGAGTGCAAGTATAGTCAGAATCCTGAATACAGAGTTAATAGCTGCAATACCTACAGGTGTCATTGTAGTATCCATAAAATCAAAATGCACGATAGCGTTAACGACATAAAAGACTGTTCCCCAGATGATTGTACCAAATAAGTCGTTAAACAGGTAAACAAATGCTGTACGTTTACCATTGGTATTAGCACTGATAGCGGATAACAGAACCGGGGCAGCAGCACCAATACCCATACCCATAACAATAGGAACAGCAGTGCCAAAGCTTATTGCACCCGTTACGGAAAGAGCCTGCAGGATACCTACAGAAGCAGAGGCACTTTGCAGGATGGCGGTAATTATAATTCCCATCAGAATACCAAGAAGCGGATTATTGGAAAATGCGGTAAATGTATTGATAAATGCTTCGCTTTCCTTTAATGGAGTGACAGCACCACTCATCTGCTGCATACCGAACATCAGTACGGAGAATCCGAGCATAATGTTACCGATATTCTTATATACCATCTTTTTGCCTGCCATCTGGAGAATAATTCCGATTACAGCTATAATTGCACTTAAGGTTGCAGTAGAGAGCAGCTGTGCAAGGCCACTTGCATCTCCGTCAAGGTATGAAAGGCATAATATCCATCCGGTAATACTTGTACCGATGTTGGCACCCATGACGATTCCGATAGCCTGGCTGACCTTCATCATTCCGGAATTAACAAAGCCGACAACCATTACTGTAGTTGCGGATGAACTCTGGATTACGGCAGTAACGCCGGTTCCAAGAAGAATTCCTTTCAGGGGATTACTGGATAACTTCCACAGAATAATTTCAAGCTTATTGCCGGCAACCTTTTTAAGTCCGTCGCCCATAAGAGACATTCCGAATAAAAATAATGCAACACCGCCGAGAAGTGATATGACGATCTGAAATCCTGGCATAATACGTCCTCCGTAATGTAATTTTTTTATTACATTAGCAGAGTAATGTAAAAAGTAAATGCGGTAAATGTTAAATCTATGTTAAGAAATCAGAAGGTTATTGATATCGTTGTGCCTTTGCCGGGTTTGCTTTTTACATGAATCCGTGCATTGTGGAACATTGCACCATGTTTAACTATGGACAGTCCAAGACCCGTGCCGCCGATTGCCTTGGAGTGGCTTTTGTCAACACGGTAAAAGCGTTCAAATATATGGTCAATATCCTTTGTTTTGATGCCGATGCCGGTGTCACGCACGGAAAGCTCGGTGCCGTCAATGAACTGCTCAATATTAACTTCAACCCTGCCACCTTTTACATTATACTTGATGGCGTTGTCAATAAGGTTATATATCATCTCATCTAAAATAAGACCGATACCCTTGATAGTGGCGTGGCTCCCGGTCAGTGAAAGCTTTATATCATTCCTGGCGGCAATAGGCTCAAGCTGGCTGATTATCTTATCTGACAGATTATACAGGTCAATCTTTTCATATTCTTTTTTATCGGCATTCTTTTCATCAAGCTCTGATAACTTCAGAATATCATTGACAAGGCTGATAAGCCTTGATGCCTCGTCGTAAATCTTACCCGCAAATGCTGAAACATCAGATTTTTTAACAATGCCGTCACGAAGAATCTCTGAATAACCGGAGATTGAAGTAAGGGGAGTTTTAAGCTCGTGGGTTACATTGGCTGTAAATTCACGTCTCATCCTGTCTGACATGTCAGTATCATTTTTAAGCTTTGCCATATGTGAAGCTATTTCTTCGTTCTGTGTGATAATCTTTTCAATAAGGGGTAAAAGCTCCGGGTAAGCTTCGTCAGGATCAGGATTAGACAGATTAATCTGTCTGACAGGCTTCGCTATTATATAGGCTGTGTTAATGGCAAAGCTGATAATAAGAAGTATTGTAAGTATTATAAGGATTATGGCGGGAATGTATGAAGAACCGCTTTTGATGGAGCAGCCTATCATTGCTGCAGCAGAAAATGTGCATGCCATAACAATTAATGACAGAATAATAAATCTTCTGAAAACTATTTTTTTCACGTTATACACCGCCCTGTTATAGAATTATATGTAAGCCATGGGAATCTCAGTTAATCTTGTATCCGACACCACGTATCGTGTGTATAAGTTCACCGGCAGAACCAAGTTTTTGACGCAGGGTCCTGATATGTACGTCAACTGTACGGTTCTCCCCATCAAATGAATACCCCCATATCTGGTCAAGGATACTGTCCCTGGTAAGAACGATTCCACGATTGGCAAGGAGCATGCATAACAGGTCAAATTCTTTACGTGTAAGAGATATGTTGACATTATCTACCGAAACAATATGCTTTGACGGACATACATACATATTGTCAATTCTGTAATCAAGCTGTGTCACGCTGTAGTCTGCCCGTCTTAAGACGGCCTTGATTCTTGCAACAAGCTCCATCATGCCAAAGGGCTTGGTTATATAATCGTCAGCACCGCTTTCAAGACCTTTCACACGGTCATATTCATCAACCTTGGCTGTAAGCATGATAACAGGGAGCTTTTTGGTCTTGTGGTCGCTCCGTATAGTCTGGAGGATACATAATCCGTCCTCCTCCGGAAGCATAATATCAAGCAGAATCATTTCCGGGTTTTCATTTTTTAATGCCTTCCAGAACTCTGAAGGGCAGGTAAATCCTTTTGTTGGAAGCTTCATCTGATTAAGCGTATACACTACAAGCTCACGGATATTGTCATCATCTTCTACTAAGTATATCATGCTTATCTACCCCTCCCTGCAAATGTATAATAATAGCAAAATATGCATGTTGATTTTGTAAAAATAACACAATTTTATAATATCATAACGGTTAAGTAAGTGGCAATAGCAAAATA
>CAKSBI010000062.1 GCA_934437985.1 uncultured Lachnospiraceae bacterium
ACCAGAGTACAAACTATAGAAAGGAATATTATCTATGCAGACAGCAGAAACAAAACTTGTAGATCTTCACACTCATTCTACTGCTTCGGACGGAACACTTACTCCCGCCGGACTTGTAGAGCTTGCATATAAGACAGGGCTCAGTGCGATTGCACTTACCGACCATGATACAGTTGCCGGAATTGAGGAGGCAATTAACACCTCTTTTCCAATTGAAGTAATTCCGGGTATTGAACTGTCAGCCGGATACGGCAATGGAGATATCCACATTCTCGGCCTCTATATCGACCACACATCCGAACTTCTGAAAAAAATGGCTCATGACATGGTCGAGGAACGTGAATGGCGTAATTACGAAATGTGCAAACGGCTGCGTGGGGGCGGTGTCGATATTTCAGTTGAAAAGCTGCGTAATGGCAACAATGACATGGTTCTTACAAGAGGACATTTTGCAAGGTATATGATAGACCACGGATATTCAAGGGACAAAGCCGATGCATTCAAGCATTATCTGGGTGTGGACACACCTTATTTTGTCAAAAGAAGATATCTCAGTCCTGAGGAATGTGTCAGGTTAATTCTTGACTGTGGCGGAACTCCGGTCCTTGCCCATCCGATCATATACAATCTTCCTGCCGCAGAGCTTGAAGCGCTTGTCGCAAGGCTTAAAAAAGCAGGTCTTGCCGGAATTGAAGCAATCTACTCAACATATACTAATCAGGACGAAGAGATTGTAAGATCACTCGCACACAGATACTCACTTTTACTTACAGGCGGTTCAGATTTCCATGGTGCCAATAAACCCGAGATATCAATAGGCTCCGGAATGGGTAACCTTAAAATTCCTTATTCACTGCTTGAGAAGATAAAAGAAGTACGTAAGTATGCTGTATAATATGCACCACAAAGGGCATGATACCCTGACATTATCGAAAGTATCATGCCCTTTATTATTGTTTCATTATTCAAGATTCAAGCCTGTTACGGAGTACTTATCAGCAATTACTTCTTTGCTTTCTCAACTTCAACAATTGCTTCCTTTTTCATAGGAATTCTGCAATTCTTGTTGTTACCAAATTCTACCACGACATGTTCATCTACTATATCGATGATTTCGCCATAAAATCCACTTGTCGTGAGTACATAATCACCAACCTCTACAGATGCAACAAGCGCATCCTGCGCCTTCTGACGTTTCTTCTGAGGACGGATTGCAAAGAAGTAAAATGCCGCAAATATAAGTGCATAGAATACAAGCAGTCCGATTCCACCAAATAAACCTCCACCTTGCTGCTGTCCATTTGACAATACTACATTAATCATAATAAACCTCCTAAATTTCATTTTGGGTAATCATTTATTCCAAACCGGCCTCAAATCCGGCAAGCTTAGCTTTTTTATACTCAGCAAATCTCCCTTCATCAATTGCCTGTCTTATCTCTTCCATAAGATGGTTATAAAAATACAGGTTATGAAGCACCATAAGTCTTAATCCGAGCATCTCCTTTGCCTTAAGCAGATGTCTTATATATGCCCTGCTGTACCTTCTGCAGGCCGGACACCGGCATCCCGGTTCTATCGGTCTGTCATCCTTTTCATGTCTGGCATTAAGAAGATTAATCTTACCGCCTGCCGTATATGCATGTCCATGCCGTCCGTTACGTGTAGGATACACACAGTCAAAGAAATCCACACCCCGTTCAACTGCCTCGAGTATGTTAGCCGGTGTTCCAACTCCCATCAGATATATAGGCTTATTCTGTGGTAAATGAGGTACAACAGAGTCAAGCACATCATACATCTGCTCGTGTGTCTCACCAACTGCCAGGCCTCCTACAGCATAACCATCCAGGTCAAGCTCCGATATACGTTTTGCATGTTCAATACGTATATCATTAAATACTGCCCCCTGATTAATTCCAAATAACATCTGTTCCGGGTTAACCGTGTCAGGCAGACTGTTAAGTCTGTTCATCTCCTTAACACATCGTTCAAGCCATCTCGCTGTCCTGTCCACTGAATTTCTGATATATTCCCTGCCTGCTGTTGACGATGGGCACTCATCAAATGCCATCGCTATAGTTGAGCCAAGGTTAGACTGAATCTGCATACTCTCCTCAGGTCCCATGAATATCTTACGTCCATCTATATGTGACCTGAACGATACGCCCTCCTCCTTAATCTTACGAAGCCCTGCAAGCGAAAACACCTGAAATCCACCCGAATCAGTAAGTATCGGCTTATCCCACGACATAAACTTATGCAGACCACCCATTTCCCTGATAAGCTTATCTCCTGTACGAACATGCAGATGATAAGTATTAGACAATTCAACCTGCGTTCCAATATTCTCCAGATCTTCTGTAGATACCGCACCCTTAATTGCCCCTACAGTTCCAACATTCATGAATACCGGCGTCTCAACAACACCATGAACAGTTGTAAGTCTTCCGCGCCTTGCAAGTCCGTCACGCTTTAAAAGTTCGTACATAATTCACCTCTCATCTAACACATTCCTTACCAGTATAACTGTACCTAATACGTTTTTCAACAGTTTTTATTGTATTTTTTTATTACAGGTCACTGTTACTGCTGCTTTTTATATAACTGTTATCTTAACCTGAGTGTTATCTCACCGGTACGGAGTGTTGTGTTCACACCATTCTCTTCAATTTGCAGCCCACCATCATCATCGATACCTGTGACCACAGCATCATGCCATTCATTTTCTCTCAGATATCTTACTTCTTTTCCAATAACTAACGAACGCTTCCTATACTCCTCCATATATTCCCTGTCAGATATACTGCCGTATATTTTTAAAAATGAATCCGCTACTGCGGCTGCAATCTCATTCCGGCTTACATTCTGTTCATCCACATCAGAAAATAACGCCCCGGCAATATCCCTCACGCCTTCACCAAACATATCCCCGGGCATAACAATATTAATGCCGATACCAAGTATTATATGGTAATCTCCATCAGGAGCCGTCACAGCCTCAGCAAGTATACCGCAGACCTTACGCATACCCACATATATGTCATTAACCCATTTTATATCTGAATCAATCCCGGTAGTCTGATATATTCCCCGTGCCACTGCTACAGCTGCAGCTGTAGTAATAAGCATCACATCCTCTTCCATGTTACGTGGTTTTATATGAAATGACATGTATATTCCGCTGCCCTTCGGAGATTCAAATGTCCTGCCAAGTCTTCCCCTGCCGCCTGTCTGCTCATTGGCAACAATCAGCATATCAGCTGTCTCAAATGAATACCCGTCCCTGATTCTTCTCTTTAATTCAATATTAGTAGAATCAATTGAATCATATACTTCAACAGATATGTCCGGTGAAGATATAAGACTCTTAATCATCTTTTCATCAAGTATATCCTGATTTACCATAACTAACTCCTTTAATGTCCAGACTGTTTTTTTATGCAGACCGCCCTTAACACTTCCATAAACTCAAACAGCGTCCGAACAAAAATATGTCCAGACGCTGAATCTGTAGCAGGGGAAGAGGGATTCGAACCCCCGTGAACGGTTTTGGAGACCGTCATACTGCCACTGTATGATTCCCCTATGTCGATTAACCGA
>CAKSBI010000063.1 GCA_934437985.1 uncultured Lachnospiraceae bacterium
TCCTCTTGGTTATTATAAAAACTTGACAAAATGGGAAAATGCTGAGAATAAGGTTAATTAATCAGCGTTTCCTTAGATTTAATATATGGAGAATATAAAGATGAGTATACAGAAACCGAAGATGATATTATTTGATTATGGACATACATTATTGTATGAGATTGGACATAATGCAGAAAAGGGGAATAAAGCAATATATTCAAAATATGGATGCAGGATAACTGATGTTATGGTATAATCATTGGTGTATATTGAATTTGTCGGATTGAAAAAATATAAGGAGCATAAAAATGATTCATTTTGGATTTTCGTATATGGGATTGATATTTCTGCTAATGTTGTTTATTCCCAATATAATTTGGACAAAGCACAAACCGAAGGATTACGAGAAGTATGTTGTAAATGAAAATAAAGTATTGTTGCTGTTTGAAAGAATCGGGGAAATACTTGTCTGTGCTATGGCATTAATATTCTCTGATTTTAATCTGCGGGAACCGAATCTTTGGACAATATGGCTGGCACTGGCTGTTTTGTTGATGCTTTTCTATGAAGGTTATTGGATCAGATATTTTCGCAGTGAACAGAAAATGACAGATTTTTATTCCTCTTTTCTTGGGATACCGGTTGCCGGAGCAAGTCTGCCGGTTGTAGCTTTTTTCTCTTTAGGGATTTATGGCGCTAACTTTTTCATGCTTTTGGCAACGATTATTTTGGGAATTGGTCATATAGGTATTCATTTATCTCACAAAAAGGAAGTTTTTAATGATGAGAAAAAGAAAGGGATTATTTGTAGAATTTTTTGTGTAGCATTGATGGTTGTTTTGGTGATTGTTTTCGGGGGGATTACTATAATAATCGGAGCCAGAAACTATAATGCAATCAGGGGATGTATACATAGTTCCAATGGAATTGAGGAAGAAGGCTATATTGATTTATGTGGGCAGGAACAGTATTATCTGATTCGAGGAGAAGATGTAAGTAATCCTGTAATTATTTGGATTCATGGAGGTCCGGCAAGTCCTGATACAATGGAAACATATGCATTTTCAAATTATCTTAAGGATGACTATACTGTAGTTGCATGGAATCAGCGAGGCTGCGGAAGAACCTATTATAAAAATAAAGATAATGATCCTTATAATGATACGGCAACTTTTGAGCAGGCACAGGCAGATTTGGATGCCTTGGTCGATTATGTTTGTGACAGATTTCAACAGGAAAATGTAATATTGGTAGGACATTCCTATGGCACTATGGTCGGGAGCAAATATGCAATCGAACATCCGGATAAGGTAGCAGCTTATGTTGGTGTCGGACAAATGGGGGCAGGCGGGAGTGATATTTATGCTTACGAAGATGCTCTTTCTGTTGCCAAAGAAAAAGGAGATGATACAACTGCCATGATTGCTGCTTTTGAAAAATATCAGGCAGATGCAACATTAGAAAATATGCTTGCATTAAGAAGTTATGTGTCACATTATCATGTACCGGAAAAGGAAAACAATTATATAATGACTGCACTGACCTCTCCTTATCTGGGAGTATATGATGTGCTCTGGTTTGGAAAGCAGTTAGGGAACCTTTCAGATTTTGTAGAGTTAAACAGCCAGCTTTTTGATTATATAAGTACCGAAGATGTATATGCGTATGGAACAGAATATCAAATTCCGGTAGGCTTTATTTCAGGGTCGTGTGACTGGATTACTCCGGTAAAGTATACCGAAGATTATTTTCATACAATTACAGCACCGAAAAAAGAGATGCGGTTAATTGACGGCTGGGGTCACACTGTACCGCAGGAAAGTCCGAAAGATTTTGCAGATACGCTAATGCAGGTATTAGAGACAATTACAAATTAAGGATGGATATGTGATGGCGTAAATAAAACTCGCACCACTGGTGCGAGAAATTAGCCGGAGCAATAATATCATCATTATGGAAAAATGTAAGGATGATTTGCAACGTGAATTTTACATTCAAATGACGAAAAGATATGGTTGGACTAAGCGTATTTTAACTAATTTTATTGAGGCACAGACCTATGAGAAATATTTACTGAATCAGACGAATTTTGATTTAACACTTCCGGTTGAGCAAAGGGTACAGGCTAAGCTTGCGGTAAAAGACGAATATACATTTGATTTTGCGGAATTATCACCGGAATACTCTGAACACGAATTAGAAATGCAGTTGGTAAATGAAAACGCTAATCCCCCAGCTATGCTGGGGAGAATAGAGTAAGCAGTAGCGATAAGGACGGCATAGAAAAGCCTCCTGTGATACAATGAGAATGGTGTCGCAAGCCATATTTCATCGTAAAGGAGGCGTCCATATGGACAGTAAAAGTTTATCACATACAAGATGGAAATGCCAATACCATATTGTATTCATACCAAAATATCGCAAAAAACAATTGTATGGAAGATTGCGAGAAGATGTTAGGAGTATAATAAAATCGTTATGTGCTTATAAAAATGTTGAGATAGTTGAAGGAGCAGTGTGCAGTGATCATGTTCATTTATGTGTATGTATTCCGCCTAAAATGAGTGTTTCAAGTTTTATGGGATATTTAAAGGGTAAAAGTGCATTGATGATATATGATAAGCATCCTGAACTTCAAAGTAAGTGGAGTAAAGCCTTTTGGGCAAGAGGGTATTATGTTGCAACTGTCGGCAATATAACCGAGGATGCAATTAAGAAATATATAAGTGAGCAAGCAGAAGAGTCGCGAAAAGAAGATAGTGACGGAGCTGCTTTTTAGCAGCTGCCAGTAATAGTGCTTGCGATACCCGCCTTTTAGGCGAGCAGTAACATAGCCCTTATAGGGCTAATAGCAAACCACCACTTGAAGTGGTGGTTGCTGACTTGGTGTTATATTCTCACGTTTGAAGTATTGATAATAAGGCATGGCATCATGTGCAGAATCCAAAAGTACTTTAGAAA
>CAKSBI010000064.1 GCA_934437985.1 uncultured Lachnospiraceae bacterium
ATTGCAGGCAGAGAAATAAGATGATTGTAAGGAGTAGTTATGTTAAGAGATATTACGATAGGCCAGTACTACCCGACCGGGTCGGTAATACATAAGCTTGACCCGCGTGTAAAACTCGCGGCGACGATATTGTTTATCATATCGTTATTTCCATTTGATACTATAGCTGTATACGCTTTGGCAACTGTATATCTTGTATCTGTACTGGTGATGTCGAAGGTTCCGCTTAAGTATATAATTAAGGGGCTGAAACCGGTGGTACTGCTTATTGTGCTTACCGGTCTTATGAATCTTCTGCTGACACAGGGGGATAATGTAATTTTCGAGTACTGGAAATTCACCATAACCATGGAAGGCGTGAAGAAAGCATTTTTTATGGTACTCCGGCTTATTTATCTTGTTATTGGTTCGTCACTTATGACGTATACGACAACCCCAAATGAACTTACAGATGGAATTGAGAAGGCGTTGCGTCCATTGAATAAGATAAAGGTTCCGGTACATGAATTTGCGTTGATGATGTCACTTGCCCTGAGATTTATCCCTATATTGATAGAAGAGGCAGATAAAATAATAAAAGCGCAGTCATCACGTGGAGGCAATTTTGAAGAGGGAAAGTTTATTGACAGGGCAAAGAGTATGATTGCTATACTGATTCCATTGCTTGTATCGGCGATACAGCGTGCCGGTGATCTTGCAATGGCAATGGATGCACGCTGCTATCATGGTGGAATGGGAAGGACAAAGCTACGGCCATTGAGATATAGCGGCCATGACTTTATTGCATATCTTATTGTTGTAGGCATGTTCGCCCTGACTATTGCTGCCGGAGTGCTGGTGTAGGATATGGGAACAGGATGTTGTTGCCCGTATTATAAAATTGTACAATAATGAAGGGATTATATAGATGAAAAGAGTATGTATGATAGTTGCTTACGATGGAACTAATTATCATGGGTGGCAGTCGCAGCCTAATGCTGTTACAATTGAACAGATACTGAATGAACAGCTCAGCAGGCTGCTCGGTGAAGAGATAACGATTATCGGGGCAAGCAGGACAGATGCGGGCGTACATGCGGAGGGAAATGTCGCTGTATTTGATACTGAGACAAGTATTCCACCCGAAAAGATAAGCCTGGCAATTAACAGGACACTTCCGGATGATATTGTAGTTCAGGAATCCTTCGAGGTACAAGCAGACTTTCATCCAAGAAAATGTGACAGTATTAAGACTTACGAATACAGGATTCTTAACAGAAGGACAGATATGCCTGTTAAAAGCCGCAATACTTATCATGTTCACAGAAAGCTTGATGTTGAAAAAATGAGGGAAGCTGCGTCATATTTTGTCGGACAGCATGATTTCAGAAATTTTTGTTCTGTCCATACGCAGGCGAAGTCAACAGTGCGTATAATATATTCATTGGATATAGATGAGTGTGATGACGAGCTGATACTGACTGTGCAGGGAAACGGATTTTTATATAATATGGTAAGAATGCTTACAGGTGCACTGGTTGATGTTGGAATGGGAAAAATGAAGCCGGAGCGCATACCGGAGATTCTTGCGGCACGTGACAGGATATATTCAGTTAATACAGCACCTGCAAAGGGACTTACCCTTAAGGAGATTGAATTTACCGACTGGGAGTAAAAAAGCCGTTAATGAAAAAATAAACAAAACCGCTTGACATGTACAGGCAATTGTAATAGAATATTTGAATGTGGCATGATGTGTCGAGGTCAGCCAAAGCCCCGGTAAGCCGGACGCAGAGTGTCAGGAACAGATAAGATGAGTTTAGTTTTGAGGAGGTTATCAGGATGAAGAGTTTTATGGCTAGCCCATCCACAATTGAAAGAAAATGGTATGTTGTAGATGCAACAAATCATACACTTGGACGTCTTTCAGCAGAGATTGCTAACGTATTAAGAGGTAAGAATAAGCCTATATATACACCACATATTGATACCGGTGATTATGTTATCGTTATTAATGCAGATAAGATTAAGGTTACAGGTAAGAAGCTTGATCAGAAGATTTATTACAATCATTCAGATTATGTAGGTGGAATGAAAGAGACAACTCTTAAGGAGATGCTTCAGAAAAAGCCTGAGTATGTAATCAATCATGCGGTTAAGGGAATGCTTCCAAAGGGACCTCTTGGAAGACAGATGATAACAAAGCTTCATGTATATGCTGCACCAGAGCATCCACATGCGGCACAGAAGCCTGAAGAGTTAGTTATTGCAGAGAAGTATTAATAAGAGGTTGAAAGGAGGATATAACATTGGCTACAGTAAAGTATTATGGAACAGGAAGAAGAAAGAGCAGTGTTGCAAGAGTATATCTTGTACCGGGTTCAGGTAAGATTACAATTAATAAGAAAGATATAGATGAGTATTTTGGTCTTGAAACATTGAAGCTTATCGTTCGTCAGCCACTTGAGCTGATCGGAGCTACAGAGAAGTTTGATGTTATTACAACAGTTAAAGGTGGCGGATTTACAGGTCAGGCTGGTGCTATTCGTCACGGAATCTCAAGAGCACTTCTTGAGGCTGATGCAGAAAACCGTCCAGCACTTAAGAAAGCAGGATTCCTTACAAGAGATTCAAGAATGAAGGAAAGAAAGAAGTACGGTTTAAAGAAGGCACGTCGTGCTCCACAGTTCTCAAAGAGATAATCTTTCAGAAACGAGAATATCAAAAAAAGCCCATTTTACAAGGGTTACAGAAGTTGTGGAATGCTGTCAGATGTGCTGGAATTTACATCGAATGCAACACATATGTAGCAGGTATGCAACAAAGATATTGATATGTATAGGACATTTTTCAGTAGAGATACTGGGGAATGTCCTTT
>CAKSBI010000065.1 GCA_934437985.1 uncultured Lachnospiraceae bacterium
ATAATTAAAAAGTAATTAAAGAGGCTGGCTTTTTAAGAGATGGACATGTCATGTATGTCTTGTATTCTGCGAAAAGGTAGCCTCTAATAAGTTTATTAAGAGGGAGACCAGCTATGAAAAGAAAAAGCTGTGATACTCTGTAAACAAAGGAGAAGGTGAGCTATGGTAGTTGGGTTTAACTTTGTTGTATGCATACTTGCACTAATCATGCTTGGAAGTTTTCTTTTTCGAAGCAAAAAGGTAGATTCATTGTTTATTATGTTTAGCATCATGGTGGGAGTGAACTGCTTTGGAAGATATATGTTGTCGGTGTCTGAAAACTTGGATGTTGCCTTGTGGGCAAATAAATTTCTTTACGTAGGGGGATGCTTTGCACCGCTTCTTACTGTGTTTGTTCTTGCACGTTTGTGTGGAAATGAAATCCCGAAGTCAATCAAGGCATTTTTGATTGGATATGCTACGCTTATTATAGGTCTTGTTTTTACCATTGGGAAAACGGATATCTACTATAAAACTGTGGAGCTGGGACACACGAATGGATATAGTTACCTGATAAAATCTTATGGACCACTTCATATATTGTACCCGATTATGTTGCTTTTATATGCAGTTGTTATGGTGGTATATCTGGTATATGCAATTAAGAGAAGAACACAGCTTTCTTTCCGACTAGTGCTTACATTGTGTGTATGTTGTTTTGCAATTATTTTTATGTATATTTTTGAACGGATTATTGGCTCTAACATCAGCTTTCTGTCTGTGGGATATTTGTTTGGAATTGCACTTCTTATCAATTATTTTGAGCGGGTTAACATTTACGATATGTCTACCAACATTATTAGCGCAGTGGAGAAGATGAATGAGTACGGATATGTGGTGTTTGATGACAAATGCAGATATATCAGTGCGAATGATTATTTGAAGAAGTTATATCCTGAGATTAATCATTTGAAAGTGGATTGTGGAGTGCCTGAAGAGGATAATGCATTTTACAACGAAGTTATTCAGTTTTTGTATCAGTGTTATAAAGAGGGAAGCGGAAAGAAAACCATTACGGTTCAGGGGCGCTATTATGAGATGGAGCTTCGTATGATCGGTTATGGAAAGAAGCCTTGCGTAGGCTATCTGATTGAGTTTATTGACCGAACAATGGAGATGCAGTACAGTGTGAGTCTTGAGCGTGAGGTTGAGCGTCAGACAGAGCATATTGTCCACATTAAAGACATGATGGTGCTTGGTATGGCGGACATGGTGGAAAGCCGTGACACCTATACTGGTGGACATATTAAGCGAACCAGTGCAGTTGTGAAGACTTTTTCAGAGAAGCTGGAACAATATTGTAGTGAGTTTGGCTTTGATGAGGCATTTCTGAAATGTGTTGCAAAGGCAGCTCCTATGCATGATTTGGGAAAGATTGCAATCGACGATAAGATTCTTCGCAAACCAGGGAAATATACGGATGAAGAATTTGCTATCATGAAGACTCATGCTGCACAGGGTGCCAAAACTGTTGAGAACATTCTTCGGGGTGTGGAGGACGATGATTTTGTGAAAATCGCAGAAAATGTCGCCCATTACCATCATGAAAAATGGAATGGGTATGGCTATCCTGGTGGTCTTAAAGGGGAAGAGATTCCGATTGAGGCTCGAATTATGGCACTAGCGGATGTGTTTGATGCTCTCGTAACCAAGCGCTGTTATAAAGAGGCTTTCACCTATGATGAAGCATTTAAAATCATTGAGGAGTCTTTGGGACAGCATTTTGATCCGAAACTTGGAAAGATATTTATGTCGTGCAGACCAGAATTGGAGGACTTATATAACATCTTTTTGGAAAAATAATATTATTTAATTAAAAGAGGTCTCGCCTGCATTGCTTCAGTGTCATCCGACAGAGAAGATAGATTTTCATACGATGGAGTATGTGCTGGAATGCCTTCGCAACAATACTACAAAGGTACGCAACATACGAAGCTATATGCTCACGACACTGTATAATGCTCCGGTAACATGTAGTAATTACTATAAAGCAGAAGTGAACCATGATTTCTATGGTAAGTAACGATTCATAGCTGCTGGAAACAGCGGTTGACTATATATTTTTCACCTTCCCTTTCTTTTTGAGGGGCAGGAGGGCACACCTGCCTCTCGTTTTAAGGGGATTGTTGCAAGCATGATTCTTTGATATAATCAATGCAACAGTTTGATAAATTTGAAGTTTGGTGATAGAAATAATGTCACACAAGTAATTGATGACTCGTATTCATTAATATTTTTAGTGTCATATGATGTAATATTATTGATTATATTGTATATGATAGCAAGAGATAAGTATAAGTATATGGAAATTATTTAGAAATCACATTAAAGGGGGATTATTATGAAAGCATTAAAAATATTAGGACATAGCATGTCTTGGATTTTTACATTATTTATGTTTCTTTTTTTGACATCTATGACAGGGGTGTATATAGGAATTCAGTTATTATTAGCGATTATATCTTGTCCACTTGTATTTATCATCCTATTTAATAAAGTTGAGGTTAAGCATAAAATCGTTGTACGTGTTGTCGTAATGTTATTGGTATTTTGTGCATCTGTTTTTATAAGTTCAAAATCATCTGTTATAATAATGAAAAATGCAATTGAACCAGTAGTTGCTAAGCAGATAATGGTTGAAAATAGTGATTATAGTGATGTTGATATTGTTTCATTAGATTTGTATGAATATGCAGAAAAGGATACTAATCAAGAATATATGTAAGTGCCCCAAAACATAGCGTTCTTTAATCATCTCCTCATACCTGATATACTTTCCTGGATCAAATTTATTCA
>CAKSBI010000066.1 GCA_934437985.1 uncultured Lachnospiraceae bacterium
TGTAAGTGCCCCAAAACATAGCGTTCTTTAATCATCTCCTCATACCTGATATACTTTCCTGGATCAAATTTATTCAGGAGGTAATGTATGGAAAGTGAAAAATTCATATTATGGAAACAACGGCTTGAAGAAATTAAGCAGAGTGATTTGACTGTTGATGAATGGTGCAAGCAAAATCAGATTTCAAAGCATGCCTATTATTACTGGCATAAAAAGATTTTGGATTCAATAAATAATGTTAATAAAACCACCTGTTTTGCTGAAGTAACTCATTTGATGGAAGCATCTCATAACAACAGTGGAGCAGCCGATGGAGTGGTTATTATTAACAGATACTGTTCTCTGTCAATTCATAATAAAAATGAAGCGGCACTGGCTGCTGTCTTTATAAAGGAGCTGGGGGATGGATGTTAAAGAGTTTTGCAGGAGGCGCTGAGCATATCATTCTGGCAACAGGTGCAACAGACTTCCGGAAGCAGATAACAAGCCTTTCATCGATGGTTACAATGCAGTATCATATGGATCTGTTTGCAGCCGGCTATGTTTTTATATTTTGTAACAGGAGAAGAAATGCCATTAAGGTACTCAGATATGATAATAATGGATTTGTACTTGCGACAAAGAAATTACTGGACGGAATGAAATTTCAGTGGCCGAGAAATAAAGACGAGGTTAAGGAAATAACGGGACAACAGCTTGAATGGCTTCTGGATGGGCTGGAGATAGAACAGAAACATGCCCATCACGCCGTCTGTTTATCGACGGAAAATACATGCTTCTGACTTGGATAATAATACACAAAAAATTGGCTGAAATACAGATATTTTCGGCATTTTTAAGCCTTGCTTTTATCTTGTTTTTATAGAAAAATTTGTCTGGGAATGATATAATTATCTTATCTAAAAACGGGATAAAAGCAGGTGTACCAATGACGGAAAAAGAAGAATTGCAAATGTTGCGGGAGCTGGTTAAAAAGCAGAAACTTCAGCTTTCAGAGAAAGACAACATGCTTAGAGAAAAAGATGAAGTTATCCGCAGACAGCAGATTCAAATAGAAAATATGACACAGGCATTGCTCCATGCCAGAAAAAAGATGTTTGGAAGATCATCCGAAGTCTCAACAGGATATGAGCAGTTATGTTTATTTGAAGAAACTACGGAATTAGCGAAAGCCTTACTAAAGGATCAGGAAAACATTGTAGTTAAGGAACATAAGAGAACTCCGCGTAAACCGGGAATACGTAAGGAAATGCTTGCCGGTCTTCCAAAAGAAATTGAAGAATATGTTATTGATGCGGAAGAAAGGTGTTCTGTATGTGGTGGAGAATTAAAGGTCATTGGTAAAGAGATTGTGCGTACAGAAGTAGAATTCAAACCTGCAACGCTGCTTGTCAGACAGATAGTACGTCAGGTGGCAAAGTGTATGGTATGTGGTTCGAATGAAAATGACAGACCTAAACATATCCAGAAGGCATCTGTTCCGGCTAAGGTATTGCCACATTCCATAGCTACACATTCCCTGGTTGCACAGATTATGTACCAGAAGTTTGGAATGGGCCTTCCATTTGCCCGTCAGGAAAAGGATTTTTACCGAATGGGGCTTGTACTTTCAAGGGCAAATATGGCTCACTGGACAATACGGTGCAGTGATGAATGGCTTATGCCTGTTTATGACCGGATTCATCAGGAGCTCATTCAGAAGTGTGAGATATTACATATGGATGAGACGAGAATTCAGGTCAATAAGGAAAATGGCAAAAAAGCCGGCAGTGACTCTTTTATGTGGGTATTGCAAAGCGGTGCATGTGAGGATATCAAAGCCACTTTCTTTCATTACTCCAGAACAAGGAGTGAGATGTCCGACCTTATATATAATGAAAGAAAAGCAAAGCGTCAGGAAGCATCAAGAGCACTCCTGGACGCCTTCTGGTCGTGGGTTGAAAATACCATCAGTATACCGACAACCAATGAAAAACTTACAAAGGCACTGAACTATTCTTTGAATAATAAGAAGGAACTTGAAATGTTCCTGGAAGACGGACGTCTTGAAATATCCAATAATTTATGCGAATCACATATACGTCCTTTTGCAACTGCAAGACGTGCATGGCTTTTTGCTGATACACCAAACGGGGCAAGA
>CAKSBI010000067.1 GCA_934437985.1 uncultured Lachnospiraceae bacterium
TTTCATTTGTTGGTTATAGTATATCAGATTCATTAAGAAATGTCGTTTTCAGTGTCTTAATTTATGAGACCATTATATAAGTCTGGAAGCTTATGAGAATATACATAAACAGGTTGCGGATATTGATTTTAATGAGAATGAACCGGGCAATAACCTTGAATTTATGTTCAGCCAGCTTATGAAACAAAAAGAGCATGCGGATGTTCTTGAAAAAAGAGGCATAGAAGGGTGGTTCTTAAATGACAGGGGATATGAGAGGCTGTTTGGCAGAAATGGGGATGTCAGCAGAACTGTTGAAAGTATACTTGCAGTTGTGTCTATAGTCCTTATAGCATCATTTACATATGTAACAGAGTATGTAAGTGGGGCCGGTGTACTGATAAGGTCGGCAAAAAGAGGGCGTGGTACTGTATTCAGGCGTAAGTCTATATATGTATTGTTCATGACAATTATTATCTGGGGAGCAAAAATTGCAGCCGACCTGTATGACGTGAGTCTGAAATATAAGCTTGAGGGGTGGTCTGCACCGGTACAGAATATAATGGAGCTTGGTGATGTCAGATATAGTGCCGGTATTGGTGGGTTCATAGGTCTGTGGTATGCGACAGGGCTGAGTATATTATTTGCATGCTCATGTATTACAATGCTTGTATCTGTTAACGGCAGAAGCATTGGTAAGGTATGTGTTACAGCACTTATTCTTTCACCTGTAGGTGTATTGTGGCAGTATATAGTAACTTACCTTGCTTCTGCACCATTATTGCTGACTGCAGTGATTCCATTAATTACAGGTGTCCTGATATCTGTGGGGTGCCTGTATATGACATACAGAAAATGGGATTATTAATATACACTTGAGATATGGAGAGGGGTTGTGAATGATTATATGATATGCGGGTTGATTAGAAAAATATGTAACAGAAATATTGAGGGCATATTAGTTGTGATATCAATATGTGTTTTGTTGATTACCGGCTGCGGTAAGAGTATTACAGAAAGATATGATGAAAATGATAATAATGGCATAAAAAATGTGGAGGAATATGGGGTACTACAACTCGCATTTGACACAGGGGATACAATAATTAATAGTAATACATACTGCTATAAAGATGGAAAGTTGTATTATGCCGCTAATGGTGGGATTAATGAAAATAATGAATGTTTATTTTATATTCACAGATATGATATTGCGGATGAAAAGGACAGTATTGTAATTAAGCTTGGAACTAAGGATACAGGAGAAGATAAGCCTGTCAAAACATTGTGGGGAATATCTGCCGCAGATAATGGCGATATAACAGTATATGCAGAATATAGGATTCCCGGGGAGGATATGGATATGTCATATGGCATAATCAGGTTAACATATGATTCGTCCGGGAATGAGATCGCAAGGGATACACTGGAGCAGCCTGAAGGCATGGAAGATGTTGATATGCTTGATCCATATAATTCAAAGTGTTATGGAGGTATGGATGGCAGCACTTACTCTATGGTGGGAATCGGAGGCGGTTATTATCATGTATTATATGATAAGGAAGGTAAAATCTCGGGAATGGTCAGGACAGACCTTGATTATATATGCAGGCTTGATGAAGACAGATTACTGTGTGCCGGCAAAATATCAAATGGTACGGAACTGCTTATACTTGACAAAAGCTTAGAGACAGAAAAAAAGGAAACGGTGAAGATTGCAGGTATGTCGGGTGATGATGGAGAACTAAGGGCGGCAGTTAGTGAATATAACCGTGGAAGACATGAATACTTTATAGAATTTAAGGATTATGGTAATATAGGGATTGAAGGAATGATGAAGGATATAATGACAGGTGATGCACCTGACATATATCTGTTAGAGGGGATGGACACAGACAGTCTTATAGCAGGAGGTTTCCTTGAAATAGGGCTACCGCAATCCCACTGGTTTTAGACGGTGGGTTAAGGTAGCCGGAAACGGAGGGTTGTGCTATACTTGCGTTATGGGAACGTGGAAATCAAAAAACAGACACAAATATTTGTTACAGTATCATA
>CAKSBI010000068.1 GCA_934437985.1 uncultured Lachnospiraceae bacterium
GAATAATATAGTTCGTTGCAGATAATCATTTTTTCATGCCTTGTTACAGGCAAAGTTCGTAGTTGTATTAATATTTTCAGAGGAATCCTGTTTGTGGGTATTGAATGTTAGACATTACACAAAAAAATATAAAATATTAACAGAAATTTATGATATATACGCGCATAGTTTCAGGGTGTATCCCAGGCGTATAGGAAACCTAATGCTAGTACATCGTTTTTGAATTGTCTGCGAATCCGAGTGTGTGGGTAGAAAAGCCTCAGCGTAGCTAGGATTCAGGAATCATCTTGACAATATGTCGAATACGACATATTATAATTATAAAGAGGAAGGAGCATACTAATGTATGAGATCACTTTATATGATACAGAAGACGGAAGATGCCCTGTGCAGGAATTATTGGATTCTCTGGAACCTAAGTTACTGGCAAAAACATTACGGACAATTGACTTGCTGGAAATGAACGGTCCATTGCTTCGTGAGCCATATTCAAAACAATTGGAGAATGGAATATTTGAGCTTCGTACAAAACAGGGATCAGATATTACAAGAGTACTGTATTTCTTTATTGTAGGCAAGAAAGTGGTGCTGACAAATGGATTTATAAAAAAATCGCAGAAGACACCAAAAGCAGAAAAGGAACTGGCAAAGAAATATAAAGCAGATTATGAACGGAGGTATGGCAATGATTAGCTATAAAGATTATAAAAAAAGAGCATTGCAGAATCCGGATGTAAAAGCAGAATATGATGCACTGCAACCGGAATATGATATTATACAGGCGATGATTGATGCAAGAGTGCAGCAGAATATGACACAGAAAGATTTATCGGCTAAAACCGGAATTACGCAGGCAGATATAAGCCGGATTGAGAACGGAACAAGAAATCCCAGCCTGAGTATGGTGAAAAAACTTGCACAGGGATTAGGGATGCAATTAAAACTGGAATTTGTTCCGATGCCAACAAAAAATAAAATGTAAAGAGTATGATGAAATAGAAACAAAATAAAGTCGAGTAATGTAAGAATGGCTTGAAGGGTGCGTATGGGAGGAGTTATATACGTGAATATTGAAAAATTTTACTATGATGAGCAGACAGAAATGTATGAACTGATGAAGAAGGAACAGCATGAACATGACCGGTCACTCTCAGCAGAAGAAAAAGAAAGTGCAGATTTACCGGATGAATAATCTGCGTCCCAATTAGCCACTTGTTTTATAATAAAATTATGCACACTTATTCTGTAAATCTATTATGCAGGAGGTCATCATTGTGACCAAATATCGTGAAATAGATAAACTTATTGAAATGCATCTTACCACAATGGCAGATGCACTCCGTAACCAGTTTGACTATTCCAAATTTAATGAAGTTCCTTTTGAAGACCGCTTTGGTATGCTGGTAGATATAGAATACGGCTTAGATAAATCACTATGAGAGTGGCACTTCAATTATGGTGGCTCATTCCGTCTGGACAGGTGGCTTACACCATACTGGATGGGCAGCTCTGCCGCACAAGAATATTCAAACGTTCCGCAGCTGTTTCAAATAATATAAGTTTACAATAATTCTTATTGACATACAAAAAATAAAAGTGTATATTAAACATATGGATTCCTCTGTG